>SFHQ01000029.1 GCA_004556345.1 Clostridiales bacterium | reverse complement strand
AAAGAATGAAGCACTTGGACATTATTTGGACCAATCAATTTAAGAAGGATTATAAAGCAGCGATAAAGCGCCACTTGAATATTGACCTTCTTGATGATATCATCCGCAAATTATCCAGCGGAGAGACTCTCCCAGAGAAAAATAGAGATCATGCTCTCACAGGGAATTGGTCCGGGCACCGTGAGTGTCATATTCAGCCGGATTGGCTGCTGGTCTACCGGATAGAAGACGATGTATTGGTACTGACATTGGCCAGGACGGGTACGCACAGTGATCTGTTTGGAAAATAGGCAGCGCTGTGTTTAGAACGTCCCTTTGACTTCCCCTGGCGGATATGGTAAAATGCGTCCATCCTATTTTGATCGCTCTGCGATCTCACGACCTGCGGGAGGGCGACGCCTATGACCAACCTCACCCCCAAACAGCAACAGATCTATCAGTTCATCCGAGCGTCCACCCAGGCCAACGGCTATCCCCCCACCCTGCGGGAGATCGGCCAGCAGGTGGGGGTGCGCTCGCCGTCCACGGTGAAGTATCATCTGGACAATCTCCGCACCCTGGGTCTGCTCCACTGGGACGGCGGCAAGACCCGCTCCATCACCCTGCCCAAGGATGAAATGGTGCCGGGGCCGGACCAGGTCCCCGTGCTGGGCAACGTGGCCGCCGGGTCACCCATCCTGGCCGAGCAGTGCATCGAGGAATACATCCCTTACCCCACCGGCGGGCACCCGGAGGACTTCTTCGCCCTGCGGGTGCGGGGGGAGTCCATGCTGGGTGCGGGCATCCACCCGGACGACATCGTGGTGGTCCGCCGGCAGAGCGAGGCCGTGAACGGAGAGATCGTCGTGGCCCTCTTTGAGGACGAGGCCACGGTGAAGACCTACTCCCGCAAAAACGGCGAGGTCTGGCTCCTGCCCGCCAACCCCGACTACGCCCCCATCGACGGCACCTATGCCCAAATCATCGGCAAGGTGGTTGAGCTGGTCCGGCGGTATTAAAGGCAATATAAAACATGACATTCAGACAAAAATGCAAGCGCATGTTTTCTGCGTTTGCCGAAAAAGAAGCGTACCCCCATCCCGGACCTGCCGGCATGGGGGTACGCTTCTTTTGTGCGGAAACCGTGTTTCGTTACTGCTCAAACTCCTGGGACCAATCTCTGGACGGCAGGATCTTGGTCTGGGTCTCATAGCCATCACTTTTGCGGTCATAGAGGTGGGAGTTGCTGGCCTCCTGGAGGGCCAGGTAGCCCCAAAACGTTTCGGGGTTGTCCGGCCAGGTCCGCTCGTCGGGCAGCAGATCCTTGTCCGTCTCCGGCAGGCGCCGGAGGACGCGGTTGATGAGGGTCACGGCTTCGGCCCGGGTGATCGGGCCGTTGGGCCGGAACGTATTGTCCCCGTAGCCGTTGACCCAGCCCTTGCCGTAGGCCTTGGCGATCTCGTCGGCGGCCCAGCAGCCGGTCAGGTCGGTGAAGGGTGTGTCCACGGGCTTGGCCTCGGTGTCGAACCGGGCCGCCATGGCGGCGAACTCCGCCCGCGTCACCGTGGCGTTGGGCCGGAAGCTCCCGTCCTCATACCCGGACAGGATGCCCATGCGGGAGAGGGTGGCGACGGCCTTGTTGTACCAGTCCCCGGCCGACACGTCAGGGTAGGGGCTCCGGTCGGTCAGGTTCGCGTCTCTGGCCTTGTCCGTCAGGAGGCGAAAAAAGACCGTCGCGGCCTCTGCCCGCGTGATGTGCCCGTTGGGGCGGATCGTCCCGTCCTCATAGCCGACGATGTAGGCGTAGTGATCGGTGTCGTTCAAGGTCGTGGGCGGCGTCTCGTCCGGGTTCTCCTGGGTCCCGCCGCTGTTGTGGTGGCCGCCGCCGCTGCCGCCCTGGTTCGGCTGCTGCTTCCAGACGGCGTAAAGCGTCGTGTCCTGCGTGATCGACAGGCTCTGCTGGTCGTGGTACGCCACGTTGCCGTCCGCCGCCGTGGCCCAGCCCAGGAAATCATAGCCGGCCCGGGTAAAGCCGCACTTCGTCAAAGACTGGTCCTGCCCATGCGTGTACGTCAGGTCCCCCATCGTCCCCTCCCCGCCGTTGGCATCGAAGTGGAGGGTGTATTGCTGGGCCTCAAACACGGCCACGTAGGACCCGCTTTGATACAGGTTGTCTGTCCCGGCCTTGGGGACAAAGCTCAGGTCTTTAGAACACTGGTTCTCCTGCTGGTCATACCAACCCTTGAAGGTACAGCCGTCCTTTGGCTGGGCGGTCGCGCCCTGGAAGGTATGGACCTGATGGTCCGGGCTGCCTTTTTCGGAAACCGTGTAGATGGAGTGGGGAACCAGATCCTCTTCTGAAGGTTCTTCTTCCTGCGGCGAGTTCAGCGTGACCTTGCCCAAGTCCTCCGGGAAGGGGGTGTAGTCAATGGTGATGTCCAGCAACTTCTCCCACTGGGCATAGAGGGTGATGGTAGCGTTGTTGATGATCTCATTGCCTTGGTAGTGGGTCACGCCCTGGAACTTGGCTTGGTCCGCATACACAACGCCTTGTTTGCCGCTGGTCTCCGACCAGCCCAGAAAACGATAACCGGGGCGGACAAAAGCGTTCGGGTTCAGATAAACGTTTTCTGTTCCTGCATACTGGAAGGTCTGGCTAGCCATGTTCCCTGTTGCATCCTCTGCGTTTTTCTGAAACTGAACGTTAAACTGGTTCGGCTCGAACTGTGCGGTAAAGCGGAAAACCCTCTGCTCCGGGTTCTCAGTAAATAGTTCCTGCACTTGGCTGGCTGAGACTGTTAAGGTTCCTGTATCCGTTGTGTTCCCGTTGATTTCGCATTTCCAGCCGGTAAAGTGATAGCCCGGTTTCGCCGTGGCCACAGACTGCACTGCACCACCGCTGAGCGTTCCTTTGGTCTCCGAAAAACTTCCCTGGCGGACATCTACGGAACCTCTGTTCGCATCGTTCTCGGCAAACTCCACGGTGACCGTTCCAATGTTTTTGTAGATGGCGTAGAGTGTGATCGTTTCTCCACTAGTTGTTACTTCCAGGCTCTCGTTGTTGACGGATTCCTCAGGCTCATACAGGGCGTTGGCGTCCCGATGTAAGCCCCAGCCTGCGAAGTATGTCCCGTCTGGTGCAGTCCCGGTAAAGTTCTGGACTGTCAGGCTGGCCCCAAAGGGGATGCCGTCGGGCTTCTCTGCGCCGTCCTTGCCGTTCAGTTCGGTATATGCATAGCTGGTGTGTGCCTCTGGTACCGTGCCGGTGCCGTCGTTCAGATTAATTATACTCTACTTTGTAGGTGTTGGGCTTAAAGGTCCACTGTGCCGTCAGGGTCAGGTCGTGGTTGGGCATCGTAAACTCGGCCTTTTCGTTCACGATCTTGTCGTTGTCACTGCGCTTCCAGCCTTGGAATGTCCAGGTGCCCTGGAAGGTCGTTCCGTTGGCCGCCAGGATGGTGTTCTCCGCCGCCGGGATCGTCGGCGCTGCTGCGCTGGTGACGGTGTCCCCAGCGTAATGTTCGCTGGAAGCGATGCTCCCCAGGCCGCCGCTGGGGATCCAGCAGTGTTCCGTGTCTCCCATGGAGTAGCTCAGGTCATACTGTGCGTTGGGGATGAAGTCCCAGCTGCCGACCAAGTGCATATCCTCTTGGACGTTCGCGATCTCTGCCCCAAGGACCTCTCCTTTTCCATCCTTCTTCCAGCCCTGGAAGACCCAATTTCCGGGCACGCCATTCACCGTGGCGGAAACTGTCGTCTGCTGCGGCACAAAGGCCTGGGAAAGCGGATAAGTCGTTCCCGCCGTTGCGGTGTCTGTTTCCGGAATGGTCTAGCCCGTGGGGCTGTTGTTTTTGTCCCAGGCGTAGGTGATGGTGTAGGTCTTGGCGAAGCGGGCGTACACGGTCTGCACGCCCTGCTTGCCGACGGTGTATGCGTAGGTCTGCTCTTGGCTGACCAGCTGGAGCTGGCCGTCGATGGTGCGGTACCAGCCCAGGAAGGCGTAACCGGGTTTCGCGTTGGCGGTGACAGTCACCTGCTCGCCGGTGGCGGCGTTGTAGGTATCGGCTGTTTGGCCGTTTTTTGTGATGGTGCCGCAAGCCTTATCTTCCTTCACGGTGTCTCCCTGCTGGAGCTGGGTCTGGAAGGTCTGCTGCCATCTCCACTGGGCCAGCAGCGCTACGCCGTTGGCCTTGATCTCTGCTCGCTTTTGTCCTGTTTCATCTGTGAAGGTGAAGGTCCCGTTGTCATAAGAGACGGTATGCTTTGCGGGCAGGACCCGCCCCTCGTTCCCGGCCCGCGCCAGCAGCCAGCCGTCAAACACCCAGCCGTTCTTCTTGCTGGCGGTGGCTTCGTGGGAAGTGTATGGTTTGGTGTCTGCGGCGAAGCTGACCACGTCGGTTGGCTCCTGCGCACCCAGCGTATGGACGTATTTGTCACCGCCGTTGGCGTCATACGTCACGGCCGGGGACCGGACGAAAACGAGGACCACGTCCGTCGGGGCGGTGACTTTGCCGGTGTAGGTGTAGCTGGTTCCATTCTGCGTCCGCTGCCACTGGCTTTTGTCCACAAACTTTGTGGAGGAACCATCCGTGCTGTGCCGGGTGATGTAGGCCCCCACGAAGGTCGTCACTCCGGAATCCGCCGTGGCCGGGGCGGTGAGGGTCATCTGCCGGTTGTTGCGGACGGGGACGTCGATGGCGTTTTTGTCTGAGAAGTCCACGGTTTGGGTCGCGCCCTGGATCTCCGCGCTGACCGTGCCTTCTCCCCCGGCGGTGGTGGTGAAGGTGACGTTGTGGTACAGGGAGAAGGTGATGTTGTCGAGCAGGTTGCCCACGGTCAATCCACCAGATCCAGATGAGGAATAGGAGCAAAAGGCAAAGGTCGTCTCGGTCTGCCTCGCCGGGACGGTGTAGCTGCACCCGATGCCGCCGCCGATGCCCTTTAGGGGATTATAGTTACGGTTGTGGGTGCCGTAGCTGCCCCAGGACTGGTTGCCCGTGGCGATGATCCAGACGCTCCAAGTCTCGGTGTAGAGGTTGGAGGGGGCGGTGCTGAAGGGGCTTTCGCTGCCGGTGTTGTTCAGGAAGCCGCCGTTTTCGTCAAACTTTTTCGAGTAGACGGTGATGCGCTGGGAGCAGCCGTCTGTTGGGACGGTCACACCCAAAGTTTTCGCATTTCTCTTGACCCAATCCGTCAGCCGCATGAACTGGTCCTGGCCGGTTTTGTCGGGTTTGGCGGGGGCGTTGTCCTGATGGGGGCCGATGATGAGGGCCATGGTGTCTGTCCCCTCACGCCCCCGGTGGGAGAGGCCCCACTCGTAGATGTGGCCGCCGACGGTGCTGACGTTCTGGTAGAGCGTGCTGACCTCATCTGCGTTCAGCTCGGCGAACTGGTTTCCGTTCGGGATACTCTTGTCACTTCCCCACAATTGGGGGGCATAGCTTCTTCCGATGTTTACACCGAATTCAATCAGGTGACCTGTTGCCGTTGTAGACCAGCCGGGGACCGTTTGGGCCTCCAGCTGAGGAGCAAGCATTTTTGTCTGACCAGGCTTCTCAAAGCTGCCGTTGACGATCGCGTTGTCGACCCTGTTGGGGTCGCTGCTGGGATCTCCTTCCGCCAGGGCTGACATGGGTACCAAAGAAATCACCATACATAACGTCAGCACTAGGCTCAGAAGGCGTTTGGGAAGGGGATTTGCGCTCATGGGAAGGGGTGCCTCACTTTCTTTCCTAGTTTTACTATGTGATTATAGTACGTTGGAAAGAAAAATCAACCCTAATTTTCTCGTAATGATTTAAATTTTATCGATGCGCCGCCAAAATAGAAGGGATCTCGTTGAGATTCCGAATGGTATGGCGGATGGGCAGGTCCTCCGGCACCGGCAGGCCCTTGGGGTCGTACCAGCAGCAGGGGATGCCCGCCCCGCAGCCCCCGGCCATGTCGCTGGTGAGGGAGTCGCCGATGAGCAAAAGCTCCTCCTTGTCCACCGGCCCGATGGCGGAGAGCACGGCGTCGAAAAACGCCCGGCTGGGCTTTTCCGCGCCCACCACCTCGGAGATGAACACGCCGTCAAACAGCTCCCCCAAGCCGGAACGTTTCAGCTTCCGGGTCTGGGCCTGCAAGCTGCCGTTGGTGACGAGGTATTGCTTCACCTGGCCGTGCAGGTCTTTGACCAGCTCATAGCCATTGTCCAGAAAGACGATGGTGTCGCCCAGATGGTGCTGATAGGCGGCGTTGAAGGCATCGTACTCCGTGCAGGCAATGCCCTCGGCGGCAAAGAACTCCCGGAACCGGCCGGGGAGCAGCTCGGCCTTGGTCACGTCCCCCTCCTCCAACCGCCGCCACCAACGGGCGTTGAGGGCAGAGTACCGAACCAGCAGGTCGGGGGAACAGGGGCCGAGGGTGAAATCGGCAAAGGTCGTGATGAGCGCCTGGCGCTCGGCAGAGGGGAAATCTAATAATGTGTTGTCTAGATCCCAGAGCAGGGTGGTGATCACGGGGTGGCCTCCTTAAAAAACTCTGCTGGGCACTCCTCCACGGTCACGCCGGTGTAGTAGTGCTGTAAGATCTCGGAATAGGTCTTGCCTTCTTCTGCCATGGCGTCGGCACCGTATTGGCTCATGCCCACGCCGTGGCCGAAGCCGGTGACGGAAAACGTGAAGATGCCGTCGGCGTAGGTCAGGGTGAAGGTGGCCGAGCGCAGGCCGAAGATGGTCCGGGCCTGGGCACCGGTGACGGTGACGCCGCCGATGGTGACGCTGTGGACGCTGCCGCCGGTGGTGCGCTGGGTGTCCGTGACCCAGGCGGCGGGGTCATCGCCGAAGACGGCGTCGGGCTGGGCGGCGGAGAACTTGTCCTTGAATTCCTGGCTGGAGAAGGTCACTTGGCTCTCATAGTCGGGCACACCGTCCCCCTCCGGGGAAGTGACGCTTTGCAGGTAGGGGACACTGTTGCCCCAGACCTCCACGGCGTCCTGGGTGGCGCTGGCGGAGGAGGAGTGGAAGACGGCGTCGATAAGCTGACCATCGTAGAGGATCACTTGGTTGGCCGTGTCCGCCACGGCGGCGGTAATTTTATTGGTGTACTCGATGGCCTTGTCCCCCCAGTTGCTCTGGGCCTGGTCCTTGGCGATCCAGGCCTGGCAGCAGCGGTAGTCGGTGCAGAGGTCGGCGTCGGGGTGGTTGTTGGTTGTGCCCCGGTGGAGGGCGTAGGTCCGGGCGGCCACGGCCTGGGCCTTCAGAGCCTCTTCGTGGAACGAAGCGGGCATCTCTGCTGCCACCACGCCCCAGAGATATTGGTTCAGATCCATCTGGGTGATCTGGCCGTCGCTGCCCTGGATCCTGAGCGTGTGTCCGCTGTCGGGCAGGGCGACCTCCTGCTGCGTCTCCACTTGCGGGTCCTGGTTCTCCTGCTTCTGGCCCTGGTGGATGAGCGCCGCCAGGACAAATACGGCGGCCGCCGCTAAGATGGCCACGCCGATGATCTTTTTCATGGTTCTACTTCCTCCTTCTGCGCCGGGGGGAGGCTGCAATAGACTGCTCCCGGCTGTGGGTCCTGCCCGCGCTGGGCGAACAATTCTTCCACCGTAACGAGCCGATAGCCCTGGGCCAGCAGTTGGTCCACCGCAGCCAGAGCCGCCGTCACGGAGGTGTCAAAAATATCGTGCATGAGAATGATGTCCCCGTCCTTCACCTGGCGCAGAATATCCGCCGTGATGCGGGACGGGGTGGGGTCTTTCCAGTCCTCGGTATCTAAGGACCAGCAGATGATGGGGGCCTTGGCCCACTGCCGCAGGGTGTCGTCCACAAAGCCGTAGGGCGGGCGGAGCATCAGGTCCACCGGCCCGACGATCTCGCGGATGGCGGCGCGGGTCTGGTCTAATTGGGATGTGATCTGGTCGGGCGTCATGCCCTTCAAGGAAACGTGGTGCCAGGTGTGCAGGCCGATCTGGTGCCCCTCGTCGGCCATGCGGCGGACGGTCTCGGCTCGGTCCGCCACCTGCTCGCCCACCAGAAAAAACGTGGCCTTTACGCCCCGCTGGGCCAGGCCGTCCAAAAGGGTGTTGGTGGTGCCCGGCCAGGGGCCGTCGTCAAAGGTCAGGGCCACATAGCTCCCGTGGTCTGCGCCGCCGACGGGCTGGCTCGTTTGGACGGGAGAGGCCGATATGGTCCAGACCGCCGTCACCGCCAGGGCCAAAGCCCAGCACAACCAAAACCTGCGTGTCCTCCGCGTTCCCATCTGCCGCGCCCCCCTCCGATCATACCGTACAGTCTATGCGCGGCGGCGGGTCCATTAGACCCAGAGGGAGATCACGCCGCAGGAGACGGCGGTCACGATGGCCCCGGCGATGAGCACGCCGATCAGCAGGGCGGGCAGGGCTTTCCGAATGGGGATGCGGAAGATCGTCGCCACCAGCGCCCCCGTCCAGGCGCCCGTGCCGGGGAGGGGGATGGCGACCAAAATGATCAGCCCCAGGATCCGATATTTTCGGACCATGCG
This sequence comes from Clostridiales bacterium, assembly GCA_004556345.1. Taxonomy (GTDB): domain Bacteria; phylum Bacillota; class Clostridia; order Oscillospirales; family Oscillospiraceae; genus Evtepia. Next base: position 35,842 of record SFHQ01000029.1, on the reverse strand, counting down.
CCCCTTGAGATGGGCGCGGGATTCCAGGCGGTCGATCTTCTCCCCCCACCAGGGCCGCTGGCGGAGCAGGCGAAAGACCTTTCGCACGAAAAACAACAGAAAGGGCATGGGCAGCATATTGCCCACCACGGCCAGCAGAAAGACGAGATCTGCCGGCAGACCAAAGGCCAGCCCGAAGGGAATGGCACCCCGCAGCTCGACCACAGGGACCGCCGCCATGCCCAGGGTGGCGGCGCAGTGGAGTAGGTTTTCTTCCAAGATGAACTCCTTTGGAGAATCGGGTGACATCGTTTGCTCTATACAGTATAGTGTCCCCTACGACCCCTGTCAAGCAAAAGGGACTGCCGCAAAAACGGCAGTCCCTTACATCCAATTCGTGCGGATCGTTATCCTTCCCCGTCCCGCAGCCTGGGGAAGGTCAAAATGGCTTTGAACAGGTCCCCGTCCACCGCCAGAGCGAAGGTCCCGTGCTGGAGCTGGGTGAGGCTCCGGGCGATGGAGAGGCCCAGGCCGCTCCCCTCGGTATTCCGGGAAGCATCGCCCCGGACAAAGCGCTCCATCAGCTCATCGGCGGAGATGTTCAGCGGTTCCGCAGAGATGTTGCGGAAGATGATGGTCACTTGCTCATCGGTGGCCTGGCAGGTGAGATACACCCGCGTACCCGGCTGGGCGTACTTCTGGATGTTGCTGAAGAGATTCTCAAACACCCGCCAGAGCAGACGGCCGTCGGCGGAGATGCGGGGCGTTCCCTCCGCCGGGGTGAGGCAGATGGCCAGCTGCTTGGCGGCCAGGCGCTCCTCATATTCCCCGGTGGTCTGGCCCAGGAAGACGTTCACGTCCGTGGGCTGGAGGTCGACGGTCAGGTTGCCTGTGGTGGCTTTGGAGGCTTCCACTAAGTCCTCCGTCAGCTTTTTCAGGCGGGCAGACTGGCGGTCCAGTACGTCCAGGTATTCCTTGGCCTTCTCGTTGGGCATCGGCTCCTGCTTGAGCAGGTCCACGTAGCTCACGATGGCGGTCAGGGGCGTTTTGATGTCGTGGGAGACGTTGGTGATCAGCTCCGTTTTCATCCGCTCGCTCTTCATCTGTTCCTCCACGGCGTGCTGAATGCCCTGGCGGACGTTGTTCAGGGCTTCGCCGTGGGCGCGGAAGGGGCCGTGGAGCTTTTCCAGCGGGAGCTGGTAGTTCAGGTCCCCTTGGGTCAGCTTTTGGCCGCCCGCCTGCAAGTGGATCAGCTGCAACACCAGGCGGATGAAGAAGATCAGCTCCACGACCTTCAGTAGAAGCCACAGAAGGGCCATCCCAGCGCCGTTGTTCCAAACGCCCAGCAGACACAGCAGCTCCAAAAAGCCGAAGCCCACAAACAGCAGGCCTGCCTGCCAGAAGAGGGGCAGCTTCTGCACGGTCTCCCGAATGCCCCCGCCCATCCAGCGGAAGAACCGGCCGAAGGGATGGAGAATGCGGCGGAAGAGCAGGTTTTCACCCAGCGCCCCCTCCCGCCCCCGGCGGACCAGGGAGCAGAGGGTAGGAAGGAAAATCAGACTGCCCACCAGCGCCGCCGCGATCGTATTGCCCGGCATGAATTGGTAATTCAAATCATCGGAGAGCGCCGCCGCACAGCACAGCAGGACGATCCCGGCCACGATCACCAGCAGATCCGTGGGCACAGCCCGGTCCAGCCAGGGGCGACGGCGGCAAAGACCGGGCAGATCGCCCGCTTCGTCCGTCTCCTCCTCCACGCCCGGCCAAACGGGGTCCGGCCAGAGCAGGAAGAGCAGGCACAGCAGAGCCAGCACACCACCGAAGATCGTCCCGGCGACCAAGGTGCTGCTCCGGGCCAGCAGGGTACTCAGATTGTCCAGCGACTCATAGGCATAGCCCTCGCTTACCATGTCAGAGAGCAGGGAACCGGTCACTTCTACAAAGCGCTCGTCACCGTAGGTGATACACTCAGCAACGAGACCGTAGTAAGTGCTGGACGTAGGAGACTCACTTGCACTATCCTCTGTTAATGCAACATCATCATCCGCTGAGTATTGCTCTCGAATCTGGACATCATCGTAGGTTTGGTAGAGCTTGTTGATATACTCCTGCATCTCCCGCTCGGTGTCAAAGGTCTGACGGACAACTTTGCTCCGCTCGCCGTTGTCCAGGCGGACATATTCTGAGTAGCTGGCCTGGGCCTCGCCCTTTTGTCCGCCGGAAGCGATCTCATTCCCGTTCTCATCCTGGATCACATAGAAAAAATTCGGCCTCTCAACGACATGGTTCAAAGTGGACTCTTCTGGCTGGACAGATGAGTTATACGCCTGGTCTACAACGTCTTGCGTGTATTCCATCGCCAACGTTTGCGCGGCCTGCTGCCGCATCTGTTGAGATCCATTGGTCCGGAATGCGCCGCCTTGGGCCAGCAGAAGCACCTGGCTGCCGCAGGCGGCGAGCAGGGTCAAGGCCAGGACACAGACGAGGCCGACCACGATCCTGGCCCAGGGTCGCTGGCGTAATGTTGGTTTCATGGTTTTCCCCCTTCCATCTTGTACCCCTGGCCCCAGACTACCTTAATATAACGGGGGTCGGAGGGGTCGATCTCCAATTTTTCCCGGAGGTGACGGATGTGGACGGCCACGGCGTTCTCCACCCCGAACGGCTCTTCGCCCCACACAGCGCGGTAGATGCGCTTGGGAGAGAACACGGTGCCGGGGGACCCCATGAGCAGGTGCAGGATGTCATACTCCCTGGGGGTGAGCGACACGGGGTCGCCGTCCAGGGTGACTTCCTTTGTCCGGTCGTCCAGGGCGATGCCCCCCAGCCGCAGGGCCGTGGGGCGGACGGTGCCGCCGCCCAGCTGCAAATACCGGCGAAGCTGGGACTTGACCCGCGCCAGGACCTCCACGGGGTTGAAGGGCTTGGTGACATAGTCGTCCGCCCCCAGATTCAGGCCCTGAATTTTGTCCGTGTCCTCGGATTTGGCCGTGAGCAGGATCACCGGCACGTTGGACGCCTCCCGCAGGCGGGTCAGGGCGGCGATGCCGTCCAGCTTGGGCATCATGATGTCCAGCAGGACCAGGTGGATGTCCTCCCGGCGGAGCAGGTCCAGGGCCTCCGTCCCGTCGTAGGCGGGGAAGACCTGATACCCGGCGGTGGTCAGATAGATGGTCAATGCGGACACAATGTCCTTTTCGTCGTCGCAGACTAGGATGTTGTACATGGTCGTCACCTCTTGGGTCTAGCATAGCGCTTGAGGGATTAAGATACAAGGTGGGGGAAGGTTAAGATTTTCTTAAGACGGCAGAAGCTCCCACCGCCGCAGGGGACGGTGGGAGCGGAAAACCAGAAGAATCAAAGCGAGCAGAGCTTACTTGTATTCTGCCGCCAGCTGTTCAAATTTGTGCAGGGCACGCTGGATCTGCTCGGTCGGCACGCAGTAAGAGATGCGGACGTGGCCGGGGCAGCCGAAGCTGTCGCCGGGGACCAGGACCAGGTCATACTTCCTGGCCCGCTCGCAGAAGGCGCGGGCGTCCGGCTCTAAGCTGCGGGGGAAGAGGTAGAAGGCCCCGTCCGGCTGGGCACAGGTGTAGCCCATGTCCCGCAGGGCGTTGAGCAGCAGGTCGCGGTTCTTGTGATAGATCTCGATGTCTGCCGTCTGGCCGGTGCATTCCGCCGCCACCAGCTGGAAGAGGCTGGGGGCGCAGACATAGCCCAGGGCGCGGCCCGCGCCGCACACGGCGGCGTAGACGATGTCCGCATCCTCCGCCTGGGGGGGCACGAGCACATAGCCGATTCGCTGGCCGGGCAGGGAGAGGGACTTACTGTACGAATAGCAGACCAGGGTGTTGGGATAGTAATTGGGCACCCAGGGCAGGGGGGTATCCCGGTAGACGATCTCCCGGTACGGCTCGTCGGAGATGAGCCAGATCGCGTGGCCGTATTCCTTCGACTTCTCCGTCAAGACCTGGGCCAGTTTTTGGATCGTGGCCTCGGAGTAGACGACGCCGGTGGGGTTGTTGGGGCTGTTGATGATGACGCCCTTGGTGTTCGGCGTGAGGGCTTGGTCAAAGGCGGCAAAGTCGATCTGGAAGTCCTCGATGTCGGCGGGGACCGTCACCAGCTCCGCCCCGGCGCTCTCCACGAAGACCTTATACTCCGGAAAATACGGCGCAAACGCAATAAAGGTATCGCCGGGGCAGGACAGGGCAGACAGGGCGCAGCACAGGGCACCGGCGGCACCGGCGGTGAGATAGAAGTTGTCGGCAGTGTAGTTCGTACCGAAGCGGCGGTTGAGATCGTCGGCCAGCGCCCCACGGGCCTGCCCGTCGCCCTGGGCGGGGGTGTAGCCATGGAGCTTGATGGGGTCGATGGCGTCCACCAGTTTGTGGACAGCCTCGGCCACCGTGGCCGGGGCGGGAACGCTGGGGTTGCCGATGGAAAAATCGTCCACGTTCTCCGCGCCCACTTCCGCGGCTCTCGCCTGGGCAAAGGCAAAGGCCTCGCGGATCTCCGAGCGGGCCGTGCCGAGATTTAACATGCGTTGGGATACGTTCGTCATAGGGTAAGTACCTCCCGTCTTGGGGTAAAATGTTGTGTGAGGTCAGTATAGCACAAATCGGGGCGGGGAACAATGAGAGAAAGGCAGTTGACATCGGATGGGGTATCGGCTATAATGAAAAAGGAGATAACCAGGATTCTCCAAAGAACTCACCAAACACGAAACCCCATCGGAAGCTGCTATCTTCCGATGGGGTTTCTGTTCCCTTTTGGTTCGTGTGTATACACGGGATGTGGGCTTAGTTCACCCCAGGCTGGCTGCCATGCGTTTTACTTCTCGTCATCGTCGTCCAGCCATTTGCAGATGTAATAGGTTACGATTCCTGCCAAAACGGAGACGAGAAAAGATACCAGGATCTCCAAGTTCCTCACCTCCCTCCACTGCGAAGGGTTCGGCAGCACGGCCAGTATACCAGAAAACAGGAAATTCGACAAGTTCTTCATTTTAGCACTCAGCAATCAAGAGTGCTAACGTTTACAATTTAGACATAAAATCCTCGAATTTTTTTCATAAAATCGCAGTAGTATAGGCACCGTAGACAGGAGGTTCCCGGGAATACCTGGGGAAATGCCAAGCACTCCTGTGAATCGAGTGAAAAACAAAACGCGGGCCAGAGGCCTTGCGAGAACGTGTTTATGATAAAAAAGGAGCGGTTGCATTATGTTCGGTATGATTCCCTTTGAGCGTCACGATGACAATATGTTTGATATGTTCGATAACTTCCAGAAGAAGTTCTTCAATGATTCCAACGCCAAGCTGCCCGCCTTCCGGACGGACATCCGGGATCAGGGCGACAAGTTCCTGCTGGAGGCAGAGCTGCCCGGCTTTCAGAAGGAGGAGATCTCCCTGGAGCTGAAGGATGGCATCCTCACCATCAGGGCAGAGCACAAGGAGAGCGAAGAGGAGCAGGCCAAGAAGGGCGAGTACGTCCGCCGGGAGCGCCGCTACGGTTCCTTCGCCCGGACCTTCGATGTCTCCGGCATCGACGAGAGCGGCATCACCGCCGCCTACCACAACGGCATCCTGGAGCTGACCCTGCCCAAGCAGGCCCCCGTGGTGCCCCAGGCACGCCAAATCACCATTGGTTAAGTGCTAGGGTGGACCCCTCCACCGCCTAACGGCGGTCCCCCTCCCCTTTCAGGGGAGGCATATACTAACAAAAGGCTCCCCTGAAAGGGTCTAACTGTCCGGGGGACAGTTAGATTCCGTAAAATCTTCCTTAGACAGCTGGCTGCGAAGCAGACTGAGGGGTTCTACCTATTATCCCCGAAACTTTAGGGCACCGGGTCTCCCGGTGCCCTTTCTCCCGAAAGGAGTGTTGACTTTATGAACGCTGAACGTTTGACTCAGAAATCCGCCGAGGCTATCCGCTCGGCCCAACAGATCGCCCAGGAATATGGCAACCCCCAGATCGAGCAGGTTCATCTGCTCTGGGCGCTGCTCCAGGACAGCGAGGGTCTCATCCCTCAGCTGCTCTCCGGCATGGGCGTCACCGTCCCCTCGCTGGAAGCCGCCGTGAAGAACCTGCTGGAGCGCCAGCCGCGGGTCTCCTCTTCCGGCCACGAGGCCGGGAAGATCTATATCTCCGCAGAGACCGAAAAGGCTCTGAACCGGGCCGAGAAGATCGCCGGGGAGATGAAAGACGAATACACCTCCGTGGAACACCTGTTCCTGGGCCTGCTGGAGACGGCCGGCCGGGAGCTGGGCAGCATCTTCTCGGAGTACCGCATCACCAAGGAGCGGGCCTTGCAGGCCCTGACCTCCGTCCGGGGCAACCAGCGGGTCACCTCGGATAACCCCGAAGAGACCTACGGGGCCTTGAAGAAGTACGGCTCTGACCTGGTGGAACGGGCCCGGCAGAACAAGCTGGACCCCGTGATCGGCCGGGACGACGAGATCCGGAACGTCATCCGCATCCTGTCTCGGAAGTCCAAGAATAACCCCGTCCTCATCGGCGAACCTGGCGTCGGCAAGACCGCCATCGCCGAGGGCCTGGCCCAGCGGATCGTCAAGGGCGACGTGCCCAATTCCTTGAAGGACAAGACGATCTTTGCCCTGGACATGGGCTCCCTCGTTGCCGGGGCCAAATACCGCGGCGAATTTGAGGAACGGCTGAAGGCCGTCCTGAACGAGGTGAAGAAGTCCGAGGGCAAGATCATCCTCTTCATCGACGAGCTGCACACCATCGTGGGCGCCGGCAAGACGGAGGGCGCCATGGACGCCGGCAACCTGCTCAAGCCCATGCTGGCCCGCGGCGAGCTGCACTGCATCGGTGCCACCACCCTGAACGAGTACCGCCAGTACATCGAGAAGGACGCCGCCCTGGAGCGTCGGTTCCAGCCCGTCATGGTCAACGAGCCGACGGTGGAGGACACCATCGCCATTCTCCGTGGTTTGAAAGAGCGCTACGAAGTCTTCCACGGCGTGAAGATCACGGACAGCGCCATCATCGCCGCGGCCACTCTGTCCAACCGGTACATCACCGACCGGTTCCTGCCCGACAAGGCCATCGACCTGGTGGACGAGGCCTGCGCCCTGATCCGCACGGAGATCGACTCCATGCCCACCGAGCTGGACGTCATCCAGCGGAAGATCATCCAGCACGAGATCGAGGAAGCCGCCCTGAAAAAGGAGAGCGACCACCTCTCCCAGGAGCACCTGGCCGAGATCCAGAAGGAACTGTCGGACATGCGCGAGGAGTTCAAGGCGAAGAAGGCCCAGTGGGACAACGAGAAGGAGGCCATCGGTAAGGTCCAGCAGCTCCGCGCCGATTTGGAAGCTGCCAACGCCGAGCTGGAAAAGGCCCAGCGCGAGTATGACCTGAACAAGGCCGCCGAGCTGCAATACGGCAAGATCCCCGCCCTGAAAAAATCCCTGGAGGAAGAGGAGCAGATCGCCAACGAGGGCAAGGCCCGCTCCCTGCTGCGGGATAAGGTCACCGACCAGGAGATCGCCCGCATCATCGAGCGCTGGACCGGCATCCCCGTGGCCCGCCTGATGGAGGGCGAGCGGGAGAAGCTACTCCACCTGGAGGACATCCTGCACAAGCGGGTCGTCGGCCAGGACGAGGCCGTGCGCCTGGTCTCCGAGGCCATCCTGCGCAGCCGCGCCGGGATCGCCGACCCGGATAAGCCCATCGGTTCCTTCCTCTTCTTAGGCCCCACGGGCGTGGGCAAGACGGAGCTGGCCAAGACCCTGGCCGAGGCCCTGTTCGACTCTGAGAAGAATCTGGTCCGCATCGACATGTCGGAGTATATGGAGAAATTCTCCGTCTCCCGGCTCATCGGTGCCCCTCCCGGATATGTGGGCTATGAAGAGGGCGGTCAGCTGACCGAGGCCGTCCGCCGCAAGCCCTACTCCGTGGTCCTGTTCGACGAGGTGGAGAAGGCCCACCCGGATGTGTTCAACATCCTCCTGCAAGTGCTGGACGATGGCCGCATCACCGACAGCCAGGGCCGGACCATCGACTTTAAGAACACCATCCTCATCCTGACCTCCAACCTGGGTTCTCAGTACCTGCTGGACGGCATCGATGCCAACGGCGAAATTTCCCAGGAAGCCAAGGACCAGGTGGATCAGCTGCTCAAGCGGTCCTTCCGCCCGGAGTTCCTGAACCGTCTGGACGAGATCGTCTACTATAAGCCCCTGACCAAGGAGAACATCACCTCCATCGTGGACCTGCTCATCGGCAGCCTGAACAAGCGCCTGGCCGACAAGCAGCTGACCGTAGAGCTGACCCCTGCCGCCAAGACCTACGTCATCGACAACGGCTATGACCCGCTGTACGGTGCCCGTCCGCTGCGCCGGTTCTTACAGCACACGGTCGAGACCCTGGTGGGCCGCAAGATGATCGCCGACGAAGTGCTCCCCGGCACCACCCTGGTGGTGGACTGCGAGAACGACCAGTTGGTCGTGCGGTGAGCTTCTTCCCCGGTAGATCCTAAAACAACAAACGAATCCCCCTTGCCGCGGCATGGTTCCATTGCCTGGGCAAGGGGGATCTTTTTTTACAAAACGACCCCGGAAGTGTGAAAAAACTCTTCCGGGGTCTTGCGTTTATGACAATTTTAAGGAAAAACTTTCCATCAATCGAAGCCCAGGCCCAGGTAGGCGTCTTGGGTGCTGCAATACTTGGCGTGCAGGTCTTGGTCGTACCATTTGATCATGCCGAAGGCCTGGGTGTAGCTGCCGGACAGGCCGTCCCAAAAAGCCGGGGTGCGGATGTGGTAGCGGGAGGCCTCCATCTCCTTGGCGATGGTCTCCACGGCCTTGCCCATCTGGGCGTGGGGGATGAGCAGCTCTTTGGCCAGCAGGCGGCGCTTCTGGACATACTCAATGGCCGCGCAGCCGACCACGCCGTCCACCTCGATCTTGTACAGGTCGCCGTAGGCCATGTGGCTGCCGATCTGCTGGAAGGTGATCATGTTGTCGCTGTAAGTCACGTGGAACGTGTCTTTGAGATAGCTCTCGCGGATCTCGTTGTACTCGCGGGGGGCGACGGGCGTCATGACGCCGCCGCCGGTGTCACCGGTGAGGGAAGAGGCGAGGAACTCGACTTTCCGGGTAGCGAAGCACTCGTCCATGCCCACCGTCTCGAAGAAGCGGTGCAGGGAGGGGGAGGCGGGGACCAGGATCATGGCCTTGTCGCCCCGCTTCTGGAGGTATTCGTCGGCATACTTGAGCAGCTGGCGGGCGTGGCCCTTGCCCTGCATATAGGGGTTGGTGGCCAGCGCATAGACGTAGCCCACGGGGATGTCGGTGCCATCCGGCAGGTGAACGGTGCCGGGCAGCATGGCGGCCATGGAGTCCAGCTCCCCCACTTCATCTACCACCAGGACCTGCTCCACAGGGCAGAACTTCTGATAGAAGATGTCGACATAGGTGCTGGGATCGCCAAAGCATTTGCGCCAAAGGTCCTTCAGCTGGGGCAGTTCTTCGGGAACTGCGGGGCGAATGGTGATCATGGGGATTCCTCCTTCTCCGTATTCACTGGGCCGCCGGGATCAGCTGACAGGACGGTCCGTTATCCTTCCGTCTTGGGACGGGAGGTCAAGTCGCAGCGGATCTCCACTGCGCTAAAATTAACTTCCAGGTAATCGGGATAATAGGATTCCTTGGCCTTGCGCAGGCCGGGCAGGCCCATATCATCCTCCCGGTCCAGGTAGCGGACCTGGGGATACTTCTCCCGGATGTACCGGGCAAAGGAGCGGTTCACCGCCGGGTAGGCCCCTTGAATGTCCCCTCTGGCCCGCTCGAAGTGCACGTCGAAGACGTTCTCCGTGAGCAGGGCGCCCAGGGTGAAGCCCAGGATCTCCTCCTGCCAGCGCAGGACGATGCCGTCTAAGCCCAGGGCCTCCCGGTTTTCCAGGGCCAGGACCAGGGCGCGGTGCTCGTCGTCCAGGGTGGACAGGCCGCCTTCGGCGGCTTCGCGGGTCAGGGCCTCCTGGTGCCAGGCGGCGTCCATGGCCAGGCAGGGGGCGATGTCGGCCTGGGTCATGGGGGTCCAGTCCCAGCCGGGATAGGCCTCGTCCAGGCGGTGGATATGGTTGCGCTTGGCGTGGAGCTTCTTGCCGGGCAGGTCGGCCAGGCGGTCGATGTCGTAGAGATAATCGAAGCCGTCTCTCGCCTCCTCGAAGGCGAAGCGGTCGGGGTAATTGGCTTCCAGCCAATTCTTGTGGTACTGGGTGAGGGCGATCAGGCGCAGGGGCTGGCCCTCCTCCCTGGCGTCCTGGGTGATGGCATCCAGGGCAGGCTTGGGGTCCCCTTCGCCCACGGGCCAGAGATACGAGTGGCCCAGGGAGCTGGTCAGGCGGGTGAGCAAGCGGTCGCCCTCGCGGGCGTACCGGAAGTCGTAGGCGTGCTGCCAGCAGAAGAGGACGGGGAAGCTGTAATTGCACAGGGCCAGTCCCTCTGCGTTGAGCAGGGGCTTGACCCAGGCGGCATCGGTTGCTTTGGGGAATTGAAATGGTGTCATAGGCGCGTTATTTAATATAGTCAGGTCAAAGAGTGATGGTCTTTACATCGTAGCGGTTGTTGCGGATGATGCCGTCCAGGCGCACGTCGTCGGTCACAGAGGAGATGAGGTTATAGGCCTTCCCCTGGTGCTTGGCGCGGCCGGTCCGGCCGATGCGGTGGACGTAGTATTCCCCTTCTTCGGGAATATCATAATTGATGACGCCGTCCACATCGTCGATGTCCAGGCCGCGGGCGGCCACGTCTGTCGCCACCAGCACCCGCAGGCTGCCGGCGCGGAAGTCGGACAAGACCTTTTCCCGGACCTTCTGGCCCAGGTCGCCGTGGATGCACTGGGCGGCGATGCCCTTCATCTGGAGCAGGCCCGTGATGCGGTCGGTCGTGTTCTTCGTGTTGCAGAAGACGATGACGCGCTCCAGATGCTCCTTTTCCAGGATGTGGGCCAGCAGGTCGACCTTGCCGCCCATGTCCACTTTGATGCGGAACTGGCTGATCTTGGGCTGGTTCTCCTGCACGGGGCGGACGACGATCTCCACCGGGTCCCGCTGGTAGACCCAGGAGATGTCCATGACCTCGCGGGAGATGGTCGCGGAGAACATGCCCAGGTTCTTCCGGTGGGGGATCTGCTTGAGAATATGGGTCACGTCTTTGATAAAGCCCATGTCCAGCATCCGGTCGGCCTCGTCCAGCACGACGGTCTCGACCTTTTGCAGGCGGACGGTGCGGCGCTTCATGTGGTCCATGAGCCGGCCGGGGGTGGCCACGACGATCTGGGGGCGTTTTTTCAGGACGTTGATCTGCCGGTCGATGGGCTGGCCGCCGTACAAACAAGCCACCCGGATGCCGGGCAGATAGGCGCACAGCTGGCGCAGCTCATCCTGGATCTGCATCGCCAGCTCCCGCGTGGGGGCCAGGACCAGGCCGGTCACGTCCGTCCCCTCCGGGTCGGTGTGCTCCACCATGGGGATGCCAAAGGCAAACGTCTTGCCGGAGCCGGTGGGGGCCTTGGCAATCACGTCCTTCCAGTCCTTAAAGCAGGGGATGGCCCCGGCCTGGACGGGGGTGGCCATGGTGAAGCCTTTTTGGTCCAGGGCCTTCAAAATGCCCTGGGAAAGATTCATTTCGCTGTATCGGAGGTCAAGCTCGACCTCAATGCCATTGATTTCCATAAAACTACGTTCCTTTGCCCACTGAGCAAAGGCCAGCGGGTCCTACTTAAAATACTTTATGATTAGATTCCATCATATCACAACCGGGGGTAGGTTGCAAGAGGGGAGTGCGGGTCTGTCATCGGGTTTTCGTCCGGGACGTCTCACGACAAAAGGACCCGCCGCAGGAAAAGGAAAGCGGATAGAGCTTCAGCCCCAGGCTCAGGCGGTCTTCAAGCACTCTCTCGTTTCATTGACTGCTTTACACAGAAGTCTCCTTGACCACAGGGAATAATTCCGATATAATTCAGGTAGAATAAAGTACTCGGAGGTGTCGTGCTATGATGATCCGTTCTGCAACGTCCTTGCGTAATGACTACGACGGCATGGTCAGATTATCAAAAGAAAAGCAGGAGCCGATTTATCTGACCAGAAATGGCGAAGGCGAAATGGTATTTCTCCCCATTGATCTTTGGGAAAAGCGGGAAGCCGAGCTGTCGCTGCTGGCCGAACTGCTCCGGCGGGAACAAAATCGCTTAGCCGGTTCCAAAACATACTCTGCCGAAGAGATTCGGGCTGATGTGGAGGAACTTCTTCGTGAAGATTGAATGGCTCAGTGAAGCGCGCAATGAGCTGCGCGAACTCCTTTATTATTATCGAACAAACGTAGGAAGCCCCTATGCACAAAAGTTTGCGAATAAAATACTTCGTGCCATTGAACGGCTGGCAGATTTCCCTGAAATGGGTGTCTTAAAATATGACACTCTACTGGGGAAATACGGTTTTCGCGCTCTGTTTACCGGTCAGTACGTCTGTATCTATAAAATTGAAAACAACACCGTTTTCATCTATCATCTGGCCGATGCCAGAAAGAATTACATCTACCATATCTTCGGCTTGGAATAAACAAGGAAACTCATCAAAATTCCCTGCCAAGCCTTGAAAATGTTGACGGTCTGTGCTATACTTGCAAGCTGTATTGTTATCTACAAATCCTGCCACGCAGAGACCCGGAGGAATCGACTTTGAGACAGACTGTGACCATCCCGCCGGCGGAGATCGACCGCCAGCTGGCCCTTTGCGACCAGATCCATACCCTGCTGGAGGACCGCCCCGGCCAGAAGCTGGCCTTTGTGGACACCTACGGCTGCCAGCAGAACGAAGCCGACTCCGAGCGTCTGCGGGGCTATCTGGCCCGGATGGGGTACGCCTTTTCTGACACGGAAGAGGGGGCCGACCTGGTCCTGCTGAACACCTGCGCCGTGCGGGAACACGCGGAGCAGCGGGTCTTTGGCAATGTGGGCGCCCTGTCCCACACGAAGCGGCGGCATCCGGGGCAGATCATCTGCGTCTGCGGGTGCATGGCCCGGCAGGAGCACGTGGTGGAGCGGCTGAAAAAGTCCTTTCCCTATGTGGACCTGGTCTTTGGCCCGCAGCTGCTGTGGCAGTTCCCCGAACTGCTGCTGAAAAAGATGACCGAGGGCAAGCGCGTCTTTGCCGCCGGGGACGAGATCGGCACCGTGGCCGAGGGCATCCCGACGGTGCGCCAGAACCGGCTCAAGGGCTGGGTGTCCATCATGTACGGGTGCAACAACTTCTGCACCTACTGCATCGTCCCCTACGTCCGGGGGCGGGAGCGGAGCCGCCAGCCGCAGGAGATCCTGGACGAAGTGAGATCCCTGGTGGACGCCGGGTACAAAGACATCACACTTCTGGGCCAGAACGTCAACTCCTACGGAAAAGACCTGGACCTGGGCGTGGATTTCGCGTGGCTGCTGGAGCAGGTCAACGCCATTCCCGGCGAGTTCCTCATCCGGTTTATGACCAGCCACCCCAAGGACGCCGGCCCCCGGCTGTTCGACGCCATGGCCGCCTGCGAAAAGGTCGCGCCGGTGCTGCACCTGCCGTTCCAGTCGGGCAGCAGCCGGGTGCTCAAGGCCATGAACCGGGGCTATACCAGAGAACATTATTTAGAGCTTATCGCGCAGCTGCGCCAGCGCATCCCCAACATCGTGCTGACCTCGGACGTCATCGTGGGATTTCCTGGGGAAACCCAGGAGGAATTTGAGGAGACGCTGAGCCTCATCGAAGCCGTGCGCTACGATGCGCTGTTTACCTTTATCTTCTCCCCCCGCCGGGGGACCCCCGCCGCCAAGCTGCCGGACCCCATGCCGAAGGAACAGAAGAGCGCCAATTTCCAGCGCCTGCTCCGGCGGCAGAATGAAATTTCCGGGGAAAAGCACCAGGCCTACATCGGCAAGGACGGCCTGCTCACCGCCCGGACCGACGGCGGGCGGCTCATCCACCTCAAAGCCGACCCCAGCTGCATCGGCACCTGGCAGCAGGCCAAGATCACCGGGGCCTCCACCTGGGCGCTGTTCGGCGAGCTGGCATAAAAAGCCTTCCCCGAGGGGGAAGGTGGGCCGGCGAAGCCGGGTCGGATGAGGGCCACGTTGCAGATAGAAGGCTGATCGGTAAAAAGGCAGAAGGGCAAAGGTTTGCTTCTCCACGTTTTACCTTAGTACACTACGGCTCAATCGCGGTAGGTGGCCCTCATCCGTCTGCTTCGCAGCCACCTTCCCCCCTCGGGGAAGGCTTTTCTGTAAGACATTACGTTATTACAATAATATTACGATTTCTATAAAAGAGGTATCCCCATGGCTGAACTGACCCCCATGAAAAAGCAGTATTTAGAGATCAAGAGCCAGCACCCCGACTGCCTGCTCTTTTTCCGCCTGGGGGACTTTTACGAGATGTTCGACGACGACGCGAAGACCGCCGCCGCCGAGCTGAATCTCACCCTGACCACCAGGGACCGGAACAAGCCGCCGGAGCAGCGCACGCCCATGTGCGGCGTGCCGTATCACTCCTCCGAGGCCTATATCTCCCGGCTCATCGCCAAGGGGTACAAGGTCGCCATCTGTGAGCAGACCGAGGACCCCGCCCAGGCCAAAGGCCTGGTGGACCGGGAGGTCATCCGGGTCGTCACCCCCGGCACCCTCATCGAGGAGAACATGCTGGAGGAAGGCAAAAACAACTTCCTGGCGGCCCTATACAGCGGCCCCCAGGGGGCGGGGCTGTGCCTGGGAGACATCTCCACGGGAGAGGTCTTCCTCACCCAGTTTGACCCCGCCGGTTGGCAGGAACACGCGATCAATGAGCTGGCCCGCTTCAGCCCCCGCGAGATCATTCTCTCTCCGGGAGCCTGTGAAGAGGGCCTTTTGGACTATTTATCCGCCAAACTGTCCTGCCGGGTGGAGCACGCCTCCGAGGCCCGGTTCGACCTGGCCGCGGCCCAGGCGCGGGTGACGCAGCAGTTTACCGTGGGGCTGGACCAGGTACCCGGCGACGCCCGGCCCGCCATCCAGGCAGCCGGGGGGCTGCTCTCCTATCTCTATGAGACGCAGAAAACGGACCTGTCCTACCTCCACACCGTCCGGTACTATTCCGCCGGCCGGTTTTTAGAGCTGGACCCCGTGGCCCGGCGCAACCTGGAGCTGACCGAGACGCTCCGAGGCAAGGAGAAGAAAGGCTCCCTCCTCTGGGTGCTGGACAAGACCAAGACCGCCATGGGCGGGCGGCAGCTCCGCAGCTGGCTGGAGCGGCCCCTGCTCGACCCCGTGGCCATCTCCCGGCGGCTGGACGCCGTGGGCTGGCTGGTGGACCATTCCGTGGAACGGGAAGAGCTGACGCAAGTTCTGCGGGAGATCACGGACCTGGAGCGGCTCATCTCCCGCATCGTCTACGGCACCGCCGGGGCACGGGACCTCGTGGCGCTGGCTGCCGGGCTGCGCCGCCTGCCGGAGCTGCAAAACTATCTGCCGGACAAGTCCCCCGTGCTCCTGGCCCGCCTGCGGGAGCAGCTCACGGGGCTGCCAGACCTGACAGACCTCATCGCCAGAGGCATCCTCGACGAGCCGCCCTTCTCCGTACGGGAGGGGGGCATCATCCGGGCCGGGTACCACGAGGACGTGGACCAGCTGCGGGAGATCCTCACCGACACCAAGGGCGTCATCGCCAAGCTGGAGGCGGCGGAGAAAGAGAAGACCGGCATCAAATCGCTGAAGGTCGGCTTCAACAAAGTCTTTGGGTATTACATCGAGGTCTCGAAGTCCTACTATGACCAGGTGCCGGAGACCTACATCCGCAAGCAGACCCTGACCAACTGCGAGCGCTATATTACCCAGGAACTCAAGGACATGGAGCACACCATCCTCTCCGCCCAGGACCGGATCGTTGCCCTGGAATACCAGCTCTTCTGCGACATCCGGGACCAGGTGGCGGCCCAGTCCCCCCGCATCCAGGAGATCGCCGGGGCGGTGGCCCAGGTGGACGTGTTGGTCTCCTTCGCCACAGTGGCGGCAGAGAACAACTACTGTATGCCCACGGTGGACAACTCCGATCGCCTGGAAATTACCGAAGGACGGCACCCGGTCGTGGAAAAAATGCGCCAGGACGTTCTCTTTGTCCCCAACGACACCTACATGGACAACAAGGAGCATCTCGCCGCCATCCTCACCGGGCCAAACATGGCGGGCAAATCGACGTATATGCGTCAGGTCGCCCTCATGGTCCTCATGGCCCAGATGGGTTCTTTCGTGCCCGCCCGCGCGGCGCGGATCGGCGTGGTGGACCGCATCTTCACCCGCATCGGGGCCTCGGACGACCTGGCCGGGGGACAGTCTACGTTCATGGTCGAGATGACCGAGGTGGCCGAGCTGCTCAAGCACGCCACATCTCGGAGCCTGCTTATTTTGGATGAGATCGGCCGAGGGACCTCCACCTACGACGGCATGTCCATTGCCCGCGCCGTGTTGGAGTGGTGCGCCGACCCGAAACGCCTGGGGGCGAAGACGCTCTTCGCCACCCACTACCATGAGCTGACCGTCTTAGAAGGGGAGCTTCCGGGGGTCAAAAACTTCAACATCGCCGCCCGGAAGAAAAAAGACGAAATCCTCTTCCTGCGGAAGATCATCCCCGGCGGGGCAGACCAGAGCTACGGCATCGAGGTCGCCAATCTGGCGGGCCTGCCGCCCAAAGTCATTCGGCGGGCGCGGGAGATTCTGGCCGAACTGGAGCGCCAGGACAAGACCACCAAGCAGACCTCCGCCAGGGAGGAACCGCAAGTCTCTCTCACCGCCCTGGGGGAGGAAGAGGTGCTGGCAACGCTGCGGAATACGCAGCTGGAAAGCCTCACCCCCCTGCAAGCAATGAACCTATTGTATGAACTGAAAGCAAAGCTATAATTTGACCAGATAAGGGAACACACCATGCCAAGGAACGAACAGACCAAAACCGAACACGCCCCGATCCAAGTGTTGGACGCCCATGTGGCCGACCTGATCGCCGCCGGGGAGGTGGTGGAGCGGCCGGCCTCGGTGGTGAAGGAGCTGGTGGAGAACGCCATCGACGCCGGGGCGTCGGCAGTGACCATTGAGATCCAGCGGGGCGGCATGGCGCTCATCCGGGTCACGGACAACGGCAGCGGCATCCCCGCCGGGCAGTGCCGCACGGCCTTCCTGCGCCACGCCACCAGCAAGCTCCACACCGCCCAGGATCTGGACGCCATCGGGACGTTGGGGTTCCGAGGGGAGGCCTTGGCGGCGATCGCTTCCGTGTCGCGGGTGGAGCTGATCACCCGAACGGCGGAGGAAACGCTGGGAAACTCGCTGACCCTGGAGGGGGGAGAGATCGTGGAGGAGGAACCGGCCGGTTGCCCCCTGGGGACGACGATGGTGGTCCGGGACCTCTTCTACAACACCCCCGCTCGGCTGAAATTTATGAAGCGGGACGCCGCGGAGGGCGCGGCGGTGTTTGCCTTGGTGCAGAAGCTGGCGCTGTCTCACCCGGAGGTGTCCATCAAGTTTCTCCGGGACGGGAAACACGATCTCCTGACGCCGGGGGATGGGAACTTGCAGTCGGCCCTCTATGCGGTCTTGGGCCGGGACATGGCCCTGGGCTTTGTGCCGGTGCAGGGGGGCGCAGAGGACGTGACCGTAACGGGCTTTGTGTCCCTGCCTGCCTGCTGCCGGGGGAGCCGGAACCAGCAGTTCTTCTTTGTGAACGGGCGGCAGGTGAAGTCGAAGCTGCTCATGGCCGCCTTAGAGCGGGCCTATGAGAACCAGAAGATGGTGGGGAAGTTCCCCGGCTGTGCGCTGCAGCTTCAGCTCAAGGCCAACGCCGTGGACGTAAACGTCCACCCGGCAAAGACCGAGGTCAAGTTTTTGTATGAGCGCAAGGTCTTTGACGGGGTGTACTACACCGTCCTGGCCGCGCTGAACGGGGAAAAACGGCACCCCGACCTCGTCTTCCCGGAACAAAAAAAGACGGAATCGGTGCAAATGTCTGCTAAAACACCTCCTGCTGCATCGACGGCGAACCCGTCCGCCGGGGGTGGATTCCAGCGGATGAGCGCCCAGCAGTTCCGGGAGGGACAGACCCTGCGGGACCCTGCTGCCGCCGCGCTTCTGCGGCCCCTGGCACGGGAAATGCCCCCGGTGCCCCCCAAAGCACCCGCGAAAGCAAGCCCAGGGGGAACCAGAGTTTTCCCCGGTTTCTCCACAGGAAACGAAGAAAAATCCACAGCTTTTCCTGCAAATGTGGATAAATCGGTGGAAAATGTTGAAAACTTCGCTCCGGCCCCCTCAGCCGTTGACATTCCCCGTCCACGGCCCGTGGAGGAAAACCGGGCGGAGAGCGCTCCCCAGCTGACCCTATTGCAGCCGCCTGCCCAACCCCAGGCACCGGAAACGGTGCCGGTCCCGCCAGCCCCGGCGAAGGAAGTGGCCGCCGAGGAAGCGCCTTGGCGGCTGGCCGGAGAAATCCTGCAAACCTACCTCATCGTGGAGCAGGGGGACACGGTCCACCTCATCGACAAACACGCCGCCCACGAGCGGATGAACTTCGACCGCATGAAGGCCGCGGGCTACCAACCCATGGCACAGACCTTGCTGGCCCCCGTGGTCTTTACCCCGCCCCCGGAGGAGGGGGTGGCGCTGCTGGACAACCTGGACCTGCTGGCGCAGTTTGGCTTTGCCTGCGAGGAGTTTGGCGGCGGGGCCTTTGTGGTGCGGGAGATCCCCGACTATTTGGAGCCCGGCCAAGTGGAAGCCGCCTTGTGCGAGCTGGCGGGAGAGCTGCTGAAGGGGGCCGGAGCCGACCCCCAGGCGGCGCGGGACGCGGTGCTGCACACCATGGCCTGCAAAGCAGCCATCAAAGGCGGGCAGAAGAACACGCGGGAGGAGCTGCTGGTGGTGGTCCGGGAGGTCATGGCCGGGCGGGTGAAGTATTGCCCCCACGGGCGGCCGGTGGCCGTTACCATGACCCGGCAGCAGCTGGAGCATCAGTTTAAGCGCAGCTAATGGACAGGCGGGGGATTTGGTGGTAAAATAAAGTCGAATCTCGAAGGAAAGGTGGTGCCTGAGATGGCCCAGTCCAAAAAACTCATCGTCATCTGCGGCCCCACCGCCACCGGCAAGACCAAGCTGGGCGTCGCCCTGGCCAAGGCGCTGGACGGCGAGGTCGTCTCCGCCGACTCCATGCAGGTCTACCGAGGGATGCCCATCGGGACAGCCCAGCCGACCGCAGAAGAACGGGACGGCGTGCCCCACCACATGATGGCCATGGCCGACCCCAGCGAGAATTACAGCGTCGCCCGCTATGTCGAAGAGGCCACGGCCTGCGTGGAGGATATCTTTGCGCGGGGGAAACAGCCGATCCTGGTCGGGGGAACGGGGCTGTACATCGACGCCCTTTGCAAGGGGCAGACGTTTTCTGACTTCCAGCCGGACAGCGGCCTGCGGGCCAAGCTCCAGGCGCAAGCGGCCCAGGGGGGACTTCCCCGGCTCTGGGCAGACCTGGAACGCATTGACCCTGAGGCGGCTGCCCGCCTGCACCCCAACGACGAGAAGCGAATTTTACGGGCGTTGGAGGTGTGGTACACCACCGGCAAGACCATCTCCCAGCACAACCGGGAGACCCAGGCCGTGCCGCCGCGGTATGAGGCGCTGACCATCACGCTGACCTACGCCGACCGGCAGGCGCTCTATGCCCGCATCGACCAGCGGGTGGACGAGATGATGGCGCACGGCCTGGTGAAAGAGATTCAGGCCTTGCTGGCCGCCGGCATCCCCAAGGACGGGACAGCCATGCAGGCCATCGGCTACAAGGAGCTTGTCCCGGCCGTCGCCAGCGGCAACGCCGATGCCATCCAACAAGCCGCCGAAGAGGTGAAGCTCCGCTCCCGGCAGTACGCCAAGCGGCAGCTGAGCTGGTTCCGCCGAAACCCCAAGGCCCACTGGATCGAGGTGGACAGGCAGGGAAATATTTCCAGCATCATCCGGGATTCGACGGACTTTCTCCACGAAAACGGAGTAGGATAGACGCACCACAAAGAAAAGGAGTGCGTCTACTATGCAACAGACACAGATCGCAGTACAACCCAGAAAGCGCAACTTACAGGACACCCTGCTCTCCAAGCTGCGGCGCAGCCGGATGGGCGCCACCGTCTTTTTAGTCAACGGCTTCCAGATCCGGGGAGAGATCCGTGGCTTTGACCCCTTCGTGGTGGTCATTTACAGCGACGGAAAGCAGCAGATGGTGTACAAGCACGCCATCTCCACGGTCGTGCCCGAACGGCCCCTGTCCTGGGAGGATGACGCAGACTAGCGCCGGGCCTTGTCTCTGACGGGTTCTTCTCCGTCTGGAAAAGGACAAGGTCCCAGCCCAAGAAAGGCTGACCCTATGAACCAACAACAAGGTACCATTTTTTCCAAGGTCGCCATGCCCATCGCCATCACCGCCATCGTGGTGTATCTCATCTGCTCGGCTTGGGTGGGGATGCGGGACCCTTATAAATTCACCGTCGCTTACACAGATTCCATGGAGACCAGCGTCAACGCCACCGGCTGGGTGGTCCGCTCGGAGGTCCCCGTGTCCGGTGCGTCCGGCGTGGTCCAGCTGCTGCGGGGCCAGGGCGAAAAAGTCGCCAAGGGGAAAGACCTGGCCGTGGTCTATCAGGACGAGACCTACGTGGCCAGCCAGGAGGAGCTGCTGCAGGTGCAGACCGATCTGACCGCCTTGCAGTATGCCACCTATCCGGAGTCTCCCTCTGGCACGGCTTTGGAGGAGCAGATGCTCTCGTCGATGACGAGCCTGCGTCAGGCTGCCTCCAGCGGGAACTTCAGCGGCCTGGCGGACCAGAGCGCCACCTACCGCAAGCTGGTGCTGCGGCGGGAGTATCTGCTCTCGTCCAACGCCACCGCGGCCATGACCCAGGCCGCCGCCCAGCTGCAGAGCCGCTATGATGAGCTCCAGGCCCACCAGTCCAAGGCGTCCAGCATCCAGGCTCCGGTCTCCGGGCTGTTCTCCTCCTATGTGGACGGCTACGAGACCGTCTTGACCCCCGCCAAGCTGGAGGGCTTAGGCCCCCGTGACCTGGAGGCCTTTGCCCAGACCGACCCCACCCCGGCGGACAACGTCATCGGCAAGCTGGTGACGAACGCCGCCTGGTATTACGCCATCACCGTGCCGGGGGATACCGTTGGCCGGTTTGACAACGGCGACAGCGTGGACGTGTTTTTCGACTCCCTGTCCGAGAGCTTCCCCATGACCGTTTACAGCGTGGGGGAGGTCCAGGACAACAAGCTCGTGGTGGTCCTCCGCTCGTCCCAAGACGATGACAAGGCCGAGGACCTGCGCCAGGAGAGCGGCCGGGTCATCTTCCACAGCAGCGAGGGCATCCGCGTGCCCAAGCAGGCCCTCCGCATCACGAAGGACGGCGAGCGGGGCGTTTATGTGGTCGTGTCCCAGAAGGCCCGGTTCCGCCCGGTGACCATCCTGGCCGAGGACGACACAAGTTATTTGGTCAAAGCCGCTCCCACGAGCGAAGAAGATACCCGCATCCTGCGGGACGGGGACCAGGTGGTGCTGGCCTCCGCAGAACTAACCGACGGAAAGGTGGTACGTTGAAACCATGCCAGAGACAAAGAGCTATGAATCCATCGCCGCGAACGTCGCGGCCGTGCGGGAGAACATGCGTCAGGCCGCCGAAGCAGCCGGACGGGACCCCCAGGACATCACCCTGGTGGCCGCCACCAAGGTGCAGACTTCCGACACCATTCGCAACGCCATCCGGGCGGGCATCACCATCTGCGGCGAGAACCGCGTGCAGGAGCTGGTGGCCCACCTGGAGGACAACGCCTATGAGGGGGCTAAGGTCCACTTCATCGGGCACTTGCAGACCAACAAAGTGAAGTTCGTCGTGGGCAAAGTGGACATGATCGAGTCCATCGACTCCGAACATCTCATGGACGCCGTGGAAAAGCAGGCAGCCAAGCTGGACGTCACCCAGGACATCCTGCTGGAGGTGAACATCGGCGACGAGGCCAGCAAGGGCGGCGCCAAGCGCAGCGACATCCTGGCCCTGGCCCACCACGCCCTCCAGTGCCCCCACCTGCGGCTGCGCGGCATCATGAGCATCCCCCCCGCCACCGCAACCGAGGAGGAAAACAAAGCATTTTTCCAGGAAACTTATCAGCTTTTTATTGACATGCGGAACGAATTAGGGGATAATGTTTCTAATATTGACTGCCTTTCCATGGGCATGAGCGGAGATTACCCCTTGGCCATCGCAGGTGGGTCCACCATGGTGCGGGTGGGCACGGCTCTGTTCGGCGCTCGTCCCCCCTGGCACCCCCAGGGCTGAGGGAGGCTCCGTCACACCATTGACGACATAATTTTAGGGGGTTACACACACCATGGGATTCTTAGATGAACTCAAGCGTCTCACCCATCCCTATGAGGATGATATGGAAGACGATTACGACGAGGACGAAGACCTGTACGAGGACGAGGACGAAGAAGAGGACGAACCCGAACACGAGGCACCCCCGCGCCGGGAGGAACCGCCCCGCCGGGCCGAGCCCCCTCGCCGCCGGGAAACCCCCACGTATCAGGAGCCGCCCCGCCGCAACCCCGGCGGCGGAAAAGTGGTGAACATCCACGCCACCACACAGTTACAGGTCGTGCTGGTCAAGCCGGAGCGCTATGAAAACGCCTCCGAAGTGGCCGACCACCTGCGGGACAAGCGCACGGTCGTCCTGAATCTGGAAAAGACCCAGAAGGACGTGGCCCGCCGCCTGTTGGACTTCCTCTCCGGCGTCGCTTACGCCCAGGAAGGGAAGATCAAGAAGGTCGCCTTGCAGACCTATATCGTCACGCCTTACAACGTGGACATCATGGGCGACCTGATCGACGAGCTGGAGAACAACGGCGTGTACGTCTGATCCCGGGCCGCGCCGGACCATAAATAGAAAGATAGGGATAGGAGTGACCGACCATGTTAACACCCCAGGAAGCGGAATCCCATGTGTTTCCGAAAGCCTCCTTCGGCGGCTATAATATGCTTCAGGTAGACGCCTTTCTGGACAGCCTCATCGAGGATTACCGCACGCTGTACCAGGAGAACGCCTCCCTGAAAAGTAAGATGAAGGTCCTGGTGGAGAAGGTAGAGGAATACCGCGCCACGGAGGACGCCATGCGGATGACCCTTCACTCCGCCCAAAAAATGGCCGACGCCATGGTGAAGGAAGGCGAAGCCAAAAAGCAGGCCGCCATTGACCAGATCGCCGCCTCTGTGGAGGAAAAGAGCAAGGCCGTCCGGGCCGAAATGGCCAAGGAAGAGCAGGCCGTGCTGGCCAAGCTGGAGCAGGTGAAAAAAGACCTGGCCAACGAGCAGGCCCGCCTGAACGCCGCCCGCGCCTCGACCACCACCTACATCGGCCAGCTGAAGGATCTGTACACAGCCCAGATCAAATACATCGGCAGCCTTTCCGGCCTCAACGCCGACGGCAGCAAGCCCGCCGCCCCGGCCAAGGACCCGGTGGTCACCGTGCCCCCGGAGCAGCAGGAAAAGGTCGCCCAGGACATTGAGGCCTCCATGGCCAAGATCTTCGACACCCCCGCCGAGCAGCCCGCCGCCCCCGCATCCAAGAGTGACGTGGGCGACACCCGCGTCTTTGACCAGGTGAAGTTCGGCAAGGACTACGAGATCGAATAAACAACCGCAACTGCACCACGGAACCTGGCCGGATTTCCGGGCAGGTTCTGTTGCCGTCTGGGGAGATCCCTTCCCCCCACGAGAACAAAGTATATTCTCCCCCGCCTCCAGCGGGGGGTTACGAGAATAAGGAGTGAACAGTCAACCATGTCTCAGGATTACAACGCAACCATCAACCTGCCGAAAACCGACTTCCCCATGCGGGCCGGTCTGCCCAAGCGGGAGCCGGAGATGCTCCAGCGCTGGAAGAAGCTGGACGTCTACGGAGAGCTGCTGAAGAAGAACGCGGACAAGCCCCGCTTCTCCCTCCACGACGGCCCTCCCTTCTCCAACGGCAACCTGCATATGGGCCACGCCCTGAATAAGTCCATCAAGGACATCATCGTCCGCTCCCACGCCATGCGGGGCTACTGCACCCCCTACATCCCCGGCTGGGACAACCACGGCATGCCCATCGAGTCTGCCATCATCAAGCAGAACAAGCTCAACCGCAAGAAGATGCCCGTCACCGAGTTCCGCTCTGCCTGCCATGAGTTCGCGCAGCACTACGTGGACGTGCAGAGCGAGGGCTTCCAGCGCCTGGGCGCCCTGGGTGACTGGGCCCACCCCTACCTCACCATGAACCCCTCCTTCGAGGCGGAAGAGGTCAAGGTCTTTGGCCGCATGTATCAGCGCGGCTACATCTACAAGGGCCTCAAGCCCGTGTACTGGTGCCCCCACGATGAGACGGCCCTGGCAGAGGCGGAGATCGAGTATCAGGACGACCCCTGCACCACCGTCTATGTGAAGTTCCCCATGCACGACGACCAGGGCAAGCTGGGTGAGTTCGACAAGAGCAAGCTCTTCTTCGTGATCTGGACCACCACCATCTGGACCCTGCCCGGCAACCTGGCCATCGCCCTGCACCCCGACGAGAGCTACGCCCTGGTCAAGGCCCCCAACGGCGAGGTCTACATCCTGGCCGAGGCCCTGGTGAAGAAGGTCATGGAGGTCGGCAAGATCGAGGGCTACGAGATCGTCGCCACCCACCCCGGTTCTTTCTTCGAGAACATGCTGGCCGATCACCCCTTCCTGCCCAAGACCTCCCGTCTGGTGCTGGCTGACTACGTCACCATGGACTCCGGTACCGGCTGCGTCCACACCGCCCCCGGCTTCGGTGCCGACGACTATGAGACCTGCAAGCGCTACGGCATGGACATGGTGGTCCCCGTGGACGACCAGGGCCGCCACACCGACTACGCCGGCAAGTACGCCGGCCTCAAGACCGAGGAGTCCAACCCCATCATCCTGGCCGACATGAAGGAGAGCGGCGCTCTGTTCGCCTCCGAAGAGATCGTCCACTCCTACCCCCACTGCTGGCGCTGCAAGAAGCCCATCATCTTCCGGGCCACCCCGCAGTGGTTCTGCTCCGTGGAGACCTTCAAGGACGCCGCCTGCGAGGCCTGCGAAGAGGTCCGCTGGGTGCCTGCCTGGGGCCTGGAGCGCATGAAGGCCATGGTCCGCGAGCGTGCCGACTGGTGCATCTCCCGGCAGCGCCGCTGGGGCCTGCCCATCCCCGTCTTCTACTGCAACGACTGCGGCAAGCCCATCGTGACCGACGAGACCATCCAGCTCATCAGCGACCTGTTTGGCGCCGAAGGCTCCAACGCCTGGTTTGCCAAGGACGCCGCCGACATCCTGCCCGCCGGCTTCACCTGCCCCCACTGCGGCAAGTCCAATGGCTTCACCAAGGAGGAGGACACCCTGGACGGCTGGTTCGACTCCGGCTCCTCCCACTTCGCCTCCATGAAGAAGGACCAGGGCTTCTGGCCGGCTGACGTCTACATGGAAGGTCTGGACCAGTACCGCGGTTGGTTCCAGGCGGCCCTGCTGACCGCCGTCGGCTCCACGGGCGTGGCCAAGGCCCCCTTCAAGACCTGCATCACCCACGGCTGGACCGTGGACGGCGAGGGCAAGGCCATGCACAAGTCCCTGGGCAACGGCGTGGACCCCTATGACATCATGAACAAGTACGGCGCAGACCTCATCCGTCTGTGGGCCGCTTCCGCCGACTACCACGCAGATATGCGCTGCTCTGAGAAGATCTTCAAGCAGCTGAGCCAGAACTACCTGAAGTTCCGCAACACCGCCCGGTACTGCCTGGGCAACCTGAACGGCTTCGACCCCGACAACCTGGTGGCACCCGCCGACATGCTGGCGCTGGACAAGTGGGCCATCACCCGCCTCAACGCCCTCATCCAGAAGTGCTTCCAGGGCTATGACGACTACGACTTCAACGTCGTGACCCACGCCGTGAACGACTTCTGCGTGGTTGAGATGTCCAACTTCTATCTGGACATCATCAAGGACCGTCTGTACTGCGAGGGCAAGGACTCCCTGGCCCGCCGCTCCGCCCAGACTGCCCTGTACCTGATCCTGGACACCATGACCAAGATCATGGCCCCCGTGCTGTGCTTCACCGGCGACGAGATCTGGCAGTCCATGCCCCACGCCGCCGGCGTCGATGGCCGCAACGTGGTCTTCAACGACATGAACCAGCCCTTCGCCGACTACGCCCTGAGCGCCGATGAGATGGCCCAGTGGGACAAGATCATCGCCGTGCGCGACGTGGTCAACGGCGTCCTGGAAACCGCTCGCGCCGAGAAGAAGATCGGCAAGAGCCTGGAGGCCGACATCGTCCTGACCGTCCCCGCCGAGGATGCGTTCCTGGCCGAGATGCCCGCCGAAGCGCTGGCCGACCTGCTCATCGTCTCCCAGGTGGAGGTCACCGTGGGCGACGCCATCCAGGCATCCGTCAAGACCGCCGAGGGCGGCAAGTGCCAGCGCTGCTGGAAGGTCCTGCCCACCGTAAACGCCGAGGGCCTGTGCCCCCGCTGCGCCAAGGCCATCCAGTCTCTGGTGTAAGACGTACCCCTACAAGCTCAGACATGCTCCTGCGGCCGGCCGAAGGGCCGGCCGCAGTTTTGTCCATGTCCCCAAGAAAGACAGAAAGGAGGGGACCGTGTGTCTCTCCCATCCCAGGCCCGTCAGCTGGACCTGGACCTGGTGCGGACCGTCGCCATCTTCGGCACGGTGCTCATCCACGCCACCGCCGTGGGCGGGTTCAACTGGGCCTTTGGCTCGGCGGCGTGGACGGCGAATCTCTTTTGGAGCTCGCTGCTGCGGTGCGCCGTGCCGCTGTTTCTCATGTGCTCCGGGGCGCTGTTTCTGGACCCTGGGCGCGACCTGCCCCTGAAGACCCTGTGGGGCAAGTATATGTTTCGCATTGCCGTCGCCCTGGTCTTTTGGGCCACGGCCTATCTGGTCTGGGGGCTTTTGCTCCAAGGCGACATGAATTGGCCGGGGCTGTCCTGGGCCATCCGGGAGTTTTTTAAGTTCCGGCACCGGGACCATCTGTATTACCTGGTCCTCCTGCTCCTGGTGTACGCCGTGCTGCCCCTGACGCGGCTCTTCACGGCCCAGGCGGGCAAGACCCTGCTGACCTATGGCCTGACCCTGTGGCTGCTCTGCGGGAGCGTGCTGCCCGTTCTCTTCACCTTCTGGCCCTTCTCCCTGACGGAGGGGACCGTGCGGGAGTACAGCATGCGCTTTACCGGCATGGCCGTGGGGCTGGGCGTGCTGGGCTGGCTGCTCCACACCCAGGGGAAGAAGCTGCCCGCCAAGTGCTATGCCCTGCTGTATCTGGGCGGCTTCGCGCTGACGTTTTTCGGAACGCTGGCGCTGTCTCTCCGCCGGGGGGCGCTGTGCTGGACCCTGCTTCAGGGAAACGCCCCCGGAGTGGTCCTGGAGGCCGCGGGGCTGTTTGGCTTGTGTCTCTACGGCAAGCCGGGGGCACGGGGGAGGGCCGTGACCACGGCGCTCTCCAAGGCGTCCTTCTGCATCTACCTGGTCCACCTGTTCTTCCTGGACCTGCTGATGAAGGCGGGGTATTACACCGGGGCGCTGAACCCGGTGTGGTCAGCGCCGGCGGAGACGGTGGTGCTGGTGGCGTGCGGGTTTGTAACGTGGCTGGTGCTGCGGAAGGTACCGCTGGTGAAGCGGTACCTGATCTAATTTTACAAGGAGGCGAATCCCTTTGCCCATTCTCTACTTCGTCCTGGCCGCGGTAGTGGTGGTGGTGGACCAGGTGGTGAAATACCTGGTCCGGACCAGCATCCCGCTGCATGTCTCCCTGTCGTTTCTGCCGGGGCTGGACCTGACGTATCTTCAGAACACCGGGGCGGCGTTCTCGCTGTTCAACCAGCACACTTGGGTGCTGGCGCTGCTCTCCGGCGTGGTGTCGGTGCTGCTGGCGGCGGCGCTGGCGAAAAAGGTGCTGCCGAAGCCCATCGGCATGCTCTCCCTGGCCCTGCTGCTGGGGGGCGCGGTCGGCAATTTCATCGACCGGCTGCTGTTTGGCTTCGTGACGGATATGTTCGCCACCACGTTTATGAACTTCCCCGTCTTCAACGTGGCGGACATCGGCGTGGTGGTGGGCGGCGTGCTGCTGTGCATCCACGTGATCTTCACCTACAGCAAGGAGCCCAAGCCGGAGGAAAAGCCATGAACGTCACCCTCACCGTGGAACAGAGCGGCCTGCGGGCCGACCAATATCTGGCGGGGGTCCTGGACGGCCTGACCCGCTCCGCCGCCCAGAAGCTGCTGGAGGAGGGGAGAGTCCTCCGCCGGGGCAAGGCCCTCAAGAAAAACGACAAGCTCCAGGCGGGGGATGAGGTCGCCGTGTGCATCCCCGACCCCACGCCGGTGGAGATCGTGCCCCAGGATATCCCGCTGGACGTGGTGTATGAGGACGGGGACGTGATCGTGGTGAACAAGCCCGTGGGCATGGTGGTCCACCCTGCGCCGGGCCACCCGGACGGGACCCTGGTCAACGCCCTGCTGTATCACTGTGGCCAGAGCCTCTCCGGCATCAACGGCCAGCTGCGGCCCGGCATCGTCCACCGCATCGACCGGGACACCAGCGGCCTCATCATCGCCGCCAAGAACGACGCAGCCCACCTGGCCCTGGCCGAGCAGCTCCAGGACCACAGCCTGTATCGGGAATACGAGGCCGTGGTGGTGGGCAACCTCCGGGAGGACAGCGGGACGGTGGACCTGCCCATCGCCCGGCACCCCACAGACCGGAAGAAGATGGCGGTCAATCACCTGAATGGCCGCCGGGCTGTGACCCACTGGACGGTGCTGGCCCGGTATCCGGGGTACACCCACATCCAGTGCCGCCTGGAGACCGGCAGGACCCACCAGATCCGCGTGCACATGGCTGCGCTGGGTCACCCCGTGTTGGGGGACCCGGTGTACGGCGGGCAACGCAAGGGCTTTCCTGGGCTGGCTGGGCAGTGTCTGCACGCCCGGCGGCTGACCTTCCGGCATCCCCGGACGGGGGAGCAGGTCACCGTATCCTGCCCGCTGCCGGACTATTTCCAGGCCGTCTTGACAAGATGCAGCCGCCTAGTATAAAATAAAAACTCTTGAAGCAAATACCCCTGTTTTACGACCGAAAGGAGGAGCCTATGGGAAAGTTTTCCGGCGTTCTGCTGGCCACGGACTATGACGATACACTCTACGACAGCAAGGGGACCATCTCCCCGGAAAACCGCGCCGCCATTGATCGGTTTCTGGCCGAGGGCGGGCTGTTCAGCATCTCCACCGGACGGTCCTACATCAACTTCGTGATCCAGATGGAGCGGGAGAAGCTGCCGGTAAACGCCCCGGTGATCCTCTCCAACGGCGCGTCGATCTACGACTTTGCCAAAGAGGAGAGCCTCTGGCTCAAGTTCCTGCCCAAGCGGGCGCCCGTTCACATCGCCAAGCTCTGCGCGGCCTTCCCGGAGCTGGGCTTTGAGGCCTACCACCAGGATGAGGTCTACGCCTTCCGGCCCAACGTCATCACCTACCGTCATCTGACCCGCTGCCGTCTGCGGGGCCGCCGGCGGGACATCGAGGACATGCCCACGCCCTGGCTGAAGGTGATCTTACAGCACCCGGACACTGCGGTCCTCCAGCAGGCCCAGGAGTATCTGCTCAGCCGCTGGTCGGACATCTATGAGGCTACCTTCTCCAACCGGAACCTCCTGGAGGTGACGGCGAAAGGGGCCAACAAGGGCTTTTCCGTCCTGTGGCTGGCCCAGCATCTGGGGGTGGAGCAGAAGGATCTGTACTGCATCGGAAACGGGCTCAACGACATCCCCATGCTCTCCGTCTCGGCCCAGTCTTTCGCCCCCGCCAACAGCTACCCGGAGGTGCGGGAGGTCGCGGATCTGGTCTTGCCCTCCTGCGATGAGAGCTGTGTGGCCCGGATGATCGAGGTTTTGGAAGAGCGATACAAAGACAGATAAGTCCCTTGGGACTTTTGAGAAAACTCTCAGCCCGTCTGGGCGCGTGAAGCGCGTCCGGACGGGTTTTTTTGTGGCCGAAAACGGGGAGAACCCCGAAAAAAGCCTGGAATGACAAGCGTTTCCCATCTGGTTGACAAAGCCGTTCACTGATTTGTCAACTGATTACGTCTTGTATACCATTTGTAATATCGCTTGGTTTTACGTTTTGTATATAGCTGCATGGTGTGAATATTCATGCGTTTTTCATTCGTTTCTGGATGCATGGGGGCTTTCTTCGGCTTGCGTTTTGGTTTGGGTGAGGATGCTTTGAAATTGGATAGCGTTGACTACTTCCGCCCCTTCGTGCTATACTGAAAACCGCCTTCCTCTTATTTAATCGTAAGAGGGATGATCCGAGAAATCCACACAAGGGGGATAACTTTTATTATGCGGGCAGTCGTGACAAGAGTCTCCTCCGCTTCGGTGGCCATCGAAGGGGAGACGGTAGGAAAGATCGGCAAGGGCTTTCTGGTCCTGCTGGGCGTCGGCCCAGAGGATACGGAGGCGCTGGCCGACAAAATGGCCGATAAGATCTGTGGTCTGCGGGTCTTTTCCGATGAGGCGGGCAAAATGAACCTGAACCTGGCCGCCGCCGGAGGCGAGCTGCTGGTGGTGTCGCAGTTCACGCTGTACGCCGACCTGAAGAGCCGCCGCCCCGGCTTTACCAAGGCCGCGCCGCCGGCAGTGGCCATCCCGCTGTACGAGAAGTTCATGGCCTGCTGCCGGGACCGGGGCTTCCACGTGGAGCACGGGGCGTTTGGGGCGGACATGGCCGTCTCCTCCGTCAACGACGGTCCCGTGACCCTTTGTATCGAACTGTAAACTCTCATCAAATACAATAGAAAACGAGGTAACTTATGCTGCAAATCAAACGGATGCGCGTTGGGCAGATCGGCACCAACTGCTACCTGCTGGAGGATACGGACGCCAAGATCTGCGCCGTCGTCGATCCCGGCGACCAGCCGGACGACATCGACCAGGAGATCCGCAAGGCGGGCCTGACCCTGACCATGATCCTCATCACCCACGGCCACTTTGACCATGTGCTGGGCGTACCCGGCCTGCTGAAAAAATGGCCCGGCATCCCCGTCTATGTCCACGAGAAAGAGGTCAACTGGACCGGGGCGGGGGACCAGTATATGCTGCTGGGCCCCGTGGACAACATCCACACCGTGAAAGAGGGCGACACCATCGACTTCGGCGGGACCCCCATCGAGGTCCTGCACACCCCCGGCCATTCTCCCGGCTCCGTGACCTATCGCGTGGGCGACGTCCTCTTCTGCGGGGACACGCTCTTTGCCGGCTCCTGCGGCCGAACGGACTTCACCGGCGGCAGCTACGGGCAGATCCTCCAGTCCCTCAAGCGCCTGGTGTCCCTGGAGGGTAACCTGCGGGTGTGTCCCGGCCATGAGAGCACCACCTCTCTGGATGCAGAGCGGGCCGGGAATCCCTTCGTGCGGGACGCCCTGCGATGAACCTCTACTTCACCGGCCACCAGGAGAAGTACGCCGTGGAGCAGACCATGCTCACCCTCTTTCCCCAGGAGCGGCCGGTCTACCCCGACCCAGCCGTCACGCCCCCCGGCGGGGACAATGCGCTGGAGCTTCAGTTCACCCGCCGCCCGTCCTGGTGCACGGCGCGGGCCGTCCTGCGGCGGGAGGGGAAGGTCTACACCCGCATGTGCCGGGTAAAGACCGCAGCGCTTCCGGCGGACGACCCGGTGGTGGCCACCCGCCTGACCCGGCGGACGTTACAGCGGGCCTTTTACCTGGCCGCCATCGACTGCCTGGGGAAAGAGCCCCCCTGGGGGATGCTCTCCGGTGTGCGGCCGGTGAAGCTGCCCACCCGCGCCATGGAGGAGGGGGGCACCCCCCGCCAGGCGGAGGCAATGCTGAAGCACTACCATGTCTCTCCCGTCCGGCGGCAGCTGGCGATGGACTGCGCCCAGGCCAGTCTCGCCGTAAAGCGGAGCTTACAACCGGAAGAGATCTCGCTGTACGTCGGCATCCCGTTCTGTCCCACCCGCTGCGCCTACTGCTCCTTCATCTCGGCGTCCGGCTCGGCCAACCGGCTCATCCCGGCGTATCTCGACGCCTTGTTCGGGGAGATCGACGCGGCAGGGGAGGCCGCCCGGCGGGCGGGGAAGACGGTGCGGACCGTCTACATCGGCGGCGGAACGCCGACGACGCTGGCCCCTGACCAGCTCAAGGCCCTGCTGGACCGCCTGCACACAGCGTTCGACCTGGCCCCCGGCACGGAGTTCACCGTGGAGGCCGGGCGGCCGGACACCATCACCCGCGAAAAGCTGGAGGCCATCCGGGACGGGGGCGGGAACCGCATCTCCGTGAACCCCCAGACCATGTCGGACCTCGTGCTGGAGACCATCGGCCGGAGCCACCGGGCGGAGGACATCCGGCAGGCCTATGCCCTGGCAAGAGAGGTCGGCGTGGGGGCCATCAACATGGACCTCATCGCCGGGCTCCCGGCGGACACGCCGGCGGGCTTCGCCGCCACGCTGGATGAAGTGATCGGCATGGACCCGGAAAACATCACCGTCCACACCCTGGCCTTGAAAAAGGGCGCAAGGCTGCGCCAGGAAAACGTCACCCTGCCCAGCGGGGCGGACGTGGCCCACATGCTGGACTTTGCCTGGTCCGCCCTGCGGGCGGCGGGGTACCGGCCCTACTATCTCTACCGGCAGAAATTCATGTCCGGGTCCTTTGAAAACGTGGGCTGGTGCAAGCCCGGCTGGGCAAATGCGTATAATATCTGCATGATGGAGGAGCTGCACACCGTCCTCTCCCTGGGGGCCGGGGGCGTGACCAAGGCCATCGGCGGCAGGACCGTCCGGCGGCTGGCCAACCCCAAGTATCCCCAGGAATATTTGCAGAACGCCGCGGCCATTCAAGCCGAAAAATCCAGCTGGACTTGGTAACCCGATTCCCTGAACCTGATAAAAACACAAGATTTTCGCAAAAATATGACGTTTTGTGCAAAACTTTCTTGACGTGCCTGAAAGGAGGCAGTACAATGTCCTATCAGCTGCAAGAGATCAACCGCCGCATCGACCAGGATGTGAAGGGCTTTTTGGAGGCGTGCGACGCTCAGTACGCCAACAAGGTCAGCCAGGCAGCGGACACCATCCTGAACAATCTCTCGACAAGCCCCATCGTCCTGCTGTCCGGTCCCTCCGGCTCCGGCAAGACCACCACCGCCCTGAAGATCGAGGAAGAGCTGGAAAAGCGGGGTGTGCTGTCCCACACCATCTCCATGGACAACTATTTTAAGACGCTCAACCCCAAGACCGTTCCCCGGACAAAGGACGGCTCCATTGATTTCGAGTCCCCCCTGTGCATGGACATGGACCTGCTCAACGACCACTTTGCCAAGCTCTCCCGCGGGGAGACGATCATCGTGCCCCGCTTCGAGTTTGCCCGCCAGATGCGCAACGACCGCCTGGGTGAGCCGCTGCGCTTAAAGAAAAACGAGGTGGCCATCTTCGAGGGCATCCACGCCCTGAACGACGAGTGCGCCGGGCGCAACCCCGACGCCACCTGCCTGTATATCTCCGCCCGCTCCAACGTGGTGGAAGGGGAGGACCTGCGCTTCAAGGGCACCTGGATGCGCCTGACCCGCCGGGCCGTGCGGGACTATAACTTCCGGGGTACCGGCGTGGCCGAGACCCTGGACATGTGGGCCAACGTGCGGCGGGGTGAGAAGCTCTATATCTCCCCCTTCAAGCACCGGGCCAACTACATCTTCGACTCCTCCCTGCCCTATGAGGTGTCGGTGATGAAGAACTACGCCATGCCCCTGCTGGAGGCCGTGCCCCAGGAGAATGTGCGGCGGAAGGAGCTGCTGGAGCTGATCGACGGCTTCCAGGGGTTCCATCCCATTGATCCGGAGCTGGTCCCGCCTGCGTCCCTCATCCGGGAGTTCATCGGCGGCGGCATTTACGACTACTCCTGATCTCTGACCTCACTCCCCCCGCCCTGTCAGGGCCGCAGCCCTCTGCGGCCCGCGCAGGCTGTTATGACTATTATTTAAGGAAGGATGTATTTCCATGTCTGAAGAATGTACCCATGATTGCAGCTCTTGCGGCGCAAGCTGCGACCACAACGCCGAGGCAAAAGACCTCATCGCGCCCCTGAACAAGGACTCTGCCATCAAGCACGTCTACGCCATCATGTCCGGCAAGGGCGGCGTGGGCAAGAGCTCCACCACCGCCTGCCTGGCCTCCGCCATGGCCAAGAAGGGCTACAAGGTCGGCATCATGGACGCCGACATCACCGGCCCCTCCATCCCCACCGCCTTCGGCCTGAACACCCGCGCCGTGGGCGACGGCGAGAGCATCTTCCCGGAGCTCACCACCGGCGGCATCAAAGTCATCTCCCTGAACCTCCTGCTGGAGAACAAGGGCGACCCCGTCATCTGGCGCGGCAGCCTGCTCGGCGGCGTAGTCAAGCAGTTCTGGAGCGACGTGCGCTGGGGCGAGCTGGACTACCTGTTCATCGACATGCCCCCCGGAACCGGCGACGTGCCCCTGACTGTGTTCCAGTCCATCCCCGTGGACGGCATCGTGGTCGTGA
The DNA here is from genome assembly GCA_004556345.1 of Clostridiales bacterium. Classification (GTDB taxonomy): domain Bacteria; phylum Bacillota; class Clostridia; order Oscillospirales; family Oscillospiraceae; genus Evtepia. The sequence goes on along the minus strand of SFHQ01000029.1, from coordinate 1,157 downwards.
CCTCTCCCCAGGACCTGGTGTCCCTCATCGTGACCAAGGCCGTTCGTATGGCTGAGATGATGCACAAACCCATCCTGGGCGTGGTCGAGAACTACAGCTACTTCCAGTGCCCCAACTGCGGCGAGAAGCACTATATCTTCGGCAAGAGCAACCTGGAGCAGGTCGCCAAAGACCTGGACGTCAAGGTGCTGGCCCAGATCCCCATGGACCCCGCCATGGCCACCGCCATGGACCAGGGCGCCGTGGAAAGCCTGGAAAAGAACTACCTGGAGCCGGTGGCAGACGCCATCCTGGCCCACGAAAAGGGCTGAGGGCCGCTACAAAAACAACCCCCCGTCTGTCTCCTTGACAACGGGGGGTTGGCTATGCTATGATAAGGCCATAAAGGGACGTCGCTGTGGCGGCGGTTAGCCCAAGGTTATGTCAGGTTTTACGCTGACCGCTTGGATGTCCGCCAAGCGGTCAGCAAGCTTTTATGGCCAGTAAGTAGACCAAGATAGCTATGCATATCAGGAACCGCAGAAATTGCTTTCCGAAGTCTCCCATGCTGCATCACCTCCCTTCTCAGGGAAGTGGCTAACCGCCGTACCACAACGACGTCTTGAAGCCAGTGTAGCATAGGACAGCGAGTTCTGTCAATATCTATCAAATTTTAAGAAGACCGACGGAGTGACCCATGTCATTCCGCCGGTCTTTTTCGTTGATTCTGTTTTCGTATCAATTCTGTTGCCGGTGTCGCTGTGATCCCAGTTACTCGCATAACATCGGCTTGCGAAACTAATATCGAAGCCACAATATCGGAACAGGTTTAACATATGATCTCTTGTCGGTGTGCTGACCTCAAGCCCTACCAATAGGCTTTCAAAGGCCTGTTTTTCATTTTGAAGGACTTTTTTTCTCTGCAAAACCTGTTTCGTGGATAGGCAGTCCATAATTCAGATTGTATAGCGTACCTTGAGCTTCCGCCGCTTAAAAGTAGAGCGTAGCAGTAGCTTTATTAATCTTCATTAATAAAGGTGAATCGTCCCCACCATAACGCCGACTTCTTTTCCAATAACATATTCGGTATCTCTTCTATGTTTCTCAGGGCAATTCTTTCAACTGACACTTGATTACTTTCTTATTTAGCGGTACAATCTTCTTGGACATAGTTTGCT
>SFHQ01000004.1 GCA_004556345.1 Clostridiales bacterium | reverse complement strand
TACATCAAAAATAAAGGTTTTGACGACCAGTACTATAAAAAATTGATCTTAGACTACCTCAAAACATGGGGAAAAGGGAAACGCTCTGACTTCAACCACCTCTTGCTTGATAAGCTTCCGGATTCCTTGAGCGACAGCCAAAAGAAAAATAAAATACGAAATCTTCTGGCTTCTCTACGAGCGGCAGAACTCATTGAAACAGATTCCCCAAACCATCAGATATCACACTGGGTCTTGACTAAACGAGGGAAGGAAAAATAATTTATCCAAGCTTTTATCCAAGCTCTATCCAAGCTACCCGTCAATTCATAAAATAGGAGAAGCACACATGAAACTCATATCCTGGAACGTCAACGGCCTGCGGGCTTGTGTGAAAAAAGATTTTATGGCGTCGTTCGCCGCCCTGGACGCGGACATCTTCTGCGTGCAGGAGACCAAGCTCCAGCACCACGCCGGGCAAATCGACCTGGACCTGCCGGGGTACCATCAGTTTTGGAACAGCGCAGAGAAGAAGGGGTATTCCGGCGTGGCCATCTTTACCAAGGTCGAGCCGCTCTCTGTGACCTACGGTCTGGGGCTGGAGGAGCACGACCACGAGGGGCGGGTCATTACCGCCGAATTTGAGGGCTTTTATCTCGTCTGCTGCTACACCCCCAACTCCCAGGACGGCCTGAAGCGGCTGGACTACCGCATGACCTGGGAGGATGCGTTCCGGGCGCATTTGCAGGCGCTGGACGAGAAGAAGCCCGTCGTGCTTTGCGGCGACCTGAACGTCGCTCACAAGGAGATCGACCTGAAAAATCCCAAGACCAACCGCCGCAATCCCGGCTTCACGGATGAAGAGCGGGGGAAGATGACGGCTCTGCTGGGGGCAGGCTTCACCGACACCTTCCGCGCCAAATATCCCGATCTGGAAGGGGCCTACTCCTGGTGGAGCTACCGTTTCCACGCCAGAGAGAAGAACGTGGGGTGGCGCATCGACTACTTCATCGTGTCCGATCGCCTAGCCCCCCATATCCAGGAGGCCGCCATCCACAGCGAGATCTTCGGCAGCGACCACTGCCCGGTGGAGCTGCAGCTGGATGTATAAGGCATATCATCTCGTTTTCTGCATATCCTAATTGGGGAGATCGAACGTACTTTTTATGGCTCTGACGGCTTGACTTTTGGGTTTTCTCTGCTATAATAAATACGCTATCGATTTACCAGTTCGTCCTCCGGTGTCCTTCGGGCCCGGGGGCTTTTTTATGGTTGAGGTGAGACCAATGATCGACAAAACCTATCGTACCGTTGCCCAGCTCATAGACATCTTACGCAGCCGAGGCATGGTGATCGAAGATGGTGCTCCGCATGACACCGCCATGCGGATTCTTGAAACAGAAAACTATTATAACATCGTAAACGGATACAAGGACTTGTTTCTTTCTCCTGAGTCGGCTCCTTCTCAGGAACACTATCGGAACGGGACTACCTTTGAGGAACTGTACGCACTTTACCAGTTCGACCGTGACATCCGGCATATTTATCTCAAATATCTCTTGAAGGTGGAAAATACCTTCAAATCCGTACTTGCCCATGAATTTTCTGCTTTATATGGACATGACAACTACTTAAAGCTAGAAAACTTTGATGCTGTTCCAGATAACATCAGTTCTATCATCAAGCTGTTTGGAGACATCCAGCAGGAGACGGCGCGGCAAATGAGCAAGCATCATCAGGCCGTCACACATTATTTATCGGAGTATGGCTATATTCCCTTATGGGTCTTGGTGAACGTCCTGACCTTTGGCAAGGTCACGATGTTTTATAAACTGATGAAACCGCAGGATAAGCAGAATATCGCCCGAAAATTTCATGTGGATGCAAAAGAACTGCACAAGTACATGAGTTTATGCGGTCTGGCCCGCAATCAGTGCGCCCATGATGAGCGTTTTTTTGACCTGAAATTCCGTTGGCATCTGCACACCCGTAGCATTGCAAATTTCAGTTGCCTGGGATTGGAGCGAGACCAGAGTGGTTCCTATCCTTCCGGCACCAATGATGTGTACGCCATTGGCATCGTCTTCGCCAGGCTCTTAGGCACAGCGGATACCGCAGAGTTTATTGCTTCTATGTCTGCGGCATTTTCCAAATTAGAACAACAGCTGCACACCATCTCGATCAAAGATGTCATGCGCATCATGGGCTATCCCGCTGCGTGGGAACGTCTGCAACAACTCGCACGTTGAGTCATCCAAAACGGGGAGCACCTACCCACACGGGCAGGTGCTCCCTTGTTTTGCTCTGTTTTGCTCTGTCTGGAACGCTCGCTTATGCCTCGTCTTCGACAGGCGTCTCTTCCATGCGGGTGACGGCGATGGAGAGGTCGTCAAGCTGCTTGTCGTCCACCACGTCGGGGCAGTTCATCATGAGGTCCGAGGCGTTCTGGACCTTGGGGAAGGCGATGACGTCGCGGATGGAGGAGGCGCCGGTCATGAGCATGACCAGACGGTCCAGGCCGTAGGCCAGGCCGCCGTGGGGGGGTGCGCCGTACTGGAAGGCGTTGACCAGATGGCCGAAGCGCTCCTGAATGTCCTCGTCGGAGATGCCCAGAGCCTCGAAGGCCTTGGTCTGCATTTCCGGGGTGTTGATCCGGATGGAGCCGCCGCCCAGCTCGGTGCCGTTGAGGACGATGTCATAGGCGCGGGCGCGGCAGCCGGCCTTGTCGGTGAGCATCTTGTCCTCGTCCTCCAGCATGGGGGCGGTGAAGGGGTGGTGCATGGCCTGGTAGCGGCCCTCTTCCTCGGACCACTCGAACATGGGGAACTCGGTGACCCACAGGAACTTGAAGTCGTTAGGGTCCAGGATGCCCAGCTGCTTGGCGCACTCGATCCGAAGAGCGCCCAGGGAGGCGAAGACCACCTCGTCCTTGACGTCGCCGACGATGAGGATCAGGTCGCCGTCCTTGGCGCCGGCCCGCTCCAGAATGGCGGCGTTCTCCTCGTCGGTCAGGAACTTCTGGTAGGAAGACGTGACCTTGCCGTCCAACATTCTGGCCCAGGCCAGGCCCTTGGCCTTGTAGGTCTTGACGAACTCGCCCAGCTTGTCGATCTTCTTCCGGGGGAAGTCCTTGGCGTGGCCGTTCACGTTAATGAGACGGACGGAGCCGCCGGCCTTGACCGGCTCGGCAAAGACGCCGAAGCCGCAGTCCTTCACCAGGTCGGAGATGTCCTGCAGCTCAAAGCCGAAGCGCATGTCGGGCTTATCGGAACCGAAGCGGTCCATGGCCTCCCGCCAGGGCATCCGCAGGAAGGGGGTCTGCACGTCCACGTCCAGCACTTCCTTGAAGACGCGCTTCAGGAAGCCCTCCTGGATGGTCTGGATCTGCTCCTCGTCCAGGAAGGACATCTCTAGGTCGATCTGGGTGAACTCCGGCTGACGGTCAGCCCGCAGGTCCTCGTCCCGGAAGCAGCGGGCGATCTGGAAGTAGCGATCAAAGCCGGAGAGCATGAGCAACTGCTTATACTGCTGGGGAGACTGGGGCAGGGCATAGAACTTGCCGGGGTGGACGCGGGAAGGGACCAGATAGTCGCGGGCGCCCTCCGGGGTGGACTTGGTCAGGATGGGCGTCTCAATCTCCAAAAAGCCCTGCTCGTCGAAGTAGTCCCGGCAGATCTTTACGATCTTGTGGCGCAGGGCGATCATGCGCTGCATGTCGGGGCGGCGCAGGTCCAGGTAGCGGTACTTCAGGCGGGTCACGTCCTTGACATCGGAGTTCTCCACGATCTCGAAGGGGGGCGTCTCGGCCTTGGCCAGCAGGCGCAGCTCCGTGACCTTCACCTCAATGTCGCCGGTGGGCAGGTCGGGGTTCTTGGACTCCCGCTCCCGGACCAGACCCTTGGCGGCGATGACATACTCGCCGCGCAGAGAGGCGGCTTTCTCAAAAATATCACGGGGGGTGCTGTCGTCAAAGGACAGCTGCAACAGCCCGGTGCGGTCCCGCAGGTCCACAAAGATCAGGCCGCCTAAGTTCCGCTGGCGCTGGACCCAGCCGCAGACGGAGATCTCCTGGCCTACGTTGGCCGCAGAGAAGGTGCCGCAGTAGTCGGTGCGGCGGAAGTTCTGTAAATTGTCCATGGTTCGTTTCACTCCAAATGTCAGTTTTGGCTCCCTGGGCGGGAGAGAAATTCCTGCTGTACAGTGTACTCCTGTTTCCCGGTTCTGTCCAGTCAGACCTTCCCATTCAAACCTGTCCCAGCAGCAAGGCCAGCAGGGAAGACTGGAAGGCTTCGTAATTCTTGAGCTGGACCGTGCGGGTCTTGACGCCCTTCACGTCCATGGCCCGGTCGCCGCAGAAGCTGAAGATGTAGTCCGCCCCGTTTTGCTCAAAGGTCAGGGTGGTCACATAGTCCAGGGTGGTGGTGCGGACGGTCGTGTTCAGGTACAGCGGGAGATACTTCCGGCTCTCCAGCCGGTCGATGAGTTCCGTGTAGATGGGGTCGGTGGGGGAGAGGGTGAAGGTGTGGTCCTCCCCGCGTTTGCCCCTGGCTCCTTCCAGCTGGACGGTCACCGCCGTCACCTGGTCGGGGTCAAAGCCCTTGCCCATGGCCTGGGAAAAGCTCTTGGGCAGGAAGAAGTAGCAGCCCAGAATAATGAGGACCGCCAGTTCCACCAGGGCGATCTTGTGTTTTAAGGATAGCTGTTTCATATCCGTTCCTCACGGCTCGGCCTGCGTCAGCAGGAAGTCCAGTATTTTCTGCTGGCTGTCTTGGCCGCCAGAAATTTGATAGGTCTTGGGGCTGCCCGTGACCCCGGCGTGGATGAGCTTGCCGCCCTGGAAGGCATACTCCCAGGTCTGGTCCCCGCTGCCGGTGAAGGTCAGGGTCACGGCGTAGTCCAGGGCGCCGCTGTCGTCGCTGGTAAAGGTGCGGGAGTAAGACGGCTCCTGGAGCAGGGACAGGAGGTCTAGATAGCCCTGGTCCCCGGCGGCAAACTGGCACGACAGACTCTGACTCTGATTGTTGGGGGTCAGGGTTGCGGTGATCTCCGTCACGTCGGCCTGGGTGTAGCCGCTGCCCATAATATCCTCTAAGCTCTTGCCCCGCAGAAACACCAGCATCACCACGACCAAAATGGCGATGAGGATGAGGCCCACGGCCCCCTCGCGCTTCATTTTCATGGCGCGTCCCTCCTTAGTCCTTCTCGCGGATGGGCTTGCCGGCGGCCCGCTGGGCCATGGCATCGGCGATGGTCTGGACCGCCTCGGCGGGGGAGAGGGCCTGCTGGTCGCCGGTGGTCATGTCCTTGATCTTGACCACGCCGTTGGCAATTTCGTCCTCGCCCAGGAAGACCACATAGGGGATCTTCAGCTTGTCGGCGTAGCTCATCTTGCCCTTGAACTTCTTCTGCTCCCCGTAGACCTGGGCGCGGACGCCGGCCTGACGCAGCTGCGTGGCGAAGGCGATGGCGGCGGAGAGGTCCTCGGTCATGGGCAAGATCAGGGCATCGGCGGGAGCCGTCACCAGGTCGTCGTTGAGATAGCCCTGCTCGCCCAGGACGTAGAACAGGCGGGTCAGGCCGATGGAAATGCCCACGCCGGGGAGCTTCTTGTCGGTGTAATACTCGGCCAGATTGTCGTAGCGGCCACCGGAGCAGATGGAGCCGATCTCCGGGTGGTCCAGCATGACCGTCTCATAGACGGTGCCGGTGTAGTAGTCCAGGCCGCGGGCGATGGTCAGGTCCACGGCGAAGTGGTCGGCGGGGACGCCGAAGGAACCCAGATACTTCACCACCGTGCCCAGCTCGTCCAGGCCCTGGTCGAAGATGGGATCGCGGCCCCGGTAGCCCTCCAGGGCGGCCAGGACTTCCTCGTTCTCGCCGGTGATGGCGATGAACTTCAAAATTTCATCCGCCGCAGCCTCGGCCACGCCGCCCTCAACGAGCAGGGCGCGGACCTTTTCCGGGCCGATCTTATCCAGCTTGTCCACCGTCCGCATGATCTCGCCGGACTGCTCGGCCAGGCCCTGCATGGCGTAGAAGCCGGTCAAGATCTTCCGGTTGTTCACGCGGATCTTGAACCGCTCCAGGCCCAGGGAGGTGAAGGCCTGGTAGATGATGGCGGGGATCTCGGCCTCGTTGGAGATGTCGAGCTTGCCGTCGCCGATCACGTCGATGTCACACTGATAAAACTCGCGGAACCGGCCCCGCTGGGCGCGTTCGCCGCGGTAGACCTTGCCGATCTGATACCGGCGGAAGGGGAAGGCCAGGTCGGCGTAGTGCAGGGCGACGTACTTGGCCAGGGGGACCGTCAGGTCAAAGCGCAGGGCCAGGTCGCTGTCGCCCTTGGTGAAGCGGTAGATCTGCTTCTCCGTCTCGCCGCCGCCCTTGGCCAGCAGGATCTCGGCCGACTCGATGATGGGGGTGTCGAGGGGGATAAAGCCGTACAGGCTGTACGTAGCGCGGAGCTTTTCCAGCATCCGCTCAAACTGCGTCTGCGGGGCAGGCAGCAGTTCCATAAAACCGGATAACGTCCGGGGTTTGATGCGTTCCATGGGTATGACCTCCAATGTTATGATGGGAAGAAAAATGCGTCTTCGTCCCTGGCCGGAACGAGGACGCATTTGGGCTTACTTGGACAAAGCTCTCCGGCACTCACACAGTGACCGGCTTGAGAGAAGGATTGATGATCTCTCTCCAATCCAGGTCGCCGCGCTCCAGGCCGTGGATCAGGATCTCTGCCGTGGCTGCGTTGGTGGCGAAAGGAATGTTATACTGGTCGCACATCTGGTTGATGTACTTCAGGTCGGGGTCCAGGTCGCTGGACTGGGGGTCGGAGAAAAACAGGACCATGTCGATCTCATTGTAGGCGATCCGGGCACCGATCTGCTGGCTGCCGCCGTGGGCGTGGGACAGGAACAGTCGAACGGGCAAACCGGTGGCCTCCGCAACAAGACGGCCGGTGGTGTTCGTGGCGCATACGGTGTGCTTGGAGAGCACCCCGCAGTAAGCGATACAGAACTGGACCATCAGCTCTTTCTTGTGGTCGTGACTCATCAAGGCAATATTCATTCTTGGCTCATCCTTTCGCATTGGGTACCGCTGCCGCCGCCCGAATGGGGGCGGGGCAAGACCCGAAAATAGGGGTGGAGAAAGTTGGCGGTGGTCCCCCCGGCCGTTCTCTTGGGTGTTGTTTTCTTAGCGGATCCGCATGAGCGGCACCGTCTGCCCCAGCAGGCGGCGGGCGATGTTGCCGTAGGCCTGGGCCGCACCCCGCTGGGTGAACTGGGCCACGGGCTGGCCGCTGCTGGCCGCCAGGATCACGTTGGCATCCTCCGGCACCAGGCCCAGCAGGGGAAGCCCCGCCGTATCCATGGCGTCGTCGATGGTCACCCCCTGCCGCCGGAGCAGGCGGGGGCGGACCCGGTTGACCACCAAATGGGCCGTCTCGATGCGGCCCAGCTGGCTCACCACCCGTTGGGCATCCCGCAGGGAGGAGGGGTCGCTGACCGCCACCACGATGGCCCGGTCTGCCGCGCAGGTGGCCAAACGGAACCCTGCGCCCAGACCGGCTGGGGAGTCGATGAGGATCTCATCATACCTCTCCCTGGCTTCCGCCAACAAAGCGCGGAAGCCCGCCTCGCCGGAGAAATCCTCCGGCAGGGTGAGCGGTGCGGTGAGTAAAAACAAACCAGAGACGGAAGGGTGGGGCGCAACGGCTCTCGCCAGGGGACACCGGCCGGCCATCACGTCGCTGAAATCCATCAGCGCCGCGTCGGTCATGCCGAGGGTAATGTCCAGGTTCCGCAGGCCCACGTCGGCGTCGATGCAAAGCACCTGACGCCCTTGCAGGGCCAGAGCGGCCCCGATCCCCCCCGTGAGAGAGGTCTTTCCCGTGCCGCCTTTTCCGGATGTGATGACGATGACGCTGCCCACAACCATTCCTCCTGAAACTTCTGCTCCATTGTACCATAAAGCCAAGATGTGTGCAACACTTTTTTGTGCAAACACACTAAATTTTTGATTCTTTGATCTTCGTCCACTTTCTGGGGTAGGCCTTGGGGGTGGGCCGGGGCTTTGCCACGGTGACGATACGGTGCCAGATGTCGGTCCCCGGCACCTGATAGTCCATGACAAAGGGCTTGTCGCCCCCCAGGGTTTGGATGATCGGCTCGGCGGCTTCGATCTCCTCGTCGGTCTTGTTGCTCTTCATGGCGAGGAAGAGGCCGCCGGGCTTCACATAGGGGATACATAATTCTGCCAGCATGGGCATGGACGCCAGGGCGCGGGAGACCGCTACGTCGTACTGCTCCCGGTGGGTCTTCTGGCGGGCCGTCTCCTCGGCGCGGCCCTTGAGACAGACCACGTCATGCAGGCCCAGTTCCTCGCAGACTTCCTGGAGCCAGTCGATGCGCTTGCCCAGGCTGTCCAACAGGGTCAGCTGGATGCTGGGGTCCAAGATCTTCAGGACCAGGCCGGGAAACCCGCCGCCGGTGCCCACGTCGATGACCTTGCGCCCGTGCAATGTCTTGCTGGGCAGGAGAGAGGCGCTGTCCAGGAAGTGGAGCCGCGCCACCTCGCAGGGGTCTGTGATGGCGGTGAGATTCATCACCTGGTTTTTCTCCAGCAGGCGGTCGCCGTACAGGGCCAGCCGCTCCACCGCGTCGGGGGGATACGTCAGGCCCAGGCGGTCGAGCCCCTGGCGAAGGATTTCCAATGCTTGTTCCGTCATAGCGTGGGCACCTCAGAATAATAGGATTTTGCCGCTGGCAAAGGCATAGGTGTACATGATGACCAGAAAGACCATAAAGGCCACGCCCAGCCAGGCCTTGATGCGCGTGCTCTTTTTATAGGGCTCGTAGGCGGGCTTGTCCTCGCGGGTCGGCTCCTGGCCGGTGGGCTCCTCCGGGGTGGGGGAGGGGGTGGTGTTCTGTTCCGGTTCCATGGGATGAACTCCTTACTTCTTCTGCTCCTTCAGCAGGTCGCGGATCTCGGTCAGCAGGACCTCTTCCTGGGAGGGTTCGGGGGGCGCTTCCTCGGCGGCCTCCTTCTCCTTGTGCAGGGCGGCTTCCATCTTGTCCTTGGCGCTGTTCATGGCCTTGATGACCAGGAAGACCACCAGGGCCACCAGGAGGAAGTCGATGATGGTGCCGATGAACGTCCCGATGCCGAGGGTGATGCCCTCGGTGATGATGTTCCCGGCCTCGTCCACGACCTCAGGGCGCAGGGTGATGTTCAGGGAAGTGGCGTCGGCCGAGCCGATAAAATAACTGATGGCAGGCATGACCACGTCGTTGACCAGGGAGGTCGTGATCTTGCCGAAGGCGGTGGCGATGATGACACCGACTGCCATATCGATCACGTTGCCGCGGCTGATGAACGCCTTAAACTCACCGATCAGGCCACGGGCCTTTTTGGTGACGCTTTTGCTCTCGTTAGACATAGCGATTCTCCATTCTCGTTCTCTATTTAATGCTTGCCTCGCCTTTTGAGGGCGCTGGCCGCAAAGCGGTCTGAGCGGGTCTTATTTCTTGCTGATGACTTCCAGACCGCCCAGGTACTTCTGGAGGACCTCAGGGACTTTGATGCTGCCGTCCTTGAGCTGGTTCTGCTCGACCATGGCGGGGAAGATGCGGCTGGTGGCCAGACCGGAGCCGTTCAGGGTATGGACGAACTCAGGCTTGCCGGTGGCCTCGCGGCGGAAGCGGGTGTTGCCGCGGCGGGCCTGGTAGTCTCTGGCGTTGGAGACGGAGGAGACTTCCTTATAGCCCTGCATGGAGGGGATCTGGATCTCGATGTCGTAGGTCCGGGCCATGGAAGCGGAGCAGTCGCCCGCAGCCAGCTTCACGGTGCGGAAGTGGAAGCCCAGGCCCTTGACCAGGTTCTCGGCCTTGGCGACCAGCTCGTCGAAGGCGTCGTCAGAGTCCTCCGGGCGGGTGAACTGGAACATCTCGACCTTGTTGAACTGGTGGCCGCGGACCATGCCGCGCTCCTCGGCGCGGGCGGACCCGGCCTCCCGGCGGAAGCAGGGGGTGTAGGCGAAGAACTTCTTGGGCAGGTCCGCCTCGGAAAGGATCTCATCGCGGTACACGCTGGCCAGGGCAGCCTCGGCGGTGGGCAACATGTAGTGGGTGCGGTCGTCGGTGGGGTTCTGGATCTTATAGACCTCATCGGCGAACTTGGGGAACTGGCCGGCGGTCTCGCCGCACTGGTACTCCAGCATGTGGGGGGGCAGGATGAACTCATAGCCATCGGCCAGGTGGCAGTCGATGAAGTAGTTCAGCAGCGCCCACTCCAGGCGGGCGCCCATGCCGGTGTACATCCAGAAGCCGGACCCGGCCAGCTTCACGCCGCGGGGGTAGTCGATGAGGCCCAGGTCGGTGCAGAGGTCCACATGGTGCTTCGGCTCGAAGTCGAACTTGTGGGGCTCGCCGAAGTAGCGCAGAGGCTCGTTGTTCTCCTTGCCGCCGGGCTTGAGGTCGTCGTCGGGCAGGTTGGGCAGGGAGAGCATCAAGGTGCGGTACTCGCCCTCGATGCTGCGCAGCTTCTCGTCGTTGGCGGCGATCTGGGCCTTCAGCTCGCCCATGCGCTGGAAGACGGGGGCAGTGTCCTCGCCGGCCTTCTTCAGCTGGGGAATGGTCTTGGAGACCTTGTTCTGCTCGGCTTTCATCTGCTCGGTGGCAAAGATGGTGTCCCGGCGGACCTTGTCCAGCTCCAGGATGCGGTCGACTTCTTGGTCGCAGTCGACCTCCTTGGCCCGCAGACCAGCCTTGACTTTTTCCGGGTCGTCCTTAATTCGTTTGATGTCCAGCATTGTTTTCACCTCATGATAAATTTGCTCAAGCCTGTGTTTCACGTGAAACACAGAGGATTCTTAAAACAGCATCGCGTAAATGCTCCGATATGCTTCTGCCGGGGCGGTGCCGCCCTCGACCACGGACTCTGTGGGCAGGCTGCTCTCCAGTCCCGTTTTCTCAAATTCCTCCACCAGCGTTCTGGCTTCGGGGTAAGACGTGCGGACCGCCGCCTCGATCCGGCGGAGCCATTCCAGAGCCTGGGCCTGCTTCTCAGCCTTCTCCAGCTGGGCTTGCAGGTCCTCCGCCTGGTCCTCTTTTTCCTTCAGCTCGTATTGGAGCTTCTGGTTCTCCATCTGCAGGTCCGCCACGTCCTGGCTGACGGAGATGGATTGGTTCAGGTCTTGCAGCGCCAAGTGGTTCCGCTGCTGCATCACGAAGGAGATCATCAGCAGAAGCAGCGCCACGCAGAACATCACCGTGAGATAGACCTTCACGGGGCGGCTGCGGCTTTTCTCGTCTTTGGGGGGAGGGTCCATCTGCTGGGGCGGTTCGGGGTTGGCCGCCTGCTTCGGGTCCTCCGGCGGGGTCTGGACGGCGTTCGTTTCGTTTTTTTCTTCTTCGGGGGTCATGGTTCGGCGCGTCCCTCCTTTCTGGCTTCCAGGGTGGCCAGGGCCTGCATGAGCAGCTCCAGGTCCTCCTGGTCGTAGTATTCCAGGGCGATCTTGCCTTTTTTCTTTCCCTGGGAGATGGTTACTTTTCGCCCCAGGTCGGCGGTGAGCTTGCGTTCGGCCTCCTGAAAATAGATCTTCAGGGGGGCGTCCTCTTTGGGCTCGTCCGGCTGATTCATCTGGTGGAGGATGCGGCGGATGCGTTCCTCCGTCTCCCGGACGGACCAGTGGTGGGCCATGATCTCCTCGGCAAAGGCGATCTGTTCCTCCGGCGTAGGCAGGGAGAGCAGCGCCCGGCCGTGCCCGGCGGAGAGGTTGCCCTGCTCGATGAGCCACTGGACCTCCTGGGGGAGGGCCAAAAGGCGCATGGCGTTGGCGACGGCGGGGCGGGATCTGCTCACCCGCTGGGCGGCTTCCTCCTGGGTCAGGCCGTAGTCCTCAATGAGGGAGCGGTAGCCTGCGGCTTCCTCCATGGGGTTCAAGTCCTCCCGCTGGAGGTTTTCGATCAGGCCCAGCTCCATGACCATGCGGTCGTCGGCCTCGATGACGATGGCCGGGACCTCGGCAAGGCCCGCCATGCGGGCGGCCCGCCAGCGGCGTTCTCCGGCGATGATCTGGTAGTAGCCTGAGGAGAGCCGCCGGACGGTGAGCGGCTGGATGATACCGTGCTGGCGAATGGACTCCGCCAGGCCCGCCAGGGCTTCCTCGTCAAAATGCTTTCTGGGCTGGTTCAGGCCGGGTTCGATCTGGGCGACCGGAATGGTCACCGAGCCGCCGGCCTGGTCCTGGAGGGTGGTGTCCCCCCACAGGGCGTCCAGCCCTTTTCCTAAGGCCATGGGATCACCCTTCCTTTCTCGGCAGAGGGTTGCGCTCTAAGATCTCCTCTGTCAGCTGTTTGTAGGCCACGGACCCGCGGGAGGACCCGTCGTAATAGTTCACCGGTTTGCCGTGGCTGGGGGCCTCGGACAGGCGGACATTCCGGGGAATGACCGTGGCAAAAACTTTGCCGGGGAAGTGGCGCTTGACCTCCTCCGCCACCTGCATGGAGAGGTTGGTGCGGCCGTCGTACATGGTCAGCAGCAAGCCCTCCAGCTCAATGCCCGGATTCAGGCGGCGCTTGACCACACGAACGGTCGAGAGCAGGTCGCTCAGCCCTTCCAGGGCATAGTATTCACACTGGACCGGCACCAGCACCGTGTCCGCCGCACACAGACAATTTAAGGTCAGCAGCTCCAGGGAAGGGGGGCAGTCGATGAGCACGAAATCATAGTTGCCGGCCACTTTGCCCAGAGCCTCTTTTAACAAATATTCCCGCCGATCCATGCCGATCAGCTCCACCGACGCCCCGGCCAGGGCCTTGTTGGCGGGCAGCACATCGGCGTATTTCGTGTGGACGATGGCCTTCTCCACGGACGCACCGTTGATGAGCACGTCGTAGATGGTGGGGAACACCGCCCCCTTGTCCACGCCAAACCCGGAGGTGGCGTTGCCCTGGGGGTCGAAGTCACAGACCAGCACCCTGGCCCCGGCGGCCTGGAGACAGGAACCCAGGCTCACGCAGCTGGTGGTCTTGCCCACGCCGCCTTTTTGGTTGACAAAGGCGATGGTTTTTGCCATGGTGGGGCCTCCTTTTCAATGGAATGTAAAGATTATACCCCATCTATGGCACGCTTGCAAGGGATTTCCCAGGGAAAGTCACAGGCTTTGTCCCTCAAATCTCGGCATGTTTCACGTGAAACAAAAACTTGGAAACGCAGAAAAAGGACCGGATGTTTCACGTGAAACATCCGGCCAAAAAGAAGAGAAAGGATCATGGATTCAAACGCGGACTTCAACCGGCAGGCGGTCGGGCTCGCGGGATCCGTATGGTGAGCAGGAGGTCTTCGCCCTCCTCGGCCCGGTGGCATTTGGCGTCCACCCCCGCCGAACGCATCACGGCCAGGCTGTGGTCCAAGGAATTCAGGAAGAAGCGGATGTCCCGGATGAGCAGGGGACGGCGGTTCTTCTTCTCCTTGGGCGCTTCGGTCTGCAAGACCTCCTCGACGTAGCGCTCGGTGCGGGCGACGGTCCAGCCCTCCTGGACCAGCAGGGCGGCGGCCTCCTGCTGGGCCTCGGCGGTGGGCAGGCGGAGCAGGGCGCGGGCGTGGCGCTCCGTAAACCCGTTTTTCCGGAGCAGCGACAGCACGTCCTGGGGCAGGCGGAGCAGCCGCAGCTTGTTGGCCACGGCGGACTGGGATTTGCCCACCTTCGCCGCGGCTTCCTCCTGAGACAGGCCGTACACCGTTGTCAGGCGCTCCAGCGCCTTGGCCTCCTCCCAGAAGTCCAGGTCCCGCCGCTGAAGGTTTTCGATCAGGGAGAGCAGACAGGAGCTCTCCCTGGAAACCTCCAGCACCAAGCAGGGGACCTGCTCCAGGCCACAGATCATGGCCGCCCGCAGCCGCCGCTCTCCGGCGATGAGTTCATAGCGTCCGCCGCCCTTCCGCCGGACGGACAGGGGCTGTAAGATCCCGTGGGCGCGGATGCTGTCCGCCAACTCGCTCAGCCCATCGGGATCAAAGTAACGACGGGGCTGGTCGGGGTTGGGGGAGATGTACTCCGGGGCGATCATGGTCACCCGCGTGCTTTCCAGCAGTCCACGGCGATATAGTACCGGCATTTCTCTGGCCTCCTTTCTGGGAACACCAAGAGTTTACCATTTTCTGGAAGACCTTTTCTTGGGAACGGCGTCGAGGGGGAAATATTTTTATGAATGATGGCCGCCGGAGGCAGCGGATTAAATTAGTGGTTCCGCATCTGGCCATTCTGCCTTAGTACACTACGGCTCTATTGCGGTAGGTAACCCTCATTCGTCTGCTTCGCAGCCACCTTCCCCCCAGGGGAAGGCTTTTTCGAGTGGTATCACCTTTCAAAGTTGTACCACGTAAACAGAGCCTTCCCCGAGGGGGAAGGTGGGCCGGGCGTCAGCCCGGGTCGGATGAGGGCAACTTACCGCACGGAATCGGTCGTGTACTAAGGCAACATCGTACCTCGCAGAACCCCCAATCAAATCCGCCGCCTCTTGCGGCCACCATGAGCAAAGCCGACCCCTGAAAACTCCGGGGGTCGGCTTTGCAAGTCAAGTGGATATCAAGTAGAAGCGGAAGCGCAATTACCGCTTGTTGGACTTTCTCCAGATGCCCATCTTCTCTGCGTCCTTGATCAGCTCGTCGCGGAACTGGGGATGTGCGATGGAGATGATCTGCTCGGCACGCTGCCAGGTGTTCAGACCCTTCAGGTTGATCATGCCGTACTCGGTGACCAGGTACTGGATGGTGGAACGGGGGTCGGTGCAGATGGAGCCGTTGGTCAGGGTGGGGACGATACGGGACTTCAGCTGGCCGTCCTTGCCCTTCATGGCGGAGGACAGGCAGATGAAGGACTTACCGCCCTTGGACAGGTAAGCGCCCATGACGAAGTCCAGCTGACCGCCGGTGCCGGAGATGTGCTTGATGCCGGCAGACTCGGCGTTCACCTGGCCGAACAGGTCCAGGTCGACGATGTTGTTGATGGAGATGAACTTATCCAGCTGGGAGATGACGTGCACGTCGTTGGTGTAGTCAACAGGAGCGCCCATGACGTCGGGGTTCTTGTTCACGTAGTCATACAGCTTCTTGGTACCAGCAGCGAAAGCGAAGACCTGACGGCCATAGTCCAGGGTCTTGTTCTTGCCGTTGATCTTGCCGGCCTTGGCGATGTCCACGAAGGCGTCGACGTACATCTCGGTGTGAACGCCCAGGTCCTTCAGGTCGGACTCAGCGATTAGAGCGCCGACGGTGTTGGGCATGCCGCCGATGCCCAGCTGCAGGCAGGCGCCGTTGGGGATCTCAGGCACGATCAGGTTTGCCACGGTGCGGTCCACGTCGGTGGGAGGCACGGAGCCCAGCTCAGGGATGGCGGGGTTGTTGCCCTCGACGACATAGGTCACGTCGGCAATGTTGACCTCGGTCTTGTTCAGGCCGTAGACAACGGGCAGGTTCTCGTTGATCTCAACGATGATGTGCTTGGCGCGGGCGCACATATCATACAGGTGAGAGGGAGCCAGGGACAGGGAGAAGTTGCCGTGCTCGTCCATGGGGGGGACCTGCATCATCACCACGTCCACGGGGTCCAGGTTCTCACGGTAGAAGCGGGGCAGCTCGGAGTAACGCATGGGAGAGAACCAGCCCATGCCCTTGCTCATGATCTTACGGTCGATGCCGGAGCAGTGCCAGGAATGCCATGCGAAGTGGTCGCCGGCGTCGTCTGCCTTGGCGATCTCGGGCATCCACATGGTCACGCCGCCGCGGACCTTCACGTCCTCCAGCTCGTTCTGACGAGCAGCCAGAGCCTTGTCCAGCTCAATGGGGTGGTTGGTGCACCAGGTGTAGTCCACCCAGTCGCCGGACTTGACCAGCTTCACGGCCTCGGCAGCGGTGGTCAGCTTGCTCTTGTACAGTGCCTGAAAATCCATTCTACGATCTCCTTTTCCAATAAAAAGAATAAAAATAAAACTCCCGGAGGGAAAAGCCCCCGATGAGCGCCCCGGCCCCCGGCAAAGCAGGGAAGCGGGGCGTAAACAGTCGAGTACAGTTTATCAGGTTGCGGAAAAATGTCAAGCGAAAACTTGCATTTTCTACACATTCTTCTTGCATTTTTAGCCTCAAAATTCGGCTCTGTAAAAAGCGCTGAAAAACGATGAAATTTTTCCTGCTTTTCCGTTGTTTTTTTGGCGGACTTCCCATCTTGCCAGAGTGGGTGGGATACAGTAGAATAGATGTATTATAGAGCCGAAGCGGGCCGAATTATGGATAAATCCATTCAAAAATTGCAGTGGAAGGGGCGTTCTTTTGTGGAAGAGTTAAAGCAGCGGATCCTGCGGGACGGAAAAGTACGGGGCAGCAACGAGGTATTGAAGGTCGACAGCTTCCTGAACCACCAGATGGATGTGCCGTTTCTCCAGGCCATCGGCCAGGCGTTCCGGCAGCGGTTCGAGGGATGTCCCGTGGACCGGATCCTGACCATCGAGGCTTCGGGCATTGGCATTGCTTGCCTGGCCGCCCCTGCCTTTGGCAACCCCCCCGTGGTCTTTGCCAAGAAAAACAAAACCAAGAACATCGCCGGGGACGTGTACATCAGCCAGGTCGAGTCCTTCACCCAGAGCAAGCGTCCCTATAATATCTTCGTGTCCAAAGAGTTCCTGCACCCCGGCGAGCGGGTGCTGCTCATCGACGATTTCCTGGCCAACGGCAGCGCCCTGAACGCCCTCATCGACATCGTCCACCAGGCCGGAGCCGAGGTCGTGGGCGCAGGTATCGTCATTGAAAAGGCCTTCCAGCCCGGCGGCGAGCGCATCCGCGGCCAGGGCATCCGGGTCGAGTCTCTGGCCCGCATCGCCAGCATGAGCGAGGAGACCGGGGTCGTTTTCTGCGACTGAGCCGGGTCTTTGCTGCCCTGCTCCGGGCCGGTCATGCAGGCCGACCGCTTGTCCCATTCATTCCGGCCGGGTCCAAACCCGATCCCGCCGTTTTGAAAAAGTATGTCATTTAGGAGGAACACAAATGAAAAAGCGTATTCTTGCTCTGCTCATGGCCGGTGCTCTGGCCCTGGGCCTGACCGCCTGCGGCGGCGGCGACACCAGCACCGATGCTGACACCACCGCCGACAGCAGCAGCGACACCGCTGCTACCACCGGCATCGCTGCCGACAAGCTGAAGGTCGGCCTGATCCTGGTCGGTGAGGCTGCCGATGCCTACAACAAGAACCACATCGACGGCATGAGAGAGGCCTGCCAGAAGAACGGCATGGACTATGACTCCCAGGTCGTCGTGAAGGCCAACATCACCGAGGACTCCACCTGCGCCGACGCCATCAACGAGCTGCTCGACGCCGGCTGCAACGCCATCTTCGCCGACTCCTTCGGCCACGAGCAGTACATGGAGGAGGCCGCTCCCGACCACCCCGACGTGCAGTTCTGCCACGCCACCGGCTACCAGGGCGCGACCGACACCCTGGACAACACCCACAACTACTTCGCTAAGATCTTCGAGGCCCGTTACCTGGCCGGTATCGCTGCCGGTCTGAAGACCGAGACCAACAAGCTGGGCTATGTGGCTGCCAAGCCCTTCGCCGAGGTCATCTCCGGCTACACCGCCTTCTATCTGGGCGCCAAGAGCGTCAACCCCGACGTGACCATGCTCGTCAACTACACCAACGAGTGGTCCGACGCCACCAAGGAAGCCACCAACGCCCAGGCTCTGATCGACCAGGGCTGCGATGTCATCTCCCAGCACTCCGACACCTCCGCCCCCGCCACCACCGCCCAGAGCAACGGTGTCTTCGCCGTGGGCTACAACGACGACATGATCTCCGTGGCACCCGACGCCGCTCTGGTCTCCGCCCGCGTCAACTGGGGCGCTTACTATGAGTACGCGCTCAAGTGCCTGATCGACGGCGAGGCCATTGACCAGGATTGGTGCGGCAGCTACGCCGAGGGCGCTTGCTACCTGTCCCCCTTCAACGATGCCATCATCGCCGACGGCACCAAGGAAGCCATCGAGAAGGCCGCTGCCGGCCTGGCTGACGGCTCCGTTCAGGTCTTTGCCGGCCCCCTGCACGGCAAGGACGCCGACGGCAACGAGCTGAACCTGGCTGAGGGTGAGTACTACAAGGAAAACGAGAAGGGCTCTTCTCCCACCTTCACCTACATCGTGGACGGCGTCACCGTTCTGTCCTGATCTTTCCGGAACCAACAAAGCGCACCCTTGCCTCCCGGCGAGGGTGTGCTTTGATTCCCCGGTGACTTTTTATCTGGATCAAGCCTGCGCTTGCCTGTCAGAGGCGAGCCGTCAGAGGATGACGGCTGACCTGTAACCGGCAAACCAAAGAGAGAACAGAGAAAGCTGAGGTGCAAGCGTTGCAACCAACGAACCGACCGGTCAACGCCGTAGAGCTGCGGGACGTGACCAAGACCTTTGGCAAGGTCGTGGCCAACGACCACGTGAGCCTGGACATCCGCAAGGGCGAGATCCTCTCCCTGCTGGGCGAAAACGGCAGCGGCAAGACCACACTCATGAACATGCTGGCGGGCATCTACTTCCCCGACAGCGGACAGATCCTGGTGGACGGCAAGGAAGTCTCCATCCGCTCCCCGAAGGACTCCTTCGCCCTGCATATCGGCATGATCCACCAGCACTTTAAGCTGGTCGATGTGTTCTCCGCTGCGGAGAACATCGTGCTGGGCCTGAAGGACAAGGGCAAGTTCGACCGGAAAGCCATCTCCCAGCAGATCCGGGACATCAGCAGCAAGTACGGCTTCGATTTAGACCCGGACAAGAAGATCTACGACATGGCCGTCTCCGAGAAGCAGACGGTGGAGATCATCAAGGTCCTCTACCGGGGCGCGGATATTCTCATCCTGGACGAGCCCACCGCCGTGCTGACCCCCCAGGAGACGGAGAAGCTCTTCTCCGTGCTGCGGAACATGCGGGCCGACGGGAAGTCCATCGTCATCATCACCCACAAGCTCAACGAGGTCATGGCCATTTCCGACCGGGTCTCCGTGCTGCGCAAGGGCCAGTTTATCGCCACGGTGAACACCAGCCAGACCAGCCCCCAGCAGCTGACCGACATGATGGTCGGCCACGCCGTCACCCTGAACATCGACCGCCCCGAACCCAAGGACCCGCAGGACCGCCTGGAGGTCAAGGGGCTGACCTGTCTCGACGGCCAGGGCGTAAAAGTCCTGGACGACGTGAGCTTCGCCGCTCGAAGCGGGGAAATTCTCGGCATTGCCGGCATCGCCGGCAGCGGCCAGCGGGAGCTGTGTGAGGCCATCGCGGGCCTGTATCCCGTCTCCCACGGCGAGATCATTTACCACAACCGCCACGACGAGCAGGCCGAAAACCTGGTGGGCAAGTCCCCCCTGGCCATTCGCAACCTGGGCATCTCCCTGGCCTTCGTGCCGGAGGACCGGCTGGGCATGGGCCTCGTCGGCTCCATGGGCATGACGGGGAACATGATGCTGAAAAGCTATGACAAGGGCAACGGCTTCTTCACCGACGCCAAGCCCCCCCGCACCCTGGCCCAGGAGATCAAAGAAAAGCTGGAGGTCGTGACCCCCAGCATCAACACCCCCGTGCGCAAGCTCTCCGGCGGCAACGTCCAGAAGGTCCTGGTGGGCCGGGAGATCGCCTCCGGCCCCGCCGTTCTCATGGCGGCCTATCCCGTCCGCGGCCTGGACATCCACTCCTCCTACACCATCTACCGCCTGCTCAACGAGCAGAAAGAGAAGGGCGTGGCCGTCATCTACGTCGGCGAGGACCTGGACGTCTTACTGGAGCTGTGTGACCGCATCCTGGTCCTCTGCGGCGGCAAAGTCAGCGGCATCGTGGACGGCCGCACGATCACAAAAGAAGAAGTGGGCTTCCTGATGACGACCCACAAGGAAGAGGGGCGCGGCCATGACTGAGAAACAGAATATCCAACGGGAGCCGCTGGTCCGCCTCGCCAAGCGGGATGACCTGAGCGGCGCCAAAAAATGGGCCATCCGCCTGGTGGCCATTGTCCTGGCGCTGGTGGTCGGCTCCCTGTTCATCGCGGTGCTGGGGCACAACCCCATCGCGGTGTATCACGACATCATCACCGGGTCCCTGGGCGGACCGTCTACCGCCAAGGTCACCGTCCGGGTCGCCATCCCGCTCTTGGGCGCGGCCCTGGCCATCGCCCCGGCGTTCAAGATGAAGTTCTGGAACATCGGCGCGGAGGGCCAGATCATGGTGGGCGGCATTGCGGCCACCTACTTCGCCCTCTACTGGTATGATAAACTCCCCAAGCCCGCCCTCTTGATCGTCATGGCGGTGGCGAGTATCCTTGCAGGCGGCATCTGGGGCCTGGTCCCGGCCTTCTGCAAGGCCAGGTGGGGGACCAACGAGACGCTCTTTACCCTGATGCTCAATTACATCGCCATCGGCATCGAGGCCTATTTGCAGAACGGCCCCTGGAAGGACCCCAGCGGCACCGGCTTCCCCATCATCGCCATGTTCGACCAGAAGGCCCGCCTGCCGAAGGTGGGTGGGGTCCACATCGGCTGGATCATCGTCCTGGCCCTCACGGTCGGCATGTTCATTTACATGAAGTACAGCAAGCACGGCTATGAGATCTCCGTCGTGGGCGAGAGCCAGCGGACCGCCCGCTACGCGGGCATGAACGTGGGCAAGATCATCATGCGCACCATGTTCCTCTCCGGTGCCATCGCGGGCCTCATGGGCTTCCTGGTGGTCTCCGGCGCAGACTATACGCTCAACAACGGCACCTCCGGCGGCGTGGGCTTCACGGCCATCATCGTGGCGTGGCTGGCCCACCTCAATCCCTTCGCCATGGTGCTCATCGCGGGGCTGCTGGCTGTGCTGACCAAAGGCTCCAACACCATTCAGACCAACTTCAAGATCCCTGCCTCGGCGGCGGACGTGCTCTCGGCCATCATCCTCTTCTTCATGCTGGGCTGTGAGTTCTTCATCAACTACCGCATGATCTTCCGGGGCAGCAAGGCCAAGGTCCCGGCAGGACCGGCCCCGGCAACCCCGGCGGCATCACCGGACACCGCAGAAAAGGAGGCCGACGAGCATGAATAACCTCATCAATTTCCTCACCGCCGGCATTCTGGCGGCGGCCCCGCTGCTCTTCGGCGTGCTGGGCGAGACGCTGACGGAGAAATCCGGCAACATGAACCTGGGCGTCGAGGGCATGATGTTCATGGGCGGCATCGCCGGCATCCTCGGCCCCTACTACTATGAAAAAGCCGGGGGGACCAACCCCTACGTCGCCCTGATCATCGCCATGGTCTGTGCGCTGGTCTGCGCCGGTGTCGGCGCCCTGGTCTTCTCCGTGCTGACCATCACCCTGCGGGCCAACCAGAACGTCACCGGCCTGGCCCTGACCATGTTCGGCACGGGCTTTGGCAACTACTTTGGCGAGGCCGTGGGCAATGCAGACCCCTCCGGGTTCCTGTCCGTCAGCACCGCCGTGAAGGGCATCTTCAACAACCCCATCTTCCCGGACAGCATGGTGAACATCCCCTACATCGGAAAGTTGCTCTTCTCCCACAACTTCATGGTCTATCTGGCCATTCTTCTGGCCATTCTCCTGGCCTGGTTCCTGGGCCGGACGCGGGCGGGCCTGAGCCTGCGGGCCGTGGGTGAAAGTCCCGCCACCGCAGACGCGGCGGGCATCAACGTGACCAAATACAAATATCTCGCCACCTGCATCGGCGGTGCCATGACGGGTCTGGGCGGCCTGTACCTGGTGATGAACGCCGCCTCCGGCGTCGGCGGTGCGTGGGTCTACAACTGCATCGACGGCTACGGCTGGCTGGCTGTGGCCCTGGTCATCTTCGCCGTCTGGAGCCCGAAGCGGGCGCTCTGGTGCTCCCTCATCTTCGGCGGCCTAGCCTGTATGCGGTATTATTACCCCATCTCCTTCATCCCGGCCTCCATCTACGACATCGTGCCGTACATCGTCACGGCCATCGTCCTGGTCGCCGTCAGCCTGAAGCACAGCCGCGCCAACCAGCCCCCGGAGAGCCTGGGCCTGAGCTACTTCCGCGAGGAGCGGTGAGAACGGAATCTTATCTATGAAAAAGGCGCTGCCGGCGGGCAGCGTCTTTTTTGCGTCTCCCTCGAAAAAAGGGCAGAAAAACAGGGCCTGCGTAAACCACTCGCCGGCCCTATCTCTCCGAAGGTTAAAATGAAAAGAAGCGTTCTTGACTCTTGCAGGATTATAGTACCAAAGACTTATTACAGAAAAAGGCCGGAAATGTTACAAAACCTTTAAGTTTGCATGTCTTTCTGCCGCACCCCTGCAAAAAAGTCCTGGAGGACCTGGCGGCACTCGTCTTCTAAGATATGCCCGATGATCTTCGGGTGGTGGCGGAAGTTCTCCTCAAAGAGATTGAGGATGGAGCCGCAGGCCCCGAAACCCGCGTCCTTGGCCCCGTAATAAATTTCCGGGATGCGGGCGGAGAGGATCCCCCCCGCGCACATGGGGCAGGGTTCCAGTGTAACGTAGAGTCTCGCGTGCTTCAGCCGCCAGTCGCCGTGGGAACGGCAGGCATCCTGAATGGCCAACAGCTCGGCGTGGGCCAGGGGATCGTGGTCCTCCTCCCGCCGGTTGCGGCCTCGGCCAAGAACCTGGCCGCTTTCATCCACGATGACACAGCCCACCGGCACCTCCCCGGCGGCAGCGGCTTCTTCGGCCAGGGCCAGGGCCTGGCGCATATAGGGTTCGTGGTCTTGTCTCATGGGCGGTGCCTCCCCGTGGTCGTTCGTTTCTGCCATTGTACCGAATTTTTCACCGGGTGGCAAGGGGACGCGGGCGGGGGAAGGCCGCTTCCTTTTGTCCCGGCGCCCAGGGCTTGCAGGGCCGCCAGATAAAGCAGCAGGCCGAACCCCAGGCCGCCCAGGGCAGCGGCGCAGGGGGACAGGCCGCTGCGCTGCAAGACCGTCTCCATGAGATCCCCGCAGGTCGCCGCCAGACATGCGGACAGGACCGGGGCCGTGAACCACGGAAAGACCGGCAGCGACAGCCCGATCTCCCGCGCCACGACCCGCCAGCTCAGCGCCGCGCCCAGCACCGCCGAGAGGGTGAAGGCAAAGGCATAGCCCTGCATCCCCCGGCCGGAGACGAGCAGACAGGTGAGGACCAGCTGCACCCCATCTGCCGCCAGCGCAATGCCCGCCGCGGCCCCCTGGCGGCCCACGCCGCTGAGGATCGCCGCGCAGAGCGTCTGCCAGCAGGAGAAGAGCACGCCCAGAGCCAGAAGGGGCAGGTGGTCGCCCACGCGGGCATCTGCGTACAACGCCGCCCCGATCGCCGGACCGGAGACGGCCAGCAGCGCCAGGGCCGGGATCAAGATCAGATTTGCCAGGCCCACGGAGCGGCTGACCTGCCGCCGGATCTCCCCCCGGTCGTTCAGCGCAGAGCACTGGGAGAGCTTGGGCGTCAACACTAAGCCCAGGGCGCTGAGAAAGGCCGTGGGCAGCAGCAGCATGGGCAGGGTCATGCCAAAGGTCACACCATAGACCGCCACAGCCTGGTTCTGGTCCATCCCCCCGGAGACCAGCAGGCGGGGGATGAGGACGGCGTTGGCCGAAGAGATGAGATTGCCCAAAAGCGCCGCCGCCCCCAGGGGGGCCGCGATGCGCCCCAGCTTGCCCCGCAAGACTTGAGATGTGGTGCCGGGACCGGTGAGCCGGCTCTTCGGGCCGAGCGCATGTCGGAATAAAACCGTCTGCGTCACAGCCGAGGCGATCTCACACAGGGCCATGCCCAGGACAATGGCCCCGACCACACCCTCCGCCGTGGCGGGGGAGAGGCCCTTGACCAGCGAGAGGACCAAGGTGGCCCGCAGGACCATCTCGGCCAATTCCGTCATGGCCGCCGGGAAGACCCGTCCTGTCCCGTAGAAGTAATGCTTCTGCAAGTTCTCCACGCCCGTCAGCAGCAGGCAGGGGACGAGCAGCATCAGCCCCAGCCGCGTCCGGGCGTCCCCCAAAAGATAGACGGAGACGGCGTCGGAAAAGAGCAGCAGCAGAATGCAGGGGAGCGCCGCTAAAAGGAAAAACAGCCGAATGGCCTGCCCCCGCACCTGCCAGATGGCCCGCCGGTCGCCCAGGGCCTGGTACCAGGCGGAGAGATTGGAGACGCCCGTGGTCAGGCCCACGGAGGTCAGGGAGAGCAGGATGGAGTAGACCGGCAGGATGAGCTGATACAGCCCCATGATCTCCGCCCCGGCCAGGCGGGTCAGCCCCACCCGGTAGGCAAAGCCCACAGCCTGGGAGAGGATGCCGGTGACAGTGAGAAGTGCTACGCTGGCCATGAGAGATCACCTCCTGGGACACCGGGTCTTTGGCGCAGCAGCTGCGTTCTGGTCAGTGTATGCGGCGGCGGGAGCGGGTATGCTATGCAGGATTTTTGTCAAGTTCCTTGGAATATATTGCTCGTCTGCAACAAATCCTTCTTGAATGGATGGGAGTTTTCTCCTGCAAATTTGCGTTGGAAAACGATTTGGCCAAACAGAGGAAAAACCCCACAGAAAACAGTGTGGTTCTTGGGGTTTTTTCGGTAAAACAGCGATAACTTTCGCCTTGTTCCAGGGCGAAAAATGCAGTATACTAGTGCAGAACTGTTGTATACAGATAAAAATAGGATCTGTATGCCCAATCTTTTTAGGAGGTATCCCCCTATGGCATTTGTAGAGGTATCTAAGCAGGGCCACGTTGGTATCGTGACCATGAACCGCCCTGAGACCCTGAACGCACTGAGCAGCGCTGTGTTCGCTGACCTGCTGAAGGCTTTCGACGTGGTGGAGAACGACGAGGAGATCTATGTCGTTGTCGTCACCGGCGCTGGCCGTTCCTTCGTCGCCGGCGCTGACATCAGCGAGATGGCTACCATGAACGTCGTGGAAGGCAAGAACTTCGGCGATCTGGGCAACCAGGCTATGCTGCGCCTGGAGAGAATGGAGAAGCCCACCATCGCTGCCATCAACGGCTTCGCTCTGGGCGGCGGCTGCGAGCTGTCCATGGCTTGCGACATCCGCATCGCTTCCGAGAAGGCCAAGTTCGGTCAGCCCGAGGTGGGCCTGGGCATCACCCCCGGCTTCGGCGGCACCCAGCGTATGCCCCGCATCTGCGGCACTGCACACGCCATGGAGCTGATCCTCACCGCTGACACCATCAACGCCCAGCAGGCTCTGGAGATCGGCCTGGTGAGCAAGGTCGTCGCTCCCGACGCTCTGATGGATACCGCTCTGGAGCTGGCCAACAAGATCGCTTCCAAGGCACAGGTCGCCATCCGCGCTGCCAAGCAGGCTGTCCGCTATGGCATCCAGTGCGACATCTCCACCGCCGCCACCTACGAGGCCCTGGCCTTCGCCACCTGCTTCGGCACCGAGGACCAGAAGGACGCCATGAAGGCCTTCGTGGAGAAGAAGAAGCTGGACGGCTTCAAGAACCGCTGAGATCTTTCGATCCCAGAACACAGACAGAGCGCTTAGCCGCTCTGATCACTTGGTTTGTACCTGTCCTGTCAGAGCGAGGGGTTCCTCGCTCTGGCCTGGACTCTTATGATTTATATTTTCAGGAGGAAAAGAACAATGGCTATCAATAAGGTTATGGTCCTGGGTGCAGGCACCATGGGCATGGGCATTGCCCAGGTTTTCGCTGAGGCTGGCAAGACCGTTATCGTCCGCGACATCGCTGATGCTTTCATTCAGCGCGGCGAGGGCGTTCTGAAGAAGAACATGGAGAAGAAGGTTGCCAAGGGCAAGATCACCGAGGAGCAGAAGAACGAGACCCTGGGCCGCGTTTCCTTCACCCTGGAGCTGGCCGACGCCAAGGACTGCGACCTGGTCGTTGAGGCTGCCATCGAGGTCCTGGACATCAAGAAGAGCATCTTCAAGGAACTGGACGAGGTCTGCAAGCCCGAGACCATCCTGGCTTCCAACACCTCTTCCATCTCCATCACCGCCATCGCTGCCGCTACCAAGCGTCCTCAGCAGGTTCTGGGCATGCACTTCTTCAACCCCGCTCCCGCTATGAAGCTGGTCGAGGTCATCCGCGGCGCCCGTACCAACGACGAGACCTTCCAGGCTGTCTATGGCTGCGCCAAGGACCTGGGCAAGAACCCCGTCGAGGTCGGCGAGGCTCCCGGCTTCGTGGTCAACCGCATCCTGTTCCCCATGATCAACGAGGCTATCATCGTTCTGGAGAACGGCATCGCTTCCAAGGAAGACATCGACACCGCTATGATGTACGGTGCGAACCACAAGATGGGCCCCCTGGCTCTGGCTGACCTGGTTGGTCTGGACATCTGCCTGGCCATCATGGAGACCATCTACACCGAGACCGGCGACTCCAAGTATCGTCCCGCTCTGACCATGAAGAAGATGGTCCGCGCTGGCCTGCTGGGCCAGAAGACCGGCGAGGGCTTCTACAAGTATTGATCCCTCTCCGTCAAGCTCTGACGAACGACAGCTCCCCTGCGGAAGTTCCGCAGGGGAGCTGTTTTGAATTGAGGAGTTGACATTTTGCACGAAGCCGCTTATAATAAAGGCAGGACAATACGATGCCTGTCCACACGAATCAAAAACGAAAACCCCAGAGGAAGCGACCCTCTGGGGTTTTCTATACCCAATTATGTACCGTGCAACTTCACGAGGACGGAGGGCTTGTCCCGCCCCAGGCTACTGCCGGGTCATTTCTTCTCATCATCGTCTAACCATTTGCAGATGAAATAGGAAAATATCCCTGCCAGCGTCGAGATGAGAAACGACACGATGCCTTCCACGCGAATCACCTCCTTCGCTGCGAAGGAGTCGGCAGCTTGTTTAGTATAGCAGAAATCGCGTGATTCGACAAGATAAGGTCCCCGCTCAAATCGAGCGGGGACTCATGGTGTCCAGCTTATGCCCCCCGCAGCAGCGCCATCAGCCGCTGGAAGAACGACCGGTTGGGGCGGGGGACCGGGTCCGGCTCCGGGCGGTGCAGCGAGGTCTTCATCAGCTCCGCCTGGCTGTCGATGCGGGGGCCGTGGACCTCCTTGCGCAGGTACGCCCCACTGGGCTGTAAGAAGGATGCCTTGGCGTTGTCCTGCAATTGCAGGTCCAGAAGATAGCGCAGCTGGTCCTGGATGGCCGGGTCAAAGATGGGACAGGCGATCTCCACCCGGCGGCGGAGGTTCCGGGTCATCAGGTCCGCAGACGCGATGAAATACTTCGCGTCCGCCCCCCGGCCAAAGACGTAGACTCTGGCGTGCTCCAGATACCGCCCGACGATGCTGGTGACCTGAATGTTCTCCGTCTGGTGCAGCACCCCCGGCCGCAGGCAGCAGATGCCGCGGACAATGAGCTTGATCTCAACGCCCGCCTGGGACGCCTGGCGCAGTTTGTCAATGACCTCACGCTCCGTGACGGAGTTGACCTTGAAGCAGAGGTACCCCTCTGGCCCTTTGGCGATCTGCTCGTCGATGAGCGCTAAGATGCGGGGCTTCAGGCCGTAGGGGGCCACCCAGAGGGTCTGATAGTTACCCTCCAGATTGTCTGTGAGCATGTTGCGGAAGAACGCCGCGCCGTCGGCCCCGATGCTGGGGGAGGCCGTCATCACGCTCAGGTCCGTGTAGAGGGCACTGGTCTTTTCGTTGTAGTTGCCGGTACCCACCTGGGTAATGTAGTGGGTGCCCTTTTTGTCCTGGAGGGTGATGAGGCAGAGCTTGCTGTGGCACTTGAAGTTCTCCATGCCGTAGATGACCTTGCACCCGGCCTCCTCCAGCATCTTGGACCAGGCGATGTTATTGGCCTCGTCAAACCGGGCGCGAAGCTCCATGAGGGCCACGACCTCTTTCCCGTTCTCCGCCGCCCGGCATAAGATCCGGGCGATCTTTGACGTGGAGGCCAGGCGGTAGATCGTGATCTTGATGGATTTCACGTCCGGCCGCTCCGCAGCCTCCTCCAGGAGCTTCAGGAAGGGGTCGATGCTGTCAAAGGGGAAGAAGAGGAGGCGGTCTTTCCGCTGGATCTGCTCGATCATGCTCTCCTGTCGGTTCAGATCCTCCGGCCAGCGGGGGGTGTAGGGCTGGTAGGTCAGGGAGCGGCGCAGGTCCTCCGGCAGGGCGTTTTCCAGGCCGTAGACATAGCCCATGGCCAAGGGCGCACTGTCGCAGTAGATCTGATGGGTCTGGACCTGGATGCTCTCTCCCAGCAGACGCAGCAGCTCCTGCGAGGGGCGGCGGTCCAGCTCCAGGCGGACGATGGCCTGGTTGGCCCGTTTTTTCAGCATCTGGGTCATCATGGTCCGGAAATCCCGGTCGCTGTCCTCAAATTTTTCCCGGTCAAAGCTCAGGTCGGCGTTGCGGGTGGCGCTGATGACGCAAAGCTCCTCCACCGTGTATTTTTTGAAAAGGGTCGGCGTCCAGTGGCACAAGATCGTCTCCAGCCGCAGGAACCGCCCGCGGCTTTCCGGCAGCGGGAAGATCGGCGGCAGGGACGCCGGGCAGGGGACAAAGCCCAGCGCCGCCTTGCCGCTCTTGCTCCGCAGCAGGGCCGTGATATACAGCGCCTTGTTGTCCAGGCGCGGGCTGGGGTGGCGCTGCCCCACGATCTGGGGGGAGAGCACGGGCAGGACGACGGCCCGGAAATCGTCGTCCACCTGGGCCTGCTCCTCCGCAGTCAGGTCGTCGTAGCTCAGGTCCTGCACCCCGGCCTGGGCCAGCAGGGTGCTGACCCGGCTGTATAACTGCCCCTTGATCTCCAGCAGGCTGGGGATCGCCTCATAAATGGCCTGGAGCTGCTCGGCAGGGTCCAGGCCGCTTTTATTGTCGATCTCGTCCGGGGAGACAAGGGAAAGGTCCAGGAGACTCCCCACCCGGACCATGAAAAATTCGTCCAGATTGCTGGAGAAAATGGAAATGAATTTCAGCCGTTCCAGGGGCGGGACCAGGTCGTCGGCGGCCTCCTCCAGCACCCGGCGGTTGAACCGAAGCCAGCTCAGCTCCCGGTTCTGGGTGTAGCTGTAGTCGTTCACGATGCTTTCAAGATCTTTTGGCATAGATACCCCTCCCGGACTCCGTATTGACTGACGATCACCCGGCCGGCCCCGAACCCCTGGACCATGTGGCGCAGGATGAGCAGGCCGGGGATCATGGTGTGGATGCGCTCCGGCTCGATCTTTAGGATCAGGTCGGCGGCCTGCTTCTGGGAAGCGCAGAGCTCTTGGCACACCCGCTCTAACTGGCCGATGGTGATGCTGTTGCTCGTCTCCGGCAGGCGGCAGACCCGCTTGGCCAGCTTCAGGGCCGCCCGCGCCGTGCCGCCCACGCAGACCAGGGGCAAGCCCTGGCGGACGGGGCGCTCCACCACACCCAAAGTCGCCATTGTGATGGCTTTTTCCATGTGATGGATGGCCTCTTTGTTGGGCAGGATCTTCCGCACGAAGTCCCGGTAGAGCTTCAAGGACCCCACGGGGCAACTGTTGGCGGATTCCATCACGCCGCCGGTAAACCGCACCACCTCTGTGCTGGCCCCGCCGATGTCCACGAAGAGCCCGTCGGTGAGGTCCAGCTCCTGCATGGCCCCGGCATAGCCGAAGGCAGCCTCCTCCTCGCCGGAGATGACCTCGATGGGGTAGCCCGTGGCTCGCTGAATGGCAGCGACTGCCTGGTCCGTATTTTTCACATTGCGCAGAGAGGCCGTGGCAAACACTGCCACGGCTTTGATGTCCAGTGCGCTCAGCGTCGCGCGGAAGGAGAGTAAGCCCAGGATCGCTCGCTCAATGCCATCTGGGCTCAGGGCATTGTGTTCTACATAGCCTGCCAGACCTGCCATGATCTTTTCCTTGAAAAGGACCCGGAAGATCTGGGGCGGGGTAGTCTCGTAGACGGTGAGCCGCATCGAGTTTGAGCCAATGTCAATGACCGCTTGTTTCATTTCGTTCCTTCTTCCTGTATTCAATGCAGTATATCCATACTATGTTAGGATACGCAGAAGAAGTTAAATCAAAAACCTGAGGAACGTTAAATTTTAGTCAAATCCAACGCCGGTTCTTTTCCCCAGTTTCCACGGTTTTTGTGGACAAAAAACTCCCCCTGCCACGTGTGGCAGGGGGAAACCTGTTGTTGCGCTCAATTATCCAATGGTCTTTTTCACCACAGCCTGGAAGTTCAGCCGGGCGATCTTATCCCGTTCCTCCTGGGAAAGGCCCATCTTCTCAAAGACCTTGAACAGGTTGGGGATCTGGGAGGCATCGTCCATACCCTTTACGGCGGGGGTGGAGGAGGCCGCCATGGAACCCATGGTTTCCTCGTCCTCGATGAACTCGAAGAAATCGAAGCCGCAGCCCACATGGTCGATGCCCATGATGTCGATCATGTGCTCGGCGTGGCGGGCCAGGTTCTCGACGGTCTGCTTGGCCGGGTCGTGGTCCACGAAGATGTTGAAGGAGTTCAGGCCGACCACACCGTCCAGGTCGCGGATGGCCCGGAGCTGGTCGTCCGTCAGGTTGCGGGGCACGTCGCACATCACGCGGCTGTTGGAGTGGGAGGCCACAATGGGCTTCTTGGCCAGCTTCACGATGTCCCAGAAGCCTGCGTCATTTAAGTGGGACACGTCCAGCAGCATCCCCTTGGCCTGGATCAGCTTGGCGGCCTCCTTGCCTGCGGTGGTCAGGCCGTAGCTCTGGCCGGAGAGGGCCCCGGCGCCCAGGGCGTTGGCCTCGTTCCAGGTCAGCATGGCGTGGCGGCAGCCAAAGTCATAGTATTTGTCGATCTTGGACAGATCCTCGCCGATGGCGGCCAGGCCCTCGATGCCCTTGAAGATATAGATCTTTCCGGCTTTGTTTGCCTGCATCATTTCGTCGTAGGTGTGGACGATCTGAATTTCATCGCACTCCTTCACCTCCGCGTCCACGCAGGTCATGATCTGCTGGGTGCGCTTCACATAGTCCTTGTCATAGGGGGGATCGACCCAGATGACAAGGATGCTGCCCTCGACGCCGCCCTTGCGCAGGCGGGGCAGGTGATGCTTGCGGAGAATATCGGTCTCGCCGCGGAGACGGCGGGTGGTCACGTCACACCAAATATCCGAATGCGCATCAAAAAACATAAATCCTTACTCCTCTCAAATAGAGCGGGGCGCTTCCCAAAGAAGCGCCCCGCGGTTTGTTTCGATCAATTATGAAATAGGGTCTTACCCGAGACGAGGCGCCCGGTCAGGCCCCCAAGACAATGCCGACGATGGTACCCAAATAGTTACCCACGACATAGCCCAGCACGCCGACCAGCATCGCAGGTCCGACCAACTTGGTCCAGCCCTGGGAGATGGCCATACCGGCGGCGGTAGTGGGGCCGCCGATGTTGGCGTTGGAGGCAATGATGGCGTCCTCCAGGTCGCACTTGAAAAGCTTGGCCCCGAAGAAGCAGAACAGCATGTTCACGCACACCATGATGGCAGTCAGCACCAGCAGCAGGGGAGACTTGGTGACGACGGTCATGATATTGGCGGGCACGCCGATGACGAACAGGAACAGGTAGATGAGGTAGGTACCGATCTCCTGGGAGCCGTGCATCTTCTCGACCTGCTTATGGAAGCAGGTGGCGACGATGACGGAGAAGGTGGTGATCCAGACGTACTGGCTGCCGAAGAACTTACCCACGAAGTCCATAAAGGGGCCGGGGTTTTCCGGCACGATGCCGGCAAAGAAGCCGGAGACGATCTGAGCCAGCCAGACGATGGCCACGGCATAGGCGATGTTCACGGCGATGTCCTTCAGCGAAATGTCTTTGCGGCTCCAGAAGGCAGCGGCCTGGGTGACAGACTCGTCTGCCGTCTTGGTGCCGGACTCGACTTCGTCGATGTGGGGGTGCTTATAGTGCTTGCGGAAGAACTTGAAGCTGGCAAAGGCGATCAGCACGAAGAAGTAGACTGCCATGAGCAGGTTGTCGGCCACGGTAGCCGCAGCGGTCAGGTCCTCGCCGGCGGCATACTGGGATGCCATAGCGGCAAAGTTCACGCCGCCGCCGATGTAGGAGCCGGTCATCATCGAGGCGACCTTGGCCAGACCGGAGGCATCGCCGAAGGGGGCGCGGAGCAGGAAGTAGGCCACGAACGCACCCACCGTGGTACCCACCGCACCGATGATCCACACGATCAACATCCGGCCGGTGTCCTTCCAAATGCGGCTGAGGTTACACTGCAGCAGCAACAGGGGGATGCCCATCGGGACGATGACCCCCCAGACGATATCATCATATAGCACACTGCTGGTGGGGATGATGCCGACGTTGGCCAGGATCATGGCGATGATCAGGGCGATGATGGCACCGGAAATCTTAGAAGCCCACTTGTACTTCTGTTCCAGGAAGATCGAGAAGGCCACGGCCAGACACATGACGCCCAGAAGGCCCCAGGTGTTGTCCGCTGCGATCAACGATTCCCGTCCCAGCAGGTTCATAAAGACGGAATTCAACAAAACAAACGCTCTCCTTTCAAAAATAATATTTGCTCTCTTGTCTCACAGGTCGTTTCCGCAGAAATTGTCAAATATTTGAAATTCCCACTAACTTTGTGACCTTTCGACAAGGGGCAGTATACACCGGCCCGCGTAAAAATGCAAGCCTCCAAAGTAAGTCCCGCTTTATTTTCTCATAATTTTACTGATTTTTTAGGATAATTTTATAAATAAATAGACATTTCTTTGGATTTATAGACAATTATATATATTTTGTTTGAATCATCCCCTAAGATATGAATATAATTTGAACAGGATGCAAGTTTTCCAACAAAAAACTCCCCTGCCCGGAACGACCCAGGCAGGGGAGCATACCGTTTGTTCAGTTGGCGGCAGGGGGCGTGGGGGCGGAACCCCCGCCGTTTGCACCGCCGCCGGGGCGACGGCGGCCGCGGTGATGCCAGCGGCGATGGGGCTTGTTGGTACCCTCGCCGGATTTTTCTCCCTTTTCCGGGGCAGGGCTTGGCTTGCCCTCGGCGGGGGTGTGGGGCGCTCTGGCCTCGGTGGGCTTGTCTTTGCGGGGGACGCCGGGCTTGCGGCCCCGGCCTCGGCTGCCCCGGCGGCGGCGGGTGTCTTCCTCTTTCGGCGCCTCACCGTCGGGGAGAAAGGGGGGCTTGCCCTCCGGAGCGGCAGCGGGCTTGGGGCGGGGCTTGCTGCGGTGGCGGGCCTGCTGCTTTTCCTTCTCGCGCTCCCAATCGGCTTCCAGCTCGCGCTCGGCCTTCCGGGCGTTGCGGCCCTTGTCGCCGCCCAGACGGCGGCGGGACTTGCCGCCCTCGCGTTTGCCGCCGCTGGCCTCGTCCTCTTCTAAGAAGCCGTTCAGGGCGGCGGCCAGGGCCTCCTGCTCCCGACGGGCCTGATCCTCCGGAGATTCGGAGAACTTACGGAGCTTCGCCAGCTCCTGCTTGGGCGGCTCGACGTAGCCCTCAGGCCGCTTGCCCTTGCCGCTGCGGACGACGCGGATCTCGCTGTTGTGATAGGTCTTCAGCGTATCCGGCGCACTGTCCAGGCGGACCCGGACTTTTTCGCGCAGGGTGTTCACGCTGATGATGGTCCCCGCGCCGTCGGGCGTTTCCACGAAGGAGTCCATGCGGGGGGCGTCCTTCATCAGGTCCTCGTAGGCGGCCTGCTCATATTTCAGGCAGCACATGAGCCGCCCGCAGGTGCCGGAGATCTTCGTGGGGTTCAGGGACAGGTTCTGGGTCTTGGCCATCTTGATGGACACCGGCTGGAAGTCCCGCAAAAACGACGAGCAGCAGAAGGGCCGCCCGCAGATGCCCAGGCCACCCAGCATCTTCGCCTCGTCACGGATGCCGATCTGGCGCAGCTCGATGCGGGTGTGGAACACGGCAGCCAGGCTCTTGACCAGGCCGCGGAAGTCCACCCGGCCGTCGGACGTGAAGAAGAAGATGATGCGGGTGCCCTCGAAGTTGCACTCCACGTTGACCAGCTTCATCTCCAGCTTGTGGTCCAGAATTTTTTCCTGGCAGACCTTGAACGCATACTTCTCTTTTTCCCGGTTTCGCTCCACCACGGCCCGGTCCTCTGGGGTGGCCAGGCGGAGCAGGGGGCGCAGGGGGGCGGTCAGCTCCTCCTCCGGCAGGGTGAAGTTGCCCCGGACGCACACGGCGTATTCTTTCCCGGCGGCGGTCTCCACGATGACCCCGTCGCCTACCCGGCAGGTCTCGCCCTGGGGGTCGAAATAATATTGTTTGCCTTCGCTGCGGAAGCGAACGCTGATGATGTCTGGCATAGGCTTTCTCCTTATCGGGCACTCGACCCGAACTTAAGATAATACAGCGGCGATCCAGCCGCTTAAATGACCGGCGCTGATGTTAAATTCACAGGCAGCAGAGATCGGGGCCAGCCGGTCAATGACCGGCAACAGATCCGGGCGCTGGGGCAGGGCCGCCACCAAGTTTTCTTTCGCCGCCTGGAGCAGCAGCGCAATTTCCTGCCGGTCCTTCTTCTCCAACGACATGAGGAAGGGCAGGCTCTCCATCGGCCCTGCGCCGGTCAAAATGAGGTCGGCCAAGGTCTGGCCGTCCTGGTTGGCCTGCTCCGTCTCTTCGCCGGGGGCCCGGAGGGTCTCGCAGCGGGAGCGGATCGTCTCCAGCAGCAGCTCCGGGTTGGGGGAGAGGAAAAGGAAGCAGGCGTACTCCGGCCCCTCCTCGATGAGCTTCAAGAGAATGTTCTGGCCGGTGGCGTTGAGCAGCTCCGCGTGCTCCAGCACATAGACTTTTTTCGGGGCCTCGTTGGGGCGGATGTAGGCGTCCGAGCGCAGGGCGCGGACGGCCTCTGCTTTCAGCCCGTCCCCGTCGGGGTCGGCCCGGATGATGTCGGGGTGGATGCCCGCGGCGGCCTTTCGGCAGCCGGAGCACTGGCCGCAGGGGGGCTTGTCCCCGGTGCAGACCCAGGCAGCGGCCAGGGTCTGGGCCAGTTCCCTGCGGTTTTCCCCAACGACCAGGTAGGCGTGGGACAATTGGCGGTTGGCCATGCGATTTTTCAGGTAAAGGGGCAGGTCCATAGGGTGGTTCCTCCCGGTTTGTCCACAGAATGGGGTGGGTTTGTGGAAATTATTCCAGGCCGAAGGCCCGCCGCAGCGCCGCATACATCATCTCGTAGGCCGCCTTGCTCGGCTCGGCGTCCGGTACGCTCAGCTCGAAGCAGTGGTAGCAGCCGGGGAAGACGTGGTACTCCACGTCCACGCCCGCGCCCATCATGCGGGACCAGTAGCGGATGTTCTCATCCCGGCCGGGATCCAGCTGGCCGATGTAGGAAAACAGGGGCGGCAGACCGGTGAGGTCCTTGGCCAGGGCAGGGGACTCGTAGGCGGTGGGCATGTGGCCGGGGCTGAGGACCTTGGCCCAGGATTTTTCGCAGTTGTCCCGGCACCAGACCTTGGGGTCGGTGATCTCCTGGGAGGAGGGGGAATCCAGGCGGTAGTCCAGCTCGGCGTAGAGCGGCATTTGCAGACACAGGGCAGGGCCTTTTAAGTCGCGGGCCATCAGGGCAACGCCTGCGGCCAAGCCGCCCCCGGCGGACAGGCCGGAGACCGCCAGGCGGTCCGGGTCGATGCCAAGCTCGGCGTGGTTTTCATAGGCCCAGATCAGGGCGGCGTAGCAGTCCTGGAGTGGGGCGGGCATCTTCCACTGGGGGGCCAGGCGGTACTCGACGGAGATGACGACACAGCCGACCTGCTTCACGTAACGCTGGCACAGGGCCTCCTGCCGGTAAACGCTGCCGAAAAGATAGCCGCCGCCGTGGTAGAAAAACAGGCAGGGCAGAGGCTCCGACGGTCGGGGGTTCGGCGTGTAGATGCGGACCTTGACGTCCGGCGCGTTCTTCGGGCCGGGGACCATGACGTCCCGTGCGCTCACCGCAGGGTCTTCCTTCAGGTTTGCCAGTTCGGCGGCGTTGCACTGGGGGACGAAGGTCTCCAGGTGGTCAAAGTCGAACCCGGCCGAGGCGTCGTACCAGGCGCGTAACTGGGGATGGATCCGGTCTTGGAATATCATGTGTACTCCCTCCTTGATAGACAGGCGCGGAGGCCCGTGGCGAGAAAAGGCGGCGGAGGTGTGGTCCACCGCCGCCGTCTTTCTCGATCAATATGCGTGCTTTCCTCTGGAATAGGCCACCACGGTGCGGCGGTTGGGTTCCGTTCCGGTGGAGTAGGTGATCACGTCAGGGGTATCCTGCAAGGTCTCGTGAATCACATGGCGCTCGTAGGCGTTCATCGGTTCCAGGGTGATGTTCCGGCGGTACTTGACCACCTTCATGGCCACCTTTTTGGCCAGACGGCGCAGGGATTCCTCCCGCTTGGCCCGGTAGTTCTCCGCGTCGATGTGGACCCGCACCCGATGGGCGCGGCCGCGGTTGACGGAGTAGTTGGTCAGCTGCTGGATGGCGTCCAGCGTCTCGCCCCGGTGGCCGATGAGGGCGCCCAGCTTCTGCCCCTCCAGGGTCACGAGGATTCCGTTTTCGGTGCGGGGGGCGATGACGATGTCCGCCTGGACCTCCATCTGGGCCAGCAGGCCGGAGAGGAAGGCGCGGATGCGCTCCTCCACGTCACCGCTCTGGGCGGCGGGGGCCGGTGCTGCCTCGGCAGCGGGGGCAGCCGGGGCCGCTGCGGGGACGGCCTTCTCCGGTACCGGCTCCCGGACGGCTTCCGGGGCCGCCTTCGGGGCGGGCGCGGGGTCCGGCTGCTTCGGCGGTACAGGCTCCGGCTGGGGGGCGGGGGTCTCCTCGTCGGGGACCTCATAGGTGACCTTTACTTTGGCGGGGGCGCTGCCAAAGCCCAAAAATCCGGACTTGGCCCGCTCCAGCACTTCTACGGACACACTGTCCCGGTCCAGCCCCAGCTGGGCCAGGGCGTTCTGCACGGCAGCATCTTCCGATCTGCCCGTGGCTTCTATCCATTTCAACATAAGGCAGGTCTCTCCTTACTTTTCGTCGTTGTCGCCGCGGGTCTCATCCAGAGCCTGGGCTGTGGGTTTCCCCTTCTTCTTGTCTTTT
Source organism: Clostridiales bacterium (assembly GCA_004556345.1). Lineage (GTDB taxonomy): Bacteria > Bacillota > Clostridia > Oscillospirales > Oscillospiraceae > Evtepia. The sequence continues at coordinate 32,120 of SFHQ01000004.1, read as the reverse complement.
TTTGCCAGCTCCACGGCCTGCTTTTGGGCCTGCTCGGCCTCGGCCTGTTTGGCCAGCTCGTTGGGGTCCTGATAGGGGAAGGTGGGATAGCGCTCCGGGTCATACAGACGGCCTCTGGCGTAGGCGCGGATGCCCTCCCGGCTGGCCCCGGCGATGCTCTTGTTGAGCTTGCGCTCCATCTGGATCTTGCGCATCTCCTCCTGGGCCTTGCGCTTGGCTTCGGCCTGGGCTTTCTTCTCCAGCTTGATGCGCTCTCGCTCCTGTTCCTGGCGCTCGGCCCGGTCCTTTTCCTGTTTTTTCAGGAAGGAGCGGAGGAAGGGGATGTTCACCACTTCCTGGAGCATGGCAAACAGGCTGTTTGCGATCCAGTACACGCCCAGGGCGGCGGGCAGCGTGAAGCAGATCCACAGGGAGAACAGGGGCATGATGAGCATGGTGGTCTTGGTGGACTGGTCCATGGGCTTGGCCGTGCCGAGCACGTCGGCGTTGATCTTATTGGTCACGATCATGGACACCACGCCCAGCAGGGCAGAGATGATGGGGATGAGCCAGAGAACGAAGGCAGAACCCACGTTATCCGCTTTCCAGAACATGAAGCTGGGGGTCTGGGACAGGTTCACGCCCAGGAAGGTAAAGTCGATCTGGGGCATCCCGGCCAGGTCGGGCACAGCGGCGACGATCTTATCGTGGTTCAGGAACACGTCCTGGGCGATCTGCAGCTGCTGGTTCTTATAGTTGAGGACCTCCCCGTAGAGCAGGTTGGAGATCACGTTGAACTGATCTTCCGTGACGTTCATGAGGTAGGTCAGGGGCTGCCGGATGATGGCGTACAGCACCATCAGGAAGGGCAGGGGCAGGAAGGACCAGAGACAGCCGGACGAGGGCTTCACGCCCTCCTGCTCATAGAGCTTGGTGAGCTCCTGGCTGTATTTTTCCCGGTCGCGGGCGTACTTCTGGGCCAAGACCTTCTGCTTTTCCGCCAGTCCGCTCATGGCCAGCATGCCCTTACGACCTTTCAGGAAGATGGGGGACAGGACCAGACGGACCACCAGGCCGAACAGGATGATGGACACACCATAGCTGCCGGTGATGTTGTAGAACAGCAGAAGCAGCTTGGCAAAGGGGGTCAAAATAATGCTCATTGCAGCGCCTCCAAGTGAGATGGGGTCCCGGCGGCTTGTCCGCCGGGGATGGCTGTCGCCCCGCCGTCAGGGGACGGGGTCATACTCGATGCTCTTCTGCCGATGAAAGGGGTTGCAGCGCAGGATGCGGCGCAGGGCAAGAAAGCCCCCCTTGAGAGCACCGTATTTTTCGACCGCCTCCAGGGCATAGGCCGAGCAGGTGGGAATGAACCGGCAGCAGGGGGGACGGAGCGGCGAGAGGAACCGGCGGTAAAACCGGATCATCCAGAGCAGGACAGCCTTCATGGCTTCTTTCCCTCCTGGGAGGGGAGAAGCTGAAGTTTTTTTGCCAGGCGGAGAAAATCTCGTTCCAACACGGCATAGGAGCTGTGGACCGCCCGGACCCGCGCCACGACGACAATATCGTAGCCGGGGGCAAACCGGTCCTCGTGCAGCCGATAGATCTCCCGCAGGCGGCGGCGCACTTTGTTGCGCACCACGGCGTGGCCGAGCTTGGTGCCGGTGGTCAGCCCCAGGCGGCTCTGCCTGCGGCCGTTGCGGCGGCAGTAGAGGACCATCGTGGGGGCCACGGCGCTCTTGCCCTTGGCGTACAGCCGGCGAAAGACCCTATTTTCCTTTAAGGAAACGGTAAATTTCACAGCATTTTCTCCCTACATTCTGACAGAGCCGCCAGAGACTGCGGCAAAAAAGAAGCTGATGCTTCGCAGGGGCGGTGGAATACGATTCCCCGCCCCTTAGTCAGTCTCTATGCGGTTAACCTTGGCATCAGTGAGTCAGCCGAGCGCGGCCTCTGGCGCGGCGACGAGCCAGAACCTTGCGCCCGTTGGCGGTAGCCATGCGCTTGCGGAACCCGTGCTCCTTGGAACGCTGACGCTTCTTGGGCTGATAGGTACGAACCATTCCGATACACCTCCTGTATCTATTTCGAGCGGAAGCCGAATAAAATAATCATAAGGCCCGCCAACCACAACGGCCGAATTGCCCCGGCCGCGGTCGTCACAGAAAATACGCAGTCAAAAAAGCCAGGAAAGCTCCATGATTGCGTGCAATACATTATACAGGAAACCACATCCCTCTGTCAACCTTAAATTTTTCTCGGATCTGGCCGCCTTCTGCCCCCCGCACAGGCACCTTATAAATAGAACAGCGCTTGCCAAAAAAAACGGAATCTGCTATAATAAACTGATTTTTTATCGATAACTCTGTTCTCACCGGCAGGTCCATGAATGGCATGGGCCTATTTGTCCATGCTTTTTATCGTGCCGCCCCCGCCGAAAGGGGGCACGGCCCCGGTGACGACAGACCAAAGGAGGTTGCCCATGAACTCTGCCGCGGATATTTGGGAGCGCGTGCTGTCCCTGATGAAACAAACCATGACCGAGACCACCATCACCACCTGGTTCTCCGACGCAGAGCCGGTGGCTCTGGATGAAAACCGGTTCATTCTCTATGTTCCCACGGACTTCAAGCGGGAGATCGTGGTCTCCCGGTACCTAAAGGACATCAAAAAGGCCCTGTATGACCTGTTCTCCGAGGACCTGGACGTGGTGGTCCTGAGCGAGGACGAAAAAGACAAATACGCCAAGAAAGAGCCCCCCTCCCGCTTCCTGCCGGGAACGGAGGAGTATACCTTTGAGCGCTTCGTGGTGGGCAACTCCAACAAGCTGGCCCACGCAGCGGCCCTGGCCGTGGCCGAGCATCCGGCAGAGAACTACAACCCGCTCTTCATCCACGGCGAGTCCGGCCTGGGCAAGACCCACCTGCTGTATGCCATCGCCCACACCATCCATAAAAATCACCCGGACTATAAGATCGTCTACATCCGGGGCGAGGACTTCACCAATGAGCTCATCCGGGATATCCGGGCCGGGAAAAACCAGGAGTTCCGGGCCAAGTACCGCTCGGCAGACGTGTTCCTCATGGACGACGTGCAGTTCATCGCCGGGCGGGACTCCACCCAGGAGGAGATGTTCCACACCTTCAACACCCTCTACGAGGACAAAAAGCAGATCGTCTTTACCGCCGACCGTCCCCCCAAGGAGATGCTGCGGCTGGAAGACCGCTTAAAGACCCGCTTTGAATGGGGCCTTCTGGCCGACATCCAGCCCCCGGACTACGAGACCCGCATGGCCATCATCAAAAACAAGGCCATCCGCATGGGCGTCGAGCTGCCGGAGGAAGTGCTCATCTATGTAGCGGAAAACGTCACCTCCAACGTGCGGCAGATCGAGGGAACCGTGAAAAAGATCCTCGCCTTCCGGGACCTGCTGGGCAGCAACGTGGACGCCAGCTCCGTGACCCGCGCCGTCCGGGACATGTTCAAAGAACCGTCAGACATCCTGCCCACCGCCGAGGTCATCATCGAGGAGGTCGGCAAGTTCTACGACATCGACCCCAACGCCATCCGGGGGCAGGGGCGGACCAAGGCCACCAGCTGGGCCCGGCACATCGCCATCTATCTCACCCGGCACATGACGAAGCTCTCCCTGAAAGACATCGGCAAGGAGTTCGACAACCGGGACCACACCACCGTCCTGCACTCCATCGAGCGGGTCGAAAAGCAGTGCAAAACCGACCCGGAGACCAACGAGGTCATTAAAGACATCCGCTCGAACGTCAACGAACGCTACAACTGACCCCACCCCCAAACCGGGAGAAATTTTCCCCGGAAAAACGCTCCCCAAAGCCTGTGGGTCTCCACCGGGAAATGTGGATATGTGGAGAAGTCTGTGTGGAAAGTTTGCATCTATCCACACGGGGGACAAAAACAGACCAAAACCATCCACAGGGGCTGTGGGCAAAAAATCCTAGAAAACCTGAGAGTCCCGCCAGTTTTCCACAAAAAACAGCCCTACTACTACCACTGCGACCTTTTTTCTTATTCTCTCTTTTACTCCAGCAACCCCCACCCCAACCATCCATCACCAGAATCGGAGGTCTTTCCATGAAATTCAGCTGTGAAAAAGCATTGCTGCAATCTGCCATCCTCACCGCTTCCCGTGCCGTTTCTCCCAAAAGCACCATCCCTGCTCTGGAAGGACTTCTGCTCGAAGCCGAAGAAAACGGCACCGTCTTCCTCACCGGCTATAACCAAGAGACCGGCATCCGATCTGCCATCCAGGCCGATGTCTCCCAGCCCGGTTCCATGGTCCTCCCCGCCCGCCTGTTTGGAGAAATCGTCCGCAAGCTGCCCGACGACATGGTCCTGTTCCAGGAGGAGGCCCTCAAAGTCCACATCGCCTGTGGATACAGCGAGTTCGACCTGCTCGGCATCGACCCGGAGGACTTCCCGGAGCTGCCCACGGTGGAATACCAGAACTCCCTGGCCCTCCCCGAACAGACCCTCCGGGCCATGATCAGCCAGACCATCTTCGCCGTGAGCACCGACGACAGCCGCCCCATCCACACCGGCACGCTGTTTTCCGTGGGGGAGGACGGCCTGACCATGGTGGCTGTGGACGGATTCCGCCTGGCCCTGCGCCGGGAGGCCCTGGCAGAACAGAACGGAAGCTTTGAGTTCGTAGTCCCCGGCGTCTCCCTCAGCGAGGTGGAAAAAATCTGCCGGGAGAGCGAGGAGATCGTCCACATCCACCAGGGCGCCCGGCACATCCTGTTCAAAATGGGGGACACCATCCTCATCTCCCGCCGCCTGGAAGGCGACTTCCTGGCCTGGCGGCAGGCCATCCCCCGGAACAACCCGGTGAAGGTCACCGCCGACACCAAACAACTGCTGTCCTGCATCGACCGCGTTTCCCTCATCGTCAGCGAAAAGCTGAAAAGCCCCCTGCGCTGCGTGGTGGGGGACGGACAGATCGACATGACCACCCGCACCGCCCTGGGCAACGCCCACGACTGCTGTCCCATCGACGGCAGCGGCAACGGCCTGGAGATCGGCTTCAATAACAAGTATATGATGGACGCCCTCAAGGCTGCCCCCCAGGACAAAGTCACCTTGGAGCTGTCCAGCCCCATCACCCCCTGCATCATCGTCCCGGCGGAGGGAGAGGAAAACTTCCTCTTCATGGTCCTGCCGGTACGGCTGAAGGCAGAGTCCTGAGAACGAGAGGCAGATATGGCACAGAAAACCGTTTCCATCACCACCGAGTTCATCAAGCTCGAAGCTCTGCTCAAGCTGGCCAACCTGGTCAGCACCGGCGGGGAAGCCAAAATGCTCATCCAGGACGGACAAGCGTCCGTCAACGGCGAAGTCTGCACCATGCGGGGCAAGAAGCTCCGCCCCGGTGACACCGTCCAGTTCCAGGGCCAGGAGATCCTGGTACAATGAAGCTGCGCCGGATCGCTCTGGACGGCTTTCGGAACTACACGGACTTCACCGCCGACTTTTCCCCCGGCGTGAACGTCATCTGGGGAGAGAACGCCCAGGGCAAAACGAACCTGCTGGAGGCCATCGGCTTTCTCTCCGGGGCCCGCTCCCACCGGGCCAGGGGGGACAAGGAGCTGCTCTCCTTCCACCGAGACCAGGGGACCATCACCGCCGAGGTCACCAGCCGGGGCCGGGACTTTCTGCTGGAGGTCCAGCTCTTCCGGGGTGCCCGGCGGCGGCTGTTCGTCAACCACGTGAAGTGCAAGACGGCGGCAGAGCTGGGCGGCATCGTCCAGACGGTCCTGTTCTGCCCGGAGGACCTGGCCCTCATCAAGGCCGGGGCCGCCGAGCGGCGGTCCTTTCTGGACCACGCGATCTGTCAGCTCCGCCCCCGATACGCCGAGGCACTGGCCCAGTACAACAAGCTCCTGGACCACAAGACCCGCATTTTGCGGGACTGGGAGAAACACCCCAGCCTGCTGGATGTGCTGGAGGACTTCAACGAGGCCATGGCCAGGGCCGGGGCGCTGGTGATCCACTACCGGGCCCACTTCGTCCGCAAGCTGGCGGAGAAGGCCGCCCAAATTCAAACCGAATTTTCTGGGGGACGGGAGACACTGGCCCTGCACTACGCCACCGTCTCCATGGTCCGGGACCCGTTGGGCCCCACGGTGGAGCTCTACGAAGACCTCCGCCGCCACCAGGACAGCCACGCCAAGGCCGAGCGGGACGCCCGGTCCTGTCTCTCCGGCCCCCACAAAGATGACTTGGTGGCCCAGATCAACGGCCAGCCTGCCCGGCAGTATGCCTCCCAGGGGCAGACCCGGACCGCTGCGCTGTCGCTGAAGCTGGCTGAGCGGGAGCTGTTTCGGGACGACACCGGCCAGTGGCCCATCCTGCTCCTGGACGATGTGCTCTCGGAGCTGGACGCCCGGCGGCAGGATTTCGTCCTGCGGCGCATCACCGGCGGCCAGGTGATCCTCACCGGCTGCGAGGCTCCGGACGGGAGTTTTCCGGAGGGCCGGACCCTGCATATCATGCAGGGAAAGTTAGTAAACGACCCGGAAACGGGGAAGATCCCCGTGTTCCAAGACAAAAAAGATTCCGATTCGTCGGAACCTTCGTGATAGAATAGAGGGAAGCGATGTACCTGCATTTAGGCAGCTCCGTGGTCATCCGCCAGCGGGACGTGGTGGGGATCTTCGACCTGGACAACACCACGTCCTCCCGCATCACCCGCGATTTTCTCACCCAGGCCCAGCGGGCCGGGCAGGTGGTGACGGTGGGGGACGACCTGCCCAAATCCTTTTTGCTCTGCCGGGACGGGGCGGGGGAGATCACAGTGTATCTCTCGCAGCTGTCCTCGGCCACCCTGCTCAAGCGCATGGAGTCCGGTGGCTTTACCGTGTGACGAAACTTGGAGGTTTAACATGGATCAGTTGGAAAACAAAAACACCACCGCGGTGGAACATGAATACGGGGCCTCGGAGATCCAGGTCCTGGAGGGATTGGAGGCGGTCCGGAAACGGCCGGGCATGTACATCGGCTCCACCTCCTCCAGTGGCCTGCACCACCTGGTCTATGAGATCGTGGACAACGCCATCGACGAAGCCTTGGCCGGCTACTGCACCGACATTCAGGTGAGCATCGAGCCGGGCAACATCATCAAGGTCGTGGACAACGGCCGCGGCATCCCCGTGGACATCCAGAAGCAGACCGGCAAGCCCGCCCTGGAGGTGGTCTTTACCATCCTGCACGCCGGCGGCAAGTTCGGCGGCGGGGGCTACAAGGTCTCCGGCGGCCTGCACGGCGTGGGTGCCTCGGTCGTGAACGCCCTGAGCGAATGGCTGGAGGTCCGGGTCTATAAAGACGGGAACATCTACGAGATGAAGTTTGCCCGCGGCCACGTCACCCAGCCCATGAAGGTGGTGGGCCAGACGGACAAGACCGGCACGGAAGTCGTCTTCAAGCCAGACCCGGAGATGTTCACCGAGACGACGGAGTATGATTACGAGACGCTCCACACCCGGATGCGGGAGGAGGCGTTTTTGAACGCGGGCCTGTCCATCACCATCGCCGACCGGCGGGGGGAGGAGGTCCAGGCCGAGACCATGTGCTATGAGGGCGGCATCCGGGAGTTTGTCACCTACATCAACCGCAACAAGACCGCCATCCACGACGGGGTCATCTACATGGCCGGGTCCAAGGACGACGCCATGGCTGAAGTCTCCCTGCAGTATAACGACAGCTACAACGAGATCATCGTCTCCTTCGCCAACAATGTCCATACGCCGGAGGGCGGTATGCACGAGGAGGGGTTCAAGCGGGCCCTCACCAACGCCCTGAACACCTACGGCAAGAAAATGAAGATTTTGAAAGACGACGAGAAGGTCTCCGGCGAGGACTGCCGGGAGGGCCTGACCTGCGTCATTTCCGTCAAGCTCACCGAGGCCCAGTTCGAGGGCCAGACCAAGGCCAAGCTGGGCAACTCCGAGATCCGCACCCTGGTCAACGGCATGGTCTCGGAAAAGCTGGAGGAATTTCTGGAGGAGAACCCCGCCGTGGGCCGGGCCATTCTGGAAAAGGCTCTCACCGCCTCCCGCGCCAGAGAGGCCGCCCGAAAGGCCAGAGAGTCCGTTCGCCGCAAGACCGGCCTGGAATCCGGCCAGATGCCCGACAAGCTGAAGGATTGCAACGAGCGGGACCCCGCCCTCACAGAGATCTACATCGTCGAGGGAGATTCCGCCGGCGGCTCCGCCACCCAGGGCCGGGACGCCCGCTTCCAGGCCATCCTTCCCCTATGGGGCAAGATGCTCAACGTGGAGAAGGCCCGGGCCGACAAGGTCTACGGCAACGAAAAGCTCATCCCCGTCATCACCGCCCTGGGCGCGGGCATCGGGGAGGAGTTCAACCCGGAGAAGCTGCGCTACCACAAGATCATCATCATGGCCGATGCCGACGTGGATGGGGCCCACATCCGCACCCTGCTGCTGACCTTCTTCTTCCGCTTCATGCGGCCCCTCGTTGAGCAGGGCTATGTGTATTCCGCCGTGCCGCCCCTGTTTAAGCTTACCCGCGGCAAGCAGCAGCGGGTGGCCTACTCCGACGAGGAGCGGGACCGGGTCTCCGCCGAGATGCGCGGGGACAACCCCAACGCCAAGGTAGAGATCAGCCGCTTCAAGGGCCTGGGCGAGATGGACCCCCACGAGCTGTGGGAGACCACCATGAATCCCGCCACCCGCACCCTGCGGCGCATCACCCTGGAGGACGCGGTGAAGGCCGACGAGATTTTCACCATCCTCATGGGCGAGAAGGTCGAGCCGCGGAAAGAATTCATCGAGGAAAACGCCAAGTATGTCGTGAACCTGGATATTTGAGCCAGGCCGCTGGCAAACTAGGGGAAAGGGGGGCTAGAGATGCTGGGATCGGTTTCGTTTTTGGTGGCAGCGGCCCTTCTTCCGCCGCTGATCCTGCTGGCGGTGGTCTACCGGATGGACCGCTTGGAGAAGGAACCGGCCCATCTGCTGTGGTCGCTGTTTTTCCGGGGGCTTTTGGGGATGTTCCCCATCCTGCTTTTGGAGATTGTGGCCGACCAGTTCATCGACTTTTTCCCCTGGGACCCCATGACCTACCTCTTCCTGGCCTACTTCGTCGTGCCGGGGTTCATCGAGGAGGGGGTCAAGAACCGGGTCTTGCGGAAACGAACGTGGTACGACCCGAATTTCAACTACCGCTTCGACGGCATCGTCTACGGCGTGTTCGTCTCCCTGGGCTTTGCCGGGGTGGAGAACGTGCTGTATGTGCTGAACTCTGGCTTCGGCACGGCCGTGGTCCGGGCGATCTTTTCCATTCCGGGCCATGCCATGTTCGGCGTGGTGATGGGCTTCTACCTCTCCCGTGCCAAGTGGGCCGAGAAATACGGCCAGCGGCACCGGATGCGGGCGGCCCTGCGCCGGTCGTTTTTCGTCCCGGCGGTGCTGCATGGGCTGTATGACTTTTTGCTCATGGGGTTTGAAGCGGTCTTTTATTTCTACTTCGCGGGGCTGGTGATCGGCGTCATCCGCCTGCTGCGAAAGAGCGCCCGCGAGGACGGGCCGATCTAAAAAAATAACCTTCCTTTTCGGGGAAGGCATTGCGTGGAACTTGTACGGCGTCACGATTTGGGTGGCAGAGAAGGAGTGAAACTATGGCAAAGAACAAAGATTACCGACCGGAGGACATCGCCTTCCCTGACCAGGTCATTGTCGAGTCCGAGCTGGTCAAGGAGATGAAGGACAGCTACATCGACTATGCTGTTTCCGTCATCGTGGGCCGTGCCCTGCCGGACGTGCGGGACGGCCTGAAGCCCGTCCACCGGCGGATCTTATATTCCATGTACGAGAGCGGACTGACCTGGGACAAGCCTTTCAAAAAGTCCGCCACCTGCGTGGGCGACGTGCTGGGCAAATATCACCCCCACGGCGACGCGTCGGTCTACGACGCCCTGGTCCGTCTGGCCCAGGATTTCTCCATGCGCTACCGGCTCATCGACGGCCACGGCAACTTCGGCTCCGTGGACGGCGACCCCCCCGCAGCCTACCGTTACACGGAGGCCCGCATGGCCAAAATGGCCGGGGATATGCTGGCAGACATCGAGAAGGACACCGTGGATTGGTCCCCCAACTTCGACGAGAGCCGCAAGGAGCCCAAGGTCCTGCCCGCCCGCTTCCCCAACCTGCTGGTGAACGGCTCTTCGGGCATCGCCGTGGGCATGGCCACGAACATCCCGCCCCACAACCTGCGGGAGGTCATCGACGCCGCTGTCTGCGTGCTGGAAAACCCGGAGGCGGATCTGGCCGATCTCATGCAGTACATCAAGGGCCCGGATTTTCCCACCAAGGGCATCATCATGGGCCGGGCCGGCATCCGCGCTGCCTACGCCACCGGCCGGGGCCGAGTGACCATCCGCGCCCGCACCGAGTTTGAGGAGTACGGCCGGAACCACGACCGCACCCGCATCATCGTCACGGAGCTGCCGTACCAGGTCAACAAGCGGATGCTCATCGCCGCCATCGCCGAGCAGGTGAAGGAAAAGCGGCTGGAGGGCATCTCCGACCTGCGGGACGAGTCCGACCGCAACGGTATGCGGATCGTCATTGAGCTGAAACATGACGCCAACCCCCAAGTGGTCTTGAACCACCTGCTGACCCAGACCCAGTTACAGACCACCTTCGCCATCAACATGCTGGCCCTGGTGGACAACCAGCGGCAGCCGAGAGTCCTGTCCCTGCGGAACATTCTGGACGAGTATCTGACCTTCCAGGAGGAGGTCATCACCCGCCGGACCCTGTTCGACAAGCGCAAGGCCGAGGAACGGGCCCATCTGCTGGAGGGTCTGCTCATCGCCCAGGACAACATCGACGAAGTGATCCGGATCATCCGGTCCAGCTATGACAACGCCAGAGAAAACCTGATGAACCGCTTCGACCTGGACGAGGTTCAGGCCCAGGCCATCTGCGACATGCGGCTCATCGCCCTCCAGGGTCTGAACCGGGAAAAGCTCCAGAACGAGTACAACGAGCTGGAGAAAAAGATCGCCTGGTTCCAGCAGCTGCTCTCCAACCGGGAGCTGCTGCTGGGCCAGATGAAAAAAGAACTGCTGGAAATTCGGGATAAGTACGGCGACGACCGCCTGACCGAGATCCAGGACGTGGCGGACGAGATCGACATCGAGGACCTCATCGAGGAGGAGACCTGCGTCTTTACCCTCACCGCCGCCGGCTACATCAAGCGCATGCCCGTCTCGACCTATCGCGCCCAGAAGCGGGGCGGCAAGGGCATTTCCGCCCAGAGCCTGCGGGAGGAGGATTATGTCGACACCCTCTTCACCGCCTCCAGCCACGACAACATCCTCTTCTTCACCAGCTCCGGCCGGGTCTACAAGAAGAAGGGCTATCAAATTCCTGAAGCCAGCCGCACGGCCAAGGGCACCCACCTGAACAACATCTTCCAGTTCGAGCCGGGCGAAAAAGTGACCACCATGATCCACGGCCGGGATTATGACGAGAACGGCTATCTCTTCATGGTCACGAAGAACGGCACCGTCAAGCGCACGGAGAAATCCGCCTTCCGCAACATCCGGGCCGTGGGCCTGCGGGTCCTGACCCTGGACGAGGGGGACGAGCTCATCACCGTGCTGGAGACCGACGGCCAGGAGAATATTTTGATCGCCACCCACGACGGGCAGGCCATCTGCTTCCGGGAGAGCGACGTGCGTCCCATGGGCCGGACGGCCATGGGCGTGCGCGGCATCAAGCTCCGGGCGGGGGACTACGTCATCGGCGGGGCCCTGGCGAAGCTGGGCACCATGCTTCTGGCCATCACCGAGAACGGCTACGGCAAGCGCACCCCCATCGAGGAGTACATCCGCTCCGGCGGGGAGCCGCAGCACCGGGGCGGCTTCGGTCTCCGGGGCTACCAGATCACCGAAAAGACCGGCAAGGCCGCCGGGGTGAAGGTGGTCCAGGAGGACGACGACATCCTCATCATCTCCGACGACGGCACCATCATCCGCATGGCCGCCGCCGATGTGAACGTTTACAGCCGCACGGCCCAGGGCGTGCGCGTCATGCGGGTGTCCGAGGGGACGAAGGTCATCTCTCTGGCCCGCGTGCCCCAGGAGGAGGACAAGAACCAGAGCGAGGAAGCCGCCGAAGAGGCCACCGAACCGGCAGACGCTCCGGCCGAAGCGCCCGCTTCTGATTCCCAAGAGGAGACGCCGTGAAGCAGGTCAGCATCTACACCGACGGCGCCTGTTCCGGCAACCCCGGCCCGGGGGGCTGGGGGGCGGTGCTGCTGTATGGGCAGCACAAGAAGGAGATCTCCGGGGGAGAACCCTCCACCACCAACAACCGCATGGAGCTTACGGCGGTGATCGCCGCCCTGTCCATGCTGAAGGAACCCTGCGCCGTAGACCTCTACTCCGACTCCAAGTATGTCATTGATGCCTTGGAGAAGGGATGGGCCAGAGGCTGGAAAAAGCGGGGCTGGGTCAAGAGCGACAAGAAGCCCGCGCTGAACCCGGATCTTTGGGAGCAGCTGTTGGCCTTGGTCGACGTGCATCAGCTGACGTACCACTGGGTGAAGGGGCACGCGGAGAACGCGTATAATAACCGCTGCGATGAGCTGGCGGTGGGGGAGAGCCGAAAGTTTCGGTGACCGGTATCCACACAAAACAGCTGGTTTGTGGACTATTTTCTCGCTTTTTGTTCCCGCATCGCTTGCTTTGGGGCGTTATCCCACCAAGTTTTCCACATCTTCCACGGAAATGTCCACATGCAGGGCCGCGCTGATCCCCAACCCCAATATCTTGGATAAGACCTCCACTTCACTGTCGATGTTCCGCGGTGTGACGAACCAGGCAGAACCCTGCCCAAACTGTCGCGAGGGTTCCAATCCCTCTCGATCCAATCCGGCCTCTTCCAGCAGGTCCAGACACAGGGTCCCCGCCTCCACCACCGTCGGCACCCCGACGGCCAGCACGGGCAGGCCGAGGTGTTCCTCGTCCAGGGCCATGCGGGCGTTGCCCACCCCGGAGCCGGGGACGATGCCGGTGTTGGAGACTTGGATCGTCCGGCACACCCGCTCCTGCCGCCGGGCGGCCAGGGCATCCACGGCGATGAGGCAGGCGGGGCGGATGGTTTGGAGCACGCCGGCGAGCAGTTCGCCGGTCTCCACCCCCGTGGTCCCGGTGACGCCGGGGGCCAAGGCCGCCACGGGGCGGAAGCCAGAAAATTCCTCCGGCAGGTTTTCCACAAGATGCCGGGTGATGAGGAGAAGATCCGTTGTCTTCGGGCCGATGGCGTCGGGGGTCATTTGCCGGTTGCCCAGGCCCGCCACGAAAACAGGGCCGGTGTCCGGCAGACCGGGCAGCTGGCCCAATAGAGCCGCCACCGCGCGGGCGGCGCGAAGCAGCTCCTCCCGGCCCTGGGGCAGGGCGGGAAACTCCAAGGTGAGATACGTCCCCACGGGCTTGCCCAGGGCCTCGGCCCCGGTCTCGTCCAGGATGTCCACGCGGGTGAGGGGATAGCCGAAGAGCGTCTCTTCCCTGGCACGAACACCGGAAAGCTGCGTGGTTTTCCCGGCGGAGGACTCGAAAAGCTCCTTGGCCTCCAGGGCCAAGTCGCTGCGTCTGCCGTAGTGCATGGGCGGCTCCTTTCTGCCGGACCACAAGATATTGTGGCGGCGCATGACGGTTTTTACTAGGTTTAGCAATTTCCCACCCATTATGCAAAAAATTTAATTTTTTCCGAAAAAGACTTGCAAAATGGAAGAAGTTATGCTACAATACATTCTCGCACAGAACTTTTGTGACGAAATTTTACCCATCGGAGGAGGTGTTTGGTTTGCCGAATATCAAGTCTGCAAAGAAGCGTGTTCTGGTCAATCAGACAAAGGCCGCTAGAAACAAGGCCGCAAAGTCCGCACTGAAGACTCAGCTGAAGTATTTTGATGCTGCTATCATCGAAGGCAACCGCAGCGAGGCCGATAAGAGATACAAGGAAGCTGTCAAGGCTGTCGATCAGGCTGCCGCTCGCGGTCTGCTACACAAGAACACCGCAGCCAACCGCAAGAGCAAGATGACTCTGCGCCTGAACAAGATCCCTCAGTAATTTCATTGCTAGGACGCAAACAAAACCGTTTGACTTTGGGTCAAGCGGTTTTTTTGCGCCCTTTTTTGTATCGGCGGCCCCCATTTTTATCCCCAAATTCCGAGCAAATTGTGGAAAACTTTCCCCGTTCAAAAACCGGAGACAGAACGTTAAAAAAATTTCTACTTCGACTTCACGAAATCTTCATAAATACCCGCTATACTGGCCACAGTGAAAAAACACAGGGCCAACACCCCGGTGGCCCTTCCCCACGAGGGCAGATAGACAGGAGGCAAACACCATGGACTACTACGGCAACGACAACAACGGGTCTGGCGGATTCCAGAACGATCCCTTTTCTCCGGGCAACGACCCCTCTTTCTCCGGCGGCTGGGACAACGGCCCCAGCATGAACGGGGAGGATCCCAACCACCACAACAAAAACAAACGCAGCCGCAAGCCCATGTCGCCCAAGCAGAAGGGCGCGGTCAAGATCGTGGCCCTTTGCTTGGTGTGTGCGTTGCTGGGCGGGCTGGCCCAGCCCATCTATTCCAGTCTCTCCGGCGGGAATGAGACAACGATCTACACCGGCGACCGGACGCCCACCCAGGTGGACACGGCCTCTGTGGATACCTCGAAAGAGCTGACCACGGCAGAGATCTACGCCAAGTATGTCAACTCCTGCGTCGGTATCACCGTCGATATTGTCAGCACCAACGTCTTCGGCCAGACCGTCACCGGCGCAGCCGCCGGTTCCGGCTTCGTGATCACCGAAGACGGCTACATCCTCACCAACTACCACGTCATCGACGGGGCCAACTCCATTAAGGTCACGTTTGACAACGGCAAGGAATACACCGCCACTTACGTGGGCGGCGAGGAGAAGAACGACATCGCCGTGATCAAGGTGGACGCCACCGGCCTGACCCCCGTGGTCATCGGCAAGTCCAGCGATATGCTCGTCGGCGAGCAGGTCACCACCATCGGCAACCCACTGGGTGAGCTGACCTTCTCCGAGAGCACCGGCATCATCTCCGCCCTGGACCGCTCCATCACCATGAGCGACGGCCGCCAGATGAACATGATCCAGACCGACTGCGCCATCAACTCCGGCAACTCCGGCGGCCCGCTGTTCAACAGCCACGGTGAGGTCATCGGCATCGTCTCCGCCAAGTATTCCTCCGGCAGCAATTCTTCCTCCGCCTCCGTGGAGGGCCTGGGCTTCGCCATCCCCATGGACGACGTGGCCAGCATGGTCTCTGACCTGGTGAAGAACGGCTATGTGACCGGCAAGCCCATCATGGGCATCTCCGTGGCCGATGTGGACGAGAGCGTCACCTCCTACGGTGTGCCTCAGGGCGCCATCATCCGGGTGGTCACCCCCGACCTGTGCGGCGCCAAGGCCGGCTTGCAGGCCGGCGACATCGTCACCAAGATCGACAACACCGACGTCACCTCCGCCAGCGACCTGACCTCCGCCATTGGCAACTACAAGCCGGGCGACAAAGTCACCCTGACCATCTTCCGCAGCGGTGAGACAAAGACCGTGGAGGTCACTTTGGAAGAATCCACCCCCGAAAAAACCGAAAAACAGAACCAGGCTCAGCAAGAGTATCAGCAGGAATACCAGCAGAGCCAGCAGCAGCAACAGCAGTCGCAACAGCAGCAGCAAGGCAGCAGCGGCTGGCCCTTCGGGAGCTTTGGTTACTGAGCCCATACATCGAACAAACATAGCGTTTCCTCTTTTTTGCAAGGGCGGCACGGAGCACGTGCCGCCCTTGCCATTTTCCTGGGAGACGGGGAGAGGCCGAAAATCCACAGGGATGTGGAAAAAGTGCCGGTTCTTCCCGCCGGTTTCCGGCAAAATCCGGCGGCTAAACCCTTGACACCCTTGGGTTTTTCGCTATAATTGAACTATTGTGGGTGGCTAGGCTGCCCCTTGAGCAAATTTTTAGAGTGAAAATAATCGCTGACAGGATACCAGCGAAGGAGGAGTTAAGAGATGCTTTCCAATTCTGAAAAGACCATGGAAAAAGTTGTGGCCCTGTGCAAGGGCCGGGGATTCGTCTTCCCCGGCAGTGAGATCTACGGCGGCCTGGCCAACACCTGGGACTATGGCCCCTTGGGTGTGGAGCTGAAAAACAACGTAAAAAAGGCATGGTGGAAGAAGTTCGTCCAGGAGAACCGCTACAACGTGGGTCTGGACGCCGCCATCCTGATGAACCCCCAGGTGTGGGTGGCTTCCGGTCACGTGGGAGGCTTCTCTGACCCCCTGATGGACTGCAAGGAGTGCAAGGAGCGCTTCCGCGCCGACAAGATCATCGAGGAGTGGTGCCAGGAAAACAACTTTGACCTGGGCAAGTCCGTGGATGCGCTGAGCCAGAGCGAGATGAAGGATTTCATCGAGACGCACAACATCGCCTGCCCCTCCTGCGGCGGCCACAACTGGACCGACATCCGTCAGTTTAACCTGATGTTCAAGACCTTCCAGGGCGTCACCGAGGACGCAAAGAACACCGTGTACCTGCGTCCTGAGACGGCCCAGGGCATTTTCGTCAACTTCCAGAACGTCCAGCGTACCACCCGGAAGAAGCTGCCCTTCGGCGTGTGCCAGGTGGGCAAGTCCTTCCGCAACGAGATCACCCCCGGTAACTTCACCTTCCGCACCCGTGAGTTCGAGCAGATGGAGCTGGAGTTCTTCTGCAAGCCCGGCACCGAGCTGGAGTGGTTCAAGTACTGGAAGGACTTCTGCCACAAGTGGCTGCTGAACCTGGGCATGAAGGACGAGAACCTGCGCCTGCGCGACCACGACCCCGAAGAGCTGTCTCACTATTCCAACGCCACCACCGACTTCGAGTTCGCCTTCCCCTTCGGCTGGGGCGAGCTGTGGGGCGTGGCTTCCCGGACCAACTACGACCTGAACGCCCACCAGACCACCTCCGGCAAGGACCAGACCTACTTCGACCAGGAGTCCGGCGAGCACTACATCCCCTTCGTCATCGAGCCTTCCCTGGGTGCCGACCGCGTGACCCTGGCCTTCCTGGTGGACGCTTACGACGAGGAGGTCGTGGGCCAGGACAAGAACGGCAAGGACGACGTCCGCGTGGTCCTGCGCCTGCACCCCGCCCTGGCACCCTTCAAGTGCGCCGTGCTGCCCCTGTCCAAGAAGCTGGCCGGCCCCGCTCAGGAGCTGCTGGATGACCTGTCCAAGGACTTCATGTGCGACTATGACGACGCCGGCTCCATCGGCAAGCGCTATCGCCGCCAGGACGAGATCGGCACCCCCTACTGCATCACCGTGGACTTCGACACCGTGGGCGACGCCGACAAGGAAGGCGACCACTGCGTTACCGTCCGTGACCGAGACACCATGGAGCAGGTCCGTCTGCCCATCTCCGAGCTGAAGGACTACCTCCGGGAGAAGATGGCGTTTTAAGCCTCATTTCAGGATTCCCTAGTACGATAAATTGACTGCCCAGGGGGTGGGGGACTGCGTAAGTTTCGCGGCCTCCCACCCCTGGTGGTTTGTTCTTTCCAAGCGGTTATCTTCCGGCGTTTTTTTTCGGACCGCCGGAGGATAAGCGTTTAGAAACCGAAAGGAGACGACCGATGTCATCTGCCGAAAAACAACAACGAAAAGCCGCGCGGAAGCTGCCGGGGAAGGACCAGGGCCTGACCTTCTGGCAGTGCTTCGCCAAGGATCGGCTGTATACCAAAGATATGCCGGGCATCCGCCCCTATCTCTACATCATCCCCTTTTTCCTGGCCTATTTCGTGCTGGACTTCTCCCTGCGCTACACCTACCGGTCCGCAGGCATCGTGGGGGTGGAGTATGGACCTGCGTGGCTCTTTACCCTGGGCTGGGCGCTGGTCTTTGCGGGGCTGGTGTTCTGCCTGCCCAAGGTGCCCCGCTGGTTCGTGCGGTGCGTGCCGCTGGTGACCTTCGTCACCATCGCCGTGACCCACAGCGGCTTTATGAGCATGTTCCGCCGCTTTTTCTCCTTCTCCGTGCTGACCTACGGAGGGACGGGGAGCTTCATGCAGGCCTCGTACATCCACATCGCGCTGAAGGTGGTGGCGGGGGCCACGGTCACCGTTCTGCTGATGATGACCTCCGGCCGTCTGCTGAAGGTCATTCCGCCCAAGCCTGTGAAGCTGTCTGTGATCCTGGGCCTGGTGGCGGCGGTGCTGGGGGCGGGGGTCATCGCCTTTACCAACTACCATTTCTTCCCCGTGGTGGACACGGTGGTCTGGGACAACGCCGAGGAAAACACGGAGAGCGCCGCCTACCATGAATTCAGCGACACCACCAACTCCCTGAAGCTCTGCGGCCTGTACCAGTACACCATGCGGGATCTCGTCCGCCAGATCTTCCCCGCCAACACCATGAGCGACGACGAGCGGCAGCAGGTGGAGGAATATATCGCCGCCTACGAGGACGCCAAACAGCCCAACGACTACACGGGTCTGCTCCAGGGCAAAAACGTCATCATGGTCCAGCTGGAGGCCCTGGACACCTGGATGCTCCAGCCGGAGTACATGCCCAACCTCTCGCAGCTCAAGTCCGAGAGCATTGCCTTCACCAACCACTACACCCCGGCCTATATCACCGCCGGGACCTTCAACACCGAGTTCATGGCCAACACCAGCCTCCTGCCCGCCACCGGCGGCATCCCCACCTCGGTGTACACCGACGACAACTACCCCTTCTCCCTGGCCAATCTGTTCCACAAGGCCGGCTACACCGCCCGCTCCTTCCACAACAGCGAGGGGAACGTCTACGACCGGGAGAACATCCACCTCAACCTGGGCTATGAGAAATACTACGGCGGCAGTACCCTGAATATGGACGAGCACGAGCTGGACCGCCAGCTCATCAACGGCTTCGATGCCATGACGGAGGGAAGCCCCTTCTTCTCCTTCGTCATCACCTACTCGGCCCACGGGCCTTACGGCGAGGACAACGTCATCTACCAGGAGAACAAAGACGCCGCCCAGGCCGCCGCCAAACGCACCGACGGCAACTACGTCTACGCCGTGGCCGGGGCCATGGAGACCGACCGCTTCATCGGGGAGCTGATGGACAAGCTCCGGGAGAGCGGCCACGACAAGGACACCGTCCTGGTCTTCTATGCCGACCACTACAACTACTACATGATGGACGACGCCCTGAACATGGAGCTCAAGGGCGTGGACAACATGAATATGCTCCAGCACACGGACTTCTTCATCTGGGCCGACGGCATCGAGCCGACCCAGATCGACAAGGTGACGGCCACCCCCGACGTGCTGCCCACCGTGGCCAACCTCCTGGGTCTGGACACCACCGGGGCCTTCCTGGTGGGGCACGACGGCCTGGGGGACCAGGGCGGCTATGTGTTCTTTGCCGACGGCAGCTGGTTTGACGGCGAGCGCTACTGGTCCAGCACCAGCGGCGAGACCGGCAATGCCGAGCGTACCGCCGAGATCAACCGCCTGACCACCCTGAGCAACCGCATCCTGGCAGGCAACTATTACAGCAATTTGGAGAGCGAGACCCATGACACCAACGAAAACTGACGTGCGTCCGGCGCGGAGCCCTGCGTCGGCCAAGAAAACAATGCAGCTGCCCCGGTCCCCCTGGCTGACCCTGCTGCTGCTGCTGGCCGTGGGCGTGATGATCAGCGGCTTTTCCCTGGCCTTTTCCGGGAGTGAAGGCATCGGCTGGGGGGGAAGCCCCGTCCTGTTCTTCTGGAACACCCTGCCCATCCTGCTCCTGCTGGGGCTGGTGTGGCTGGCCAGCGGCCTTTCCTGGCTGGCGGTGCTGGTGACGGGGACGCTGATCTTCCTGCTCACCGGGGCCAATTACTTCAAGGTCATGTTCCGGGATGACCCCATGGTCTGGTCCGACCTCTTCCGCATCCGGGAGGGGTTCCAGATGTCCGGGCAGTACGACGTGAAGCTCACGCCCCTCATGGGGGTGTGGATCGCGGCGATGATCGCCGCCGCCGTCCTGCTGTTTTTCCTGGGAAAAGGCAAGCCCCGCGCCACGATGCGGATGCTGGCCCTGACCGCCGTGGGCATGTTCAGCTTGGTCTGCTTCAACTACATTTACCCCAACGACCAGCGCTACACCCAGCTGGCCGGGGACTACGCCAAGGACGAGGGGGAGGCCTACGCCGCCACCGGCATCGTCTACCCCTTCTTCCACAGCGCGGGGGACTACATGAATTCCCAGGGAAATTACGACGAGCGGGCGGCGCGGGAAGAGCTGAACCAGTACACCGACGCCACCATTCCCGAGGACAAGAAAGTCAACCTCATCACCATCCAGCTGGAGGCCTTTGCCGACCTGTCTGTCTTTGACATCGACGGCCTGTCACCGGACGTGTACAAGGACTTCCACGACATCCAGGCCGCCAGCTATTCTGGGAATCTCATCACGGACATCTTCGCCGGAGGCACCACGGAGACGGAATGGGCCTTTATTACCGGCGGCAACCGGCACGGGGACTTTAAGACCAAGACGGACTCCACCGCCTGGTACCTCAAGAGCCAGGGCTACACCGCCAACGGCGCCCACCCCTGCCGGGACTGGTTCTACGACCGGAAAAACGTGAATCCCAACCTAGGCCTGGACGACTACCTCTTCACGGATAACTACTACCAGTTCGTGGAGAAGGACGCAGACGTGGCCTATGACGATGTGTTCTTCCCGGACCTGCAAAACCGGCTGACGGAATACTTCCAGACCAACGACGCCCCCCTCTTCTCCTTCAACGTGACCTACCAGGGCCACGGCCCCTACAACACGGAGAAGACCTATTGGGGCAGCGAGTATTGCACGGGAAATTATGAACCGAAGACCCTCAACGCCCTGAACAACTACTTCCACCTGGTCCAGGACACCTCCCACTACGTCAAGGAGTTCATGTCCTATCTCGACAGCCTGGACGAGCCGGTGGTGCTGGTCCTCTACGGGGACCATAAGCCCTGGATGGGCAACCACGGCGTCATCTACGAGGGCATGGGCATCAGCCTGGACACCACCACGGAGCAGGGCTTCCGAAACTATTACTCCACCTGGTACACCATCTGGGGCAACCAGGCGGCCAAGACCCAGCTGGGCCAGAGCTTCCAGGGCCAGGGCCCGGATCTCTCCCCCTGCTTCCTCATGAATCAGGTCTTTGAGATGATCGGCTGGGAAGGCTCTGCCTACATGCAGGCCCAGCGGGAGACGGCGCACATGCTCCCCGTCCTGCACACCACCGGCTGGGTGGAGGAGAACGGCGTCCTCACCGACAGCCCCTCCCCCGCAGCCAAGGCGCGTATGGAAGATTTTCAGAATCTATCCCAGTATGATCGCACAAAATATGAGTAAAAGTGAGAAAACCTCCCTTATCTCTTGAGATAAGGGAGGTTTTATGCTATTCTAAAATATGTATAGCTATTGACTTTTTTCTCTGCCGCCTGCACAGGGCGGCAACGCGAGATAGAAATTATCAAACCGAGGTTCCAAACCATGAAGTATCAGCAGTGGAAGATAGCCCAGCGATCCCAGCAAGTGTGCCGGGAGATGGAGCGCCAGGGGGTGCCTCTCCTGGTGGCCGCCACCCTCTGCGCCCGCGGGCTGACCGACTTAGATGAGGCCAAGGCTCTGCTGTCCAGCGCAGAGGATCAGCTCTGCGACCCCTACTTGATGAAAGACATGGATCTGGCGACCGCCCGCATCGGGCGGGCGCTGCGCAACAAGGAGTCTATCGCCGTCTACGGCGACTACGACGTGGACGGCATCACCGCCACCTGTCTGCTCACCCATTATCTCCGGTCACAGGGGGGCAACGTGCGCTATTACATCCCCGACCGGCTCACCGAGGGCTACGGCGTGAACAACCAGGCCGTGGAGGAGCTGGCGCTGCAAGGCGTGACCCTCATCATCACCGTGGACTGCGGCATCACCGCCCTGGCCGAGACGGCTTACGCCGCCAGCCTGGGCGTGGACATGATCGTCACCGACCACCACGAATGCAAAGAAAAGCTCCCGGACGCCATCGCCGTGGTGGACCCCCACCGGAAAGACTGCCCCTATCCCTTCAAGGATCTGGCCGGCGTGGGCGTGGCCCTGAAGCTGGTCATGGCCCTGGGCAGCGTCTCCGGCGGCGAGAAGCGGGCCAACGCCCTGTTTCACGAGTACGCCGATCTGGCCGCCGTAGGCACCATCGCGGACGTGATGAAGCTTTTGGGCGAGAACCGGACCATCGTCCGGGTGGGCCTAAAGCACCTGAAAAAGACCCGCCGCCGCGGGCTGTACGCCCTCATGGTGGAGGCCGGGACCCTGAGCCGGGCCATCAACTCCACCACCGTGGGGTATTGTCTCTCCCCCCGCATCAACGCCGCCGGACGCATGGGCCGGGCGGCCATGGCCGCCGACCTCATCCTGACGGACGACACCGAGCGGGCCGAATATCTGGCCCATGAGCTGTGTGAGCTCAACCGCCAGCGGCAGGGAGTGGAGCTGGATATTTTCAACAACTGTCTCTCCCGCCTGGCCGGAGGCGGGACCTACGACTGCCTGGTCCTGGCCGACCACACCTGGCACCAGGGCGTGGTGGGCATCGTGGCCTCCCGGCTGGCCGAGCAGTTTGCCTGCCCCGTGTTTATGATCTGCCTCCAGGAGGACGGCAAGGGCAAGGGCTCCTGCCGGTCCTACGGCGGCTTTAACCTCTTTGCGGCTCTGGAGCAGTGCGCGGACCTGTTGGAGGGCTACGGCGGCCATGCGCTGGCCGCGGGCTTTACCATCCTGGAGGACAACATCCCCCTCTTCCGCCACCGGATGCAGGACCTCATCCGGGAGGACACCGGGGGCGAGGCCAACGTCTCCACCTTGAAGATCGACGGGGAGATCGAAAACACCGCCGTCCTCACCGTGGAGGAGGTCGAGGCCCTGTCCATGCTGGAGCCCTACGGCGCGGGCAACCCCAAGCCCATCTTTTCCCTCAGCGGCGTCACCGTCACCTGCATGACCGACGTGGGCGGCGGGCGGCATCTCAAGATGCGGGCCAGCCGGGACGGGCGGACCGTGGACATGATCTTTTTCTCCGTCACCCGTGCCAAGTCCGGCCTGGCGGTGGGGGACAAGGCGGACGTGGCCTTTTCCCCCCAGATCAACGAATACCGCGGCTCCCGGACGGTGCAGCTGCACCTGGTAGACCTGCGACCGGCCTACACGGCCAAACAGCAGAATGAACAGGCTCTGTATCGGAAATACTCCCGTGGGGAGCCCATCACCCCCTGCGAGGCGCGGGCCATGATCCCGGACCGGGAGGAGCTGGCCGCCGTGTGGCGGTACCTGGCCAACCGGGAGGGGGAGGTCATCGACCACCCCATTCGCCTGGCCCGGAAGGTCGCCCAGGAGGGGGATCTGTGGGAATCCACCCTGCGGACGATGATCTGCCTGGAGGTGATGGAGAGCTTCGAGCTGCTCCGCATGGAGCCGGAGCCGGGGGGGATGCTCCGCATCTGCCTGCAAAAGCGGCGGGGCCAGGGGAAGGTCTCCCTGCTCCAGTCGCCCATCATCAAGCACTTGCAGGACATCGCCTGGGGCAAAGAGAGAAGCTCATAACAGCAGGAAAGGGGAGGACGCTATGGAGAGTGCGACCGGGAATCAAGTCCCTATGGAGGACAAACTAGCCGCTCGGTTTGCCGAGCTGGAAGAAAAAATCAAAAACATGCCCCAGGAGGAGCAGGACCGGGTGCGGGACGCCTACACCTACGCCAAGGAGCACCACGACGGCCAGCTCCGCAAGGACGGCTCCCCTTATATCACCCACCCCCTGGAGGTGGCGCATCTGGTGGCGGACCTGGGGCTGGACGCCGACTCCATCATCGCCGCCCTGCTCCACGACACCATCGAGGACACCGATGCCACCCATGAGGAGGTCGCCAAGCGCTTTGGCGTCACCGTGGCGAACCTGGTGGAGGGCGTGACCAAGTTAAACAAGGTCAAGTATACCTCCACGGAAGAGAAGCAGATGGAAAATCTGCGGAAAATGCTCATGGCCATGGCCCAGGATGTCCGGGTCATTCTGATCAAGATCTGCGACCGGGTGCACAACATCCGGACGCTGGAATACCAGTCCGAAAAGAAGCAGCGGGAGAAGGCTCTGGAGACGCTGGAGATCTACGCCCCCATCGCCCACCGCCTGGGCATGCAGCGGATGAAATGGGAGATGGAGGACGAGTCCCTCCGCTTCCTGGACCCCGTGGCCTACAAAGAAATTTCGGACGAGCTGGCGGCCCAGGCCAAGGCCCACGCCGCCTTTATGGAGCGGATCCAAAACGAGATCCAGGACCGCCTGAAAAAAGAGGGCATCAAGGGCACGGTCTATGGGCGGGTGAAGCACGTCTACTCCATCTACCGGAAGATGTACGCCCAGAACAAAAAGCTCAGTGAGATCTTTGATCTCTATGCCTTTCGGGTCATCGTGGATGACATCCCCACCTGTTACAGCGTGCTGGGCTGTATCCACGACATGTACAAGGCGGTCTTGGGCCGCTTCAAGGACTACATCGGCACGCCCAAGCCCAACATGTACCAGTCCCTCCACACCACCGTCATCGGCAGCGAGGGCATCCCCTTTGAGGTCCAGATCCGTACCTGGGAGATGCACCACATGGCCGAGTACGGCGTGGCGGCCCACTGGAAGTATAAGCAGGGCCTGAGCAACAAGCAGCTGGGCACCGAGGAGACCTTTGCCTGGGTGCGCCGTCTGCTGGAAAACCAGCAGGACACCGAGGCGGAGGAATACATCCGCTCGCTGAAGGTCGATCTCTTCGCCGACGAAGTCTTTGTCTTTACCCCCGGCGGCGATGTCATCAATCTGCCCGCCGGGGCGACCCCCATCGACTTTGCCTATGCCATCCACTCCGCCGTGGGCAACTCCATGACGGGGGCGAAGGTCAACGGGCGCATCGTCGGCTTTGACTACCGCCTGCGCTCCGGCGAGATCGTGGAGGTCATCACCTCCAAAAACGCCAAAGGCCCCAGCCGCGACTGGATGAAGCTGGCCAAGAGCAACCAGGCCCGCACCAAGATCCGCCAGTGGTTCAAGCGGGAGAAGCGGGAGGAAAACGTGGCCCACGGCCGCACCATGTTCGAGGGGGAGATCAAGCGCCTGGGCCTGACCATCGCCATGCTCACCACCGAGTCGATGCTGCCGCACATCCTGGAAAAAGTCCGCTTCAACTCCCTGGAGGAGATGTACGCCGCCATCGGCTACGGCGGCGCCTCCGCCCAGAAGTGCGCCAACCGCGCCAGGGAAGAACTCATCCACCAGGACCGCCAGGAGGCCGAGCGCCTGGCCGCCGAGAAGGCCGAGCAGGAGGCCCGCCAGCAGGAGGAGGTCACCGCCGCCCTGGACTCCGGCGTGGCCAAGTCCGGCAACAAGAAGCACTCCGTCTCCGGCGTGATCGTGGCGGGCATGACGGAATGTATGGTCAAGTTCGCCAAGTGCTGCACCCCCGTCCCCGGAGACCCCATCGTGGGCTTCATCACCAGGGGCTACGGCGTGTCGGTCCACCGGGCGGACTGTCCCAACGCCATCAGCGGCCAGACCCGACCAGGGGAAAAAGACCGCTGGATCAAGGTCAGCTGGGACCCCGACAGCCTCAACACCTACAAGACCTCCCTGGACATCATCGCGAAGGACCGGCCCGGCCTGGCCATGGACGTGACCACGGTGATGGCCACGGCAAAGATGAATATTTTGGCCATGACGGTCAACGTCCTGCCGGACGGGTACACCAAGTTTAATCTGGTGGTGGAAGTCCGGGGCCAGGGCGAGGTCACGACCATTATGAATAAGCTCAACCAAGTGAAGAATGTGTATCAGGTGTCGCGGGTGAGCGGGTAAAGAAATTCGCGGCCACCATCAAATCAAAAACGGGAACACCAGAGGAGCCGTTTGGCTCCTCTCTTTCCCGGAAAAATAAAGGAAGCGTATCAGCTATGGAACACAACTTCCAGCCCCTGCTCTTCGGCGGGGATATTAACGTTTACAGCGTAGCACGGGCCTTCCATGAGGCTTATGGCATCCAGTCTGTCTGCTATGGCAAGTTTGCCTCCGGCCCGGCCTATGGGTCCACCATCATCGACTACCGGGTCTGCCCCCAGAACGAGGACGCCGCCACCTTCCGCGAGAACGTGGCAAAGGCCGCCCAGGAGTTTGCGGACAAGACCGTGCTGGTCATCGGCTGCGGCGACAGCTACGTGAAGCTGGCCGCCGAGAACAAGCAATATTTCCCGGAAAACTGCATCGCCGCCACGGTCAGCGGGGAGCTCATCAACACCCTCATCAACAAGGAGAAGTTCTATGCCCTCTGCGATGAGTACGGCATCGACCACCCTGGCACCTTCATCTACCGCAAGGAGATGGGGCATGATTTCGAGCTGAATTTCCAGCCGCCCTACATCTGCAAGCCCGCCAACGGCGTGGCCTACTGGGAGCATCCCTTCGAGGGCAACGAGAAGGTCTTTACCTGCCCCGACCGGAAGAACCTGGAGGAGGTGCTGGATAAGGTCTATGCCTCCGGCTATCCCGACACGATGATCATCCAGGACTTTATCCCTGGCGATGACAGCTACATGCGCGTGCTGACCAACTACTCCGACCGCAACGGCAAAGTAAAGCTCATGTGCATGGGCCATGTGCTGCTGGAGGAACACACCCCCCACGGCATCGGCAACCACGCCGTCATCCTCAACGAGCCGTGCGGCCCCATCGCCGAGAAGATCAAGGCGTTTTTGGAGGACATCGGCTATGTCGGCTTCTCCAACTTCGACATCAAGTATGACCAGCGGGACGGCAAGTACAAGGTCTTTGAGATCAACTGCCGCCAGGGGCGCAGCAACTACTACGTCACCGGCGCGGGCTACAACATCGCCAAGCTCCTGGTGGAGGACCGGGTGGAGGGGAAAGACCTGCCCTTCGTCCTGGCCGACAACCCCAGCCTGTGGCGGGTCGTGCCCCGAAAAGTTGCCTTTGCGTATATCGTCTCCGACTACCACCAGGAGATGAAGCAGCTCATGCAGCAGGGGAGGGAAGTCCGCCCCCTGTTCTACGACAAAGACAAGCCCCTGATGCGGACGCTCCGCATGGAGAAGAATCTGCTGGGCCACTTCAAGAAGTTCAAGCAGTATTACGAGCGAAAGGCCTAAGCCCTTTCCCGAAAAGGAGGACCCACAATGGAAGGTATCCTCGGCGTGCTGGGCGGCATGGGCCCCCAGGCCACCAATACGTTTTATCAGCGCATCATCGACCGCACCCAGGCCGACACGGACCAGGAGCACCTGCGGGTGCTCATCTGGAGCGACGCGAAGATCCCCGACCGTACCGCCGGGATCTTAGGCACCCCAGAGCAGGCAGAGGCGGTGTTTGCCCATCTGCTGGCCGACGCAAAGCTGCTGGAGGGGGCGGGGTGTACGGTCCTGGCCATCCCCTGCAATACGTCTCACTACTTTGCCGACCGGCTCCAGGCCCAGCTGCACGTCCCCATCATCCACATGATCCGGGAGACGGTCAAGACGATCCAAGCCATGGGCAAGCAGACCGTGGGCATCCTGGCCACGGACGGTACGGTGCAGACGGGCATCTACCAAAACGAACTGACCGCCGCCGGGCTGACCCCCGTGACCCTGCCGGAGGAGCTGCAAAAGACGGTCATGTCCATCATCTACGATGAGATCAAGAAAGGGGAGACCGGCTCCCGCGAGAAATTCGGGGAGATCGACGCCTACCTGCGTTCCGTCGGGTGCGACTGCGCCATTCTGGGCTGCACGGAGCTGTCGGTCTACCGCACCCTCCACAGCCTGCCCCCCTTCTATATCGACGCCATGGAGATCTTGGCCGAGCAGGCCATCCTCCGCTGCGGCAAACAACTGCGGAACGTATAAGAAAGAGCCTTCCCCCAGGGGAAGGCTTTACGAAAGGACGATCAAAAACTATGGATCTTACCCTCTACCCCCTGGGGGAGTACATTCAGCTGCTCCAGCGGAAAAACCTTCAGCTGGATTTCTCCGGCGCACCCCTCACCAGAGAGGTGGCACTGGTCAGCTGCGACTCCCGCGATGTGATCCCCGGCACCCTGTTCATCTGCAAGGGCGCCCATTTTAAGCCTGAATTTTTACAGTCCGCCAAGGAAAAGGGCGCCTTCGTCTACCTGTCTGAGAAGAAGTACGACCAGGTAGACCTGCCCTGCATCCAGGTCAGCGACGTGCGTCTGGCTATGGCCTACCTGGCGGATTTCTATTACAACCACCCCTCCGCCAAGCTGGGCGTGGTGGGCGTGACCGGCACGAAGGGCAAATCGACCACCACCTACTACCTCAAGTATATCTTTGACGAGTATCTGGCCGCCAAGAAGCAGGCCCCCAGCGGCGTCATCGGCGGCATCGAGACGTATGACGGCGTGGAGAAGTTCGAGTCCCATTTGACCACCCCCGAACCCCTGGAGCTGGAGCGGCACTTTGCCAACGCCGTGTCTTCCGGCATCCGCTACCTGAGCATGGAGGTCTCCAGCCAGGCGCTGAAATACGACCGGGTGAAGAACGTGGAGTTTGCCGCCGCCGTGTTCCTGAACATCGGCATGGACCACATTTCGCCCATCGAGCACCCGGATTTTGAGGACTACTTTGCCTCCAAGCTCCGCATCTTCGCCCAGGCCGCCGCCGCCTGCGTGAACCTGGACTGCGACCACGCCGACCGGGTGCTGGAAGCGGCCCGGAAGAGCTGCCCCCGCATCATCACCTTCTCCCAGACGGACCCCTCTGCCACCATCTTTGGCTCCCAGGTCCGAAAGGCCGGGGGAGACATTCTGTTCCGCGTGAAGACCCCCCGGTACAGCCGGGAGTTCCGGCTGACCATGCCGGGCCTGTTCAACGTCCAGAACGCCCTGGCGGCCCTAGCCGTGTGCGAGGCCGTGGGCGTGCCGGAGCAATATGCCTTTGCGGGCCTGATGAAGGCCCGCGTGCCGGGCCGGATGGAGGTCTATGCCAACGCAGACGAAAAGGTCAGCGTGATCGTGGACTACGCCCACAACCGTCTGTCCTTCGAGACGCTCTTCCGCTCGGTGCGGGAGGAGTACCCCGGCCGCCGGATCGTCACCGTGTTCGGCTGCCCCGGCTACAAGGCCTATGACCGGCGGAAGGACCTGGGCGAAATTTCCGGGCAGTATTCCGACCTGGTCATCCTGACCGAGGAGGACCCCGGCGAGGAGCCGGTGGAGAACATCTGCCGGGACATCGCCCAGTATGTGGCCCAGGGGACCAGCGACTACTCCATCGTCCCCGACCGCGGCGAAGCCATCAAGCAGGCCGTGATGAGCTGCGACGAGCCCACGGTCATCCTGCTCACCGGCAAGGGGGCGGAGACCCGCCAGAAGCGCGGCATCGAGTATATTGACTGCCCCTCTGACGTAGACTATGCCAAGCAGTATCTGCACGACTACGACGTGCAGCACGGCATGGACGGCATGAGCAAGGTCCGCGCCCTGCTGGACGTGCTGCCCAAGCTCCGCCAGTACGAGGGCCGGACCATTGTCATCAAGTACGGCGGCTCCGCCCTGGACGCGGCCTCCACCGATACGATTTTGGAAGACGCCGCTGCGCTGCAATCCGTGGGCGTGCGGGTGGTCTTAGTCCACGGCGGCGGGAAAGAGATCTCTTCCCTGCTGGAGCGGATGAACGTGCCCACCGTGTTTGAGAACGGCTACCGCGTGACCGACGACACCGTATTGGAGACGGCAGAAATGGCCCTCTCCGCCCGCGTGAACAAGTCCATCGTCTCCGCCCTGGACCGCATCGGCGCAAAGGCCTGCGGCGTGTCCGGCCGGGACGGGGGCCTCATCACCGCCCGGCAGAAGGACAAGGCACTGGGTCTGGTGGGGACCATCACGAAGGTGGACCCCCGGCTCCTGCGGACCCTGCTGGACAGCGGCTTCCTGCCCGTTGTTTCGCCCGTGAGCCGCAGCGAGGACGGCGGCGCCCTGAACTGCAACGCCGACGACGCGGCCCGCGCCGTGGCCGAGGCTATGGGCGCGGATAAGCTCATCTTCCTCACCGACACCGACGGCATCCTGGTGGACAGCCACAACCAGTCCACCCGCATCGCCCGCATGGACGTGGCCAGGGCCAAGGAGCTGATGGACAGCGGCCTCATCGCCGGCGGCATGATCCCCAAGACCATGAACTGCATCCACGCCGTGGAGCACGGGGTGGGGTCCGTGACCGTTCTGGACGGCCGGATGGAGCACGCCGTGCTGCTGGAAGCCATCGCGGAGAAATCCCTGGGCACCACCATGGAGAAGAAAAAGTAACGTGACCAAAGAAGGAGACCTGTCAATGGTTCAGATCGAGACTCTCCCCAACGGCGTCCGCCTGGTGACGGAAGCCATGGATACCGTGCGCTCCGCCGCCCTGGGCATCTGGGTGGGAGGCGGCTCACGGGAGGAGACGCCGGAGGAATCCGGCGCGGCCCACTTCATCGAGCACATGCTCTTTAAGGGCACCCAGCGCCGCACGGCCCAGGACATCGCCAGGGAGACCGACGCCATCGGCGGGCAGATGAACGCCTTTACCACCAAGGAGTGTACCTGCTTCTACGGCCGGGTCCTGGACGACCACCTGCCCCAGGCGCTGGACATCCTCTTTGATATGGTCTACTGCTCGTCCTTCGCCCAGGAGGCGGTGGAGACCGAGCGGGGGGTCATTTTAGAAGAGATCGACATGTATGAGGACACCCCGGACGACCTCTGCGCCGAAAAGCTTTTCGGGGCCGTCTTTGCCGGCAGCCCGCTGGCCCGGCCCATTTTGGGCCGGGAGGAGACCCTGGCCCCCATGACGGGGGCGTTTCTCAAGGCCTATCACGACGCCCACTACCGGGGGGACAACACCGTTGTGGCCCTCACGGGCAGCTTTTCCCAGGAAGTCCTGGAGGACATTCGGCGTCGTTTTTCCGCCCTGCCTGCGGGTAGGGCACCTGCCCCGGTCCCGGCGGCGTATACCCCGGCCTTTGTCGCCACCCCCAAGCCCATCGAGCAGAATCACCTGACCCTGGCCTTTCCGGGGCTGGACTACAACTCCCCCAAGCGCTTTGCCTTGCAGCTCTTGTCTGCGATCTTGGGCGGCGGCGTGTCCTCCCGGCTGTTTCAGCAGGTGCGGGAGCAGCAGGGGCTTTGCTACTCCATCTACTCCTACGGCGCGGGCCACGCGGAGACGGGGGTCTTCTGTATCTACACGGCCCTGAACAAGGAGACGGAGGCCAAGGCCCTGGCGACCATCCGCCGGGTCATCGACGACTTCCTGGCCAAGGGCCCCACCACCGAGGAGCTGGAGCGGGCCAGAGAGCAGTCGAAGGCCAACGTCATCATGGGCCTGGAATCCACCCAGTCCCGTATGAGCCATGCAGGGCGGTCGCTGCTCTTTTCCGGGGAAATTTTGACCCCGGAGCAGATCCTCGACGCCTACGACCGTGTCACACGGGAGGACGTGGTGGCCCTGGCGCAGGAGATCTTTGCCTGGGAGAGAGCCTCCCTGTCTGCCGTGGGCCAGGTGCGGACGGCGGAAGAGTACCGGCAGCTGGTGCTGGGATAATCTGAGATTGTTATAGGAAAGGGGCTGCCTCATATGATTTAAAAAATCAGAGACGGCTCCTTTATTTTGTGTTTTTTTGTTATTGTCCTTGAGCTGGTCAGTGTAGCATGATATACTAATGATTGAAATTCAGCGATTGCGGAATTCGATTCCAAGATTGCGGAAAATTAGCATTGGGAGAAAATCAATGTCGGTAAGTTATAAAAAGCTCTAGAAATTGTTGATTGACCGGGATATGAAAAAGAAGGATCTGCGTGTAGCTACCGGAATCAGCCATATTTCTATAGCTAAGCTTGGAAAACATGAGAATGTTACAACAGACGTGCTTGTGAAGACTTGTACAGTACTTTAGTGATATTATAGAACTCACCGTAAAATCTGATAATTGAAAGGAGGAT
>SFHQ01000028.1 GCA_004556345.1 Clostridiales bacterium | reverse complement strand
CCGTCCTCATAGCCTTTTACTATGCCAAGAAGGTCCAAATTCATCAGCTCAAGATAGTACCAAGTATATTGAGGTACGTCTGTAAACCGGCAATCGTAGCCGACAAAACTCCACGTCTTTTGCTCGTCATCAAGCATACGATACAGCAGACACACCATTTCTGCCCGCGTCAACGCATCGTAGGGTCGGAACTTGTCTCCCGGTCGGATGTAGCCTTCGTGGTCATAGGTATGACTTTCTGGTGTGGACGCTGACACAGGGATACACACTGCACTCAGCAGCATCAAAAGAGCCAGGCCCATGGAAAGAATTCGTTTCATCGCTTTGCTCCTTTCACATTTCACGCTGGCCGCAGGGGTCTGCGGCCACTACATGGCATAGATCGCTTCTACCTTTATAACGTTGGAGGGTGCTGATTTGTGACGCTGTTTTCAAAAATTTTTGCAACTTTTTGAAAAAACCGCCCTGGGGGACATGATCTGTCCGACCCGGGGCGGTCTTGCTTATGTTTTCAGGATATTGTGCCGGGGCAGGTGCGCTCTCAGAGCGACGCGGCCTGCTGTTCCAGCTGGGCGATGAGGGCGGCCAGCTTTTCGGCGCGTTCCTGCTCGGTCTTGACCACGTTCTCCGGGGCCTTGGCCAGGAAGCCGGGGTTCTTGAGCTTGTTGTTGAGCTTATCTAACTCGCCCCGGTTCTTTTTCAGGGCCTTGGCGATGCGGGCCTTTTCCTTTTCCAGGTCCACCAGCTCAGCCAGCGGCATGCCGATGCGGGCCACGTGGGTCACGACGGTGACAACGCCCTTGGCGGCCTCCTCCTTGTCGCTGCCCAGACCGTCGGGGCCGGTGACGGTGACGTCGCTGGCATAGCCCAGGCGCTTGAGGAAGGGGATGCCGGCGGCAAACGTCTCCGTCTCCTGGGTGGCGATGGTGAGGTGGGCCTTCTTGGAGGGGGGCACGTTCATCTCGGAGCGGCGGGTGCGGACGGCCTTCACGGCGTCCATCAGCAGCTCCACGGCCTTCTCCTCGGCGGGGAAGGCCAGGTCCTCCCGGTACTCCGGCCACTTCTGGAGCATGAGGAACTTGACGTCGTTGCCCGCCTCGTGGGGCAGAGCCTGCCAGATCTCCTCGGTCAGGAAGGGCATGAAGGGGTGCAGGAGCTTGAGGGTCTCGGTCAGGACATAGCACAGCACGCGCTGGGCCTGCTCCTTGGCGGCAGGGTCCTCGCCCTGCAGGCGGGCCTTGGTCATCTCGATATACCAGTCGCAGTAGGTGTCCCAGATGAAGTCATAGATCTTCTGGGCGGCGACCCCCAGCTCATAGTGGTCCATGTTCTCCGTGACCTCGGAGATGACGGTGTTGAGCTTGGAGAGGATCCACTTATCTTCCAGCTCCAGCTTTTCGGGCAGGGCGTTGTCCTCGATGGTCAGGTTCATCATCAGGAAGCGGGAGGCATTCCAGATCTTATTGGCAAAGTTCCGCATGGCCTCGCACCGCTCGGTGTAGAAGCGCATGTCGTTGCCGGGAGAGTTGCCGGTGACGAGGTTGAAGCGCAGGGCGTCCGCGCCGTACTTGTCGGCCATCTCCAGGGGGTCGATGCCGTTGCCCAGGGACTTGGACATCTTGCGGCCCTGGTCGTCCCGGACCAGACCGTGGATGAAGACGGTGTGGAAGGGGGTCTGCTTGGTCTGCTCACAGCCGGAGAAGATCATGCGGGCCACCCAAAAGAAGATGATGTCATAGCCCGTGACCAGCACGTCGGTGGGGTAGAAATAGTCCAGGTCCTCGGTCTTTTCGGGCCAGCCCAGGGTAGAGAAGGGCCACAGGGCGGAGGAGAACCAGGTGTCCAGCACGTCGGGGTCCCGGTGGATGTGGGCAGAGCCGCACTTCTCGCAGACGGTGGGGTCGGTGCGGGGCACGGTCATGTGGCCGCAGTCATCGCAGTACCACACGGGGATCTGGTGACCCCACCACAGCTGACGGGAGATGCACCAGTCATGCACGTTCTCCATCCAGTTGAGATAGGTCTTGGAGAAGCGGTCGGGGACGAACTTGGTCTCCCCTTCCTCCACCACGCGAATGGCCTCCTTGGCCAGGGGTGCCATCTTGACGAACCACTGGGCGGAAATAATCGGCTCCACGTCGTTGTGGCAGCGGTAGCAGGTGCCGACGTTGTGGCTGTACGGCTCTTCCTTCTCCAGCAGGCCCATTTCCTTCAGATCGGCGACGACGGCCTTGCGGCACTCGTAGCGGTCCATGCCCTCGTACTTGCCGCCGTTGGCGTTCACGACGCCGTTGTCGTCCAGGACGCGGATGGTCTCCAGGTTGTGGCGCAGGCCGACCTCAAAGTCGTTGGGGTCGTGGGCGGGGGTCATCTTCACGCAGCCGGTGCCGAAGTCCATCTCCACATAATCGTCGGCCACGATGGGAATTTCCCGGTTCATAATGGGCAGGATACAGGTCTTGCCCACCAGGTCCTTATAGCGCTCGTCGTTGGGGTTCACGGCCACGCCGGTGTCGCCCATCATGGTCTCCGGGCGGGTGGTGGCAACGACCAGATAGCCGGAGCCGTCAGTCAGGGGGTAGCGCATGTGCCACAGGTGACCGGGCTTGTCCACATACTCCACCTCGGCGTCAGACAGGGCGGTGACGCAGTGGGGGCACCAGTTGATGATGCGGCTGCCCTTGTAGATAAGGCCCTTTTCATACAGCTCACAGAAAGTCTCGCGAACGGCCTTGGAGCAGCCCTCGTCCATGGTGAAGCGGGCGCGGTCCCAGTCACAGGAGGCACCCATCTTCTTCTGCTGGGCAACAATACGGTCGCCGTACTTGTGCTTCCAGTCCCACACGCGCTCCAGGAACTTCTCCCGGCCCAGGTCATAGCGGGTCAGGCCCTCTTTCACGCGCAGCTCTTCCTCCACTTTGATCTGGGTGGCGATGCCGGCGTGGTCCGTGCCGGGGACCCACAGGGCGGCGTAGCCCTCCATGCGCTTGAAGCGGATCAGAATATCCTGCAAGGTGCAGTCCATGGCGTGGCCCATGTGGAGCTGACCGGTGACGTTGGGGGGCGGCATGACGATGGTGTAGGACTTCTTCTTGGCGTCCCGCACCCCGGCAAAACACTTGTTCTCCTCCCACTGCTGGTAGATGCGTTCCTCTACCTCGTGGGGATCGTAGACTTTGGACAGTTCTTTTTTCATGGTGTTTCCTCTTTCTTAGATCTCTTGGATGGGCAGCATCGTGCGCTGGCCGATGAAGGACTTGAAGGACATGGCGTCCCCCTCGATAAAGCCCTTTTTGTCTAACATAACGCCGTGGCTCTCGTCAAAGAAAATGGCGTACCAATCCGCGCTGCTGACCACGGCAAACATCTGCTCATAGGGGTGGCGCGTGACGCCCGCCTCCGTGTTGCAAATCATCTCTTCCTCGTCAAACTCATAGGTACACTCCCGCATCCCCTTTTGCAGCTGCTGCTGGGAGGTCCGCAGCTGGAAGGACTTCCAGCGCAGGACCATAATGAGCAGCACCACGCCGTACAGCAGCAGCAGGCTGCCGATGAGGTTCTGCTTGGGGTAGAGCATCGCCCCGGCCACCAGGCCGAACACACCCAAGATCAGCCCGAAAAACTTCGTCCGGCGGGATTTTTCCTTCCGCACCGTAGCCTCGGCGATGTCGTTGAGCGCCCGCAGGGCGTTCAGGTCATAGGTCGTGTGGTTGACAAAGGGATACAGCGATTCGTTCATAGCTCGTCGTTGCCTCCTGTTCTTCTGCGGCAAGGCCGGAGCAACAAAAAACGCCCCGGTCCCGGAATGGGACTCAGGGCGAAAGCATCTGTTCCGCGCTGCCGCGTACTTCTTCCCTTCCTTGCCTTTGCTACAATAAAATTAAGTATAAAAAACTCCGCCCCACTTGTCAAGAGGGGCGGAGTGTTATTTTTCGGGATTCGATCCGCGGGGGTTCAGGCCAGCAGGTCGGCCAGCTCCTTCATGGACTGGGTCTCCTCGCTGCCCAGGTCCTTGAGGATCTGTGTCTGGGCTTTGACGGCCGCTTCATAGACGGCGATCTCTTTGGAGAAGTCCCCGCCTTTTTCATCGTAGCGGTCATAGATGCTGCGGGTGGCGGCGTCCACGTCGGCCTTGGTGAAGCCGATGTCGGTGCCCCAGTAGAGGTTGTCCTTGTTGTCCTCGCCCCAGAGCATATCGTCCTGCACGGCGATGGTCTCCGGGGAGAAGTACATGGCGTACCATTCCAGGACGTTGTTCACCGTCCAGGCGTACTCGTCCACAGCGGTCTGCACGTCGCCGGTCTTGAGGCAGTCGATCACGTCCCGGCAGAGCTGAATGTTCTCCTGAGGAGCCTCGTGGGGCACGATGGGGCGCTCGTACATCAGGCCCAGCAGGTGCTTCTGGGCGTATTCAAACGCTTTGAGATTCTGCTCGGTCAGGGTGCGGCCCTGCTGCCAGAGGTCGGCCAGCTTGTCCGTCTCGCCCTTCTCGCGGGCCTCCAGATAAGCAGCGTTGACTTCCTCCACCTGAGCCTTCTTCGCTTCGGCGGCGGTCTTGAGGTTTTCCAGTGCCGCCTTATATTCGGCCATGTCCACCCCGACCTCAGCCATCAGGTCCTCATCCAGAGAGGCCGCGATGCGGTCATACTGAGACGTAAAGTCCAGATAGAGGGCGGGGGTCTGGTCGATGTACATGGCCAGGGCACCGTAATACCGGAGGTTGAACTTCATCACGTTCTCGTTATAGGTGTCAGGGGTGTCATACTGGCTGTGGTAGATCTCCTCATAGAACGGGAAGACCGTCTCCATATCCTTCTGTAACAGGAAGCCGTTGACGGTGGATGGCACCCCGGCGGCGTAGTAAGAGAAGTCGTCGGAGTAGGTATAGGTCTGATAGCCCTCGGTCAGCACACCGTCGGAGAAGCAGCCCTCCGGATCGGGAGAATAGGCATACTCATTGGCGAAGTAGTCCAGCATGGAGAACATCTCCGGGGCGGAGTAGGTGCTGGTGTAGCTGCCGAACTCATAGGCGGGCAGCTCAAAGTTGAGGAAGGCCAGGGTCTTGCCCACCCATTCGGGATGGACGTGGTTGATCATCTCCCAGGCACCCACAGTCCAGTCGTACTGGGTGTAGGAGGAGCCCCACTCCTCGGCTCCGTGCAGGCAGAAGACGATGTCGTTCTCCGGCTGGTAGCCGGACTTCACCATGGCGTTGGCCATGGCCAGCACCAGGCCCACGGCGCAGTTGTCATCCTGGAAGCCCTGGAAGTGAACGTCATAGTGGCCGCCCACCAAAATCTGATGGTCGGAGGACTTGCCCTTGAGCACGCCCGTAATATTATAGGTAGTACCGGCGTCGATCTCCACCTCGTTGTCTACCTTCATGGTGGCGCTGACGGAGCCGGCCTTCAGCTTCTCCTGAATCTCTTTCGCGTCGGCTACGCCGATGGACAGGGTGGGGATGCCCACAGGGCCGCAGATGTCCTGGCTGTTGAGCGCATCATCGGCGATCTGGGCAAAGCCGCCGACGTTGGCCGCCAGCACGCCCACTGCGCCCTGGTGCATGGCCTCCAGCATGGGATAGGTGATCCACCAGTCGTTGCGCTGGTCGATGTCCAGCAGGACGATCTTGCCGGTCACGTCCAGGCCCTCATAGTCCTGCCGGGTCCCCTTGTTCACATACACGACCTCGGCGGTCAGGCCCTCGGCGGGGGTAGATGCGGTGGCGTAGGTATAGACGTTGTAGTCCTTGCCGTCGATGGTCAGGCTGGCGCTGTTGAACTGCCAGCGGTCGCACTGGGCGGCCTGCTTTTCCACGTCGGCCAGGCCGATGTCCTTCATCACGCCGACCAGATAATCGGCGGCGGCGTGCTCAGCATCACTGCCGGCGTTGCGGCCGCCCTGCTCGGCGTTAAAATACTCCGGGTTGGTGGTCAGCTCCAGGGCAATGTCGTAGGCATAGGACGGCTCGGCCGTGTCCAGATAGCTCTGGTAGCTCTCCGCCAGCGTCGCGGCCGCGACGGGATCATCGGTGGTGGTCTTCTGCCCGCAGGACGCCAGGGAAAGCACCAGGGACAAAAGCAGCAGCAGGGACAGGGTCTTTTTCAATCTCTTTTCCTCCTAAATTCATGTTGAGTTGATCGGGACATTTGGATATACAAAAACGCAGGTGATATGTGGGAAACATATCACCTGCGAGATCCAACGTAATGGTCGCTCTCCTGCCGTGGGCTTGGCAGAGAGCGCCCCCGTTTCCGGGAGCCAGTACGCAAACTATCAGCGTTCAGAGTCTATCGAGCAAAGATCACTTTAACTACTCTTATTGACCGCTTTACCAGGTGGATGATTCCAACTTAGAAAAGTTGAGCTTCTAACTCAATCAATAAGGCAACAAAAGTTGCCAACCGGAGAACCGCCCCAAAGGAGCCTGTATTTTCTCGCGGTCCCGTCTCTTCGACGGGTCTTCGGCATTTGACCCGGCCGTCCGTGTAGCCTTGGCGCCCCGGGCAGGGGCGCGGTCACTGTCTTTGACCAGATAAACTCGTCATCGAAATTGCGCTTAGTATACAACACCCCGCCCGAAAAAGCAAGGATTTTTTTGAAAAAATATAAAACCCTAAACTTTTGTAGGAAATTCGCAAAAACCTATTGCATTTCTGGGGAAAAGCGGTTATAATCAAAACCCACAAGAAAACTATGAATTATTTGATCACCGACGAAGAACGGAGGAGCACTATGTCAAAACAGTTGCTGCAAGTCAAACATTTAACCGTGGATGTAGAGCAGAAAGAGATTCTCCACGGCATTGATCTGAATATAAACGCCGGCGAGACCCACGTCCTCATGGGCCCCAACGGAGCCGGCAAGTCCACCCTGGGCTACACGCTCATGGGCAACCCCAAGTATCACGTCACCGGCGGTGAGATCCTCTTCCAGGGGAAAGACATCACCGACGAGGCCGCCGACAAGCGGGCCAAGGAGGGCATCTTCCTCTCCTTCCAGAACCCCGTGGAGGTCCCCGGCATCACCCTGGCCAGCTTCATCCGCAGCGCCCTGGAGCAGCGGCGCGGCAAGCGCCTGCGCCTGAGCGAGTTCCGAAAGGAGCTCAACGCCGCCATGGACATTTTGCAGATGGACCATTCCTACGCCGACCGTGACCTCAACGTCGGCTTCTCCGGCGGCGAGAAGAAGAAGGCGGAGATCTTACAGCTGCTCATGCTCCGCCCCGCCCTGGCGATCCTGGACGAGACCGACTCCGGCCTGGACGTGGACGCCGTGCGCACCGTCTCCCGCGGCGTGGAGGAGTACCAGAAGGACAAGCAGGGCGCTCTGCTCATCATCACCCACAGCACCAAGATCCTGGAGGCTTTGCAGGTCGACGCCACCCACGTCTTAGTGGACGGCAAGCTCGTCGCCGCCGGAGACGGCTCCCTGGTGGAAGAGATCAACGAGAACGGCTTCGAGCGCTTTCTGAACGCCTGAAGGAGGGAGCACGATGCGGGATAAGAAACAGGAAAAAACCTACGTCGAGGATGTCAGCCGCAGTGTCTATGACATCCGCAACGAGGAAAAGGACGTCTACCGGGTGGACGAGGGCCTGACCGAGGCCATCGTCTCTCAGATCTCGAAAGAAAAGAACGACCCGGCCTGGATGCAGAATTTCCGTCTGGAGTCCTTAAAAATTTACAACGAGCTGTCCGTCCCCGACTGGGGCCCCTCCATCGACGGGCTGGACATGAACAACATCGTCACCTACGTCCGCCCCAACACCAAGATGAGCGCCAAGTGGTCCGAGGTCCCCAAGGAGATCAAGGATACGTTTGACGCCCTGGGCATCCCCAAGGCCGAGCGGGAATCTCTGGCCGGTGTAGGTGCTCAGTATGACTCCGAGCTGGTCTACCACAACGTCCGGGAAGAGGTCTCTGCCCTGGGCGTGGTGTACACCGATATGGAGAGCGCCCTGCACGGCGAGTATGCCGACATGGTCCGCAAGCACTTCATGAAGCTGGTGCCGCCCCGCGACCATAAGTTCGCTGCTCTGCACGGGGCTGTGTGGTCCGGCGGTTCCTTCGTGTATGTGCCGCCAGGGGTGTCCGTGACCATTCCGTTGCAGTCCTACTTCCGGCTGAACGCCCCCGGTGCCGGTCAGTTTGAGCATACGCTCATCATCGTGGAGGAGGGCGCGGAGCTGCACTTCATCGAGGGATGTTCCGCCCCCAAGTACAACGTGGCTAACCTGCACGCAGGCTGCGTCGAGCTGTACGTGGGCAAAAACGCCAAACTGCGCTACTCCACCATCGAGAACTGGTCCAAGAACATGTACAACCTGAACACCAAGCGGGCCAAGGTGGAGGAGGGCGGCACCATCGAGTGGGTCTCCGGCTCCTTCGGCTCCCATGTGTCCTATCTGTACCCCATGAGTATCTTAAACGGCAAGGGTGCCCGCGCCGAGTTCACCGGCATCACCTTCGCCGGCAAGGGCCAGAATCTGGACACCGGCACGAAGGTCGT
Organism: Clostridiales bacterium; assembly: GCA_004556345.1. GTDB lineage: Bacteria > Bacillota > Clostridia > Oscillospirales > Oscillospiraceae > Evtepia. The sequence continues at coordinate 14,666 of SFHQ01000028.1, read as the reverse complement.
CCACAACGCCCCGGAGACCACTTCTTTCGTCAACACCAAGTCCATCTCCAAGGACGGCGGCGTGAGCACCTTCCGCAGCTCCGTTGAGGTCCGTCCCCAGGCCAAGGGCAGCAAGAGCTCTGTCTCCTGCCAGTCCCTGATGCTGGACGACATCTCCCGCTCGGACACCATCCCCGCCCTGGACATCCGCACCCAGGACGCCGACGTGGGCCACGAGGCCCAGATCGGCCGCATCAGCGACGAGGCCGTGTTCTACCTCATGTCCCGCGGCATGAGCGAGGAGGACGCCCGCGCCATGATCGTCAGCGGCTTTGCCGACAATGTCTCGAAGGAGCTGCCCCTGGAATACGCGGTGGAGATGAACAACCTGATCCGCCTGGAGATGAAGGGCAGCATCGGGTGAGCCAAGGAGAAGGAGGAACATCATGGAACAGACCTTGAACCTAACCATCAATCGGCTGCCCGCCCTCACCTGGCACCACCTGGGGATGAACCAGACTTCCCTGGAGCAGGTCTTGGCCGAGGGAGAGGGCACCCTGACCATAGAGACGCCCGACGGCGTCACCCAGCCCGCCCAGGACGACCTGCCCGCCATCGGCGGCGGCATGGGGCCCGACATGGACACCCTGGTCCAGGCCGCCGGCGTGCCGGTGCATCACTTCAATGTTTCCGCCGGGACCGCTGCCAGCCAGCCCGTCCGGGTCCGGCTGACTTACGGCCCGGAGGACAAAAAAATCAATGCCTTCACCATCCACGCCGAGGCCGAGAGTCAGGTCACGGTCCTCATGGACTACGCCGGCGAGGGCGAAGGCCAGGGCCTGGCCGCGATCCAGACCAAAATCTACGCCGAAGAGGGCGCTCTGGTCCGCCTGGTGCAGGTCCAGCGCCTGCCCAAGGGCGTGACCTGCCTCAACGACGTGGGCGGCCGGTGCGAAAGCGGGGCCAAGATTGAGGTCACGCACCTGGTCCTGGGCGGCCACGCCACCTACCAGGGCTGCCAGATCGACCTGGCCGGCCACGACAGCGCGTTGGAGACCGACATCGGCTATCTTCTGGAAGCCGGCAGCAAGCTGGATATGAACTACAACGCCATCCACCGGGGGAAGAAGACCACCAGCCGCATCGACGCCTCCGGTGTGCTGAAGGAAGCGGCCTTCAAGCTCTTCCGCGGCACCATTGATTTTAAGCACGGCTCCGCCGGTTCCGTCGGCAACGAAAAAGAGGACGTGCTGCTCCTGGATGACACCGCCATCAACCAGACCATCCCCCTCATCCTCTGCGCCGAGGAGGACGTGCAGGGCAACCACGGTGCCACCATCGGCAAGCTCAGCGAGGAGACCCTGGCCTACATGGCCGCCCGCGGCATCCCGGAAGAGACCGCGTATGAACTCATGGCCAAGGCCCGCATCCACCGGGTCTGCGAGCGCATCCCCGACGAGGCCACCCGCCAGCTGGTGGAGCAAGAATTGGAAGGAGGGAACGACGATGAATAAAGGCATTGAAGCACAGGAGATCCTGCAAATTCGCCAGGACTTTCCCCTCTTCCGCAACGACCCCGTGATCTACCTGGACAACTCCGCCACCACCCAGAAGCCGGACGCTGTTTTGAACGCCGTGAGTGAGTTTTACGGCCACGACAACGCCAACCCCTTCCGGGGCATCTACGACCTGTCCGAGCGGGCCACGGAGCGCTATGAGGCCGCCCGCGAGACCGTTTCCAAGTTCATCCACGCGGAAAGTCCCAGTGAGATCGTCTTCACCCGCAACGCCAGCGAGAGCCTGAACCTGGCCGCCAACTGCCTGGCCGAGCTGCTGCTCCAGCCCGGCGACGAAGTGATCGTCACCATCGTGGAGCACCACAGCAACTTTCTCCCCTGGCTCCAGGCCGCCAAGCGGCACGGCGCGACCTTGAAGTTTCTGGAATGTGATGCCACGGGCGAGATCCCCCTGGAAGCCCTGGAGGAAGCGATCACCGACAGGACCAGGCTCGTCACCATGACCCAGATGTCCAACGTCTTCGGCCGGGAGTACGACGTGAAGGCGGCCGCCGCCCTCTGCCACAGCAAGGGCGACATCGTGGTCATCGCCGACGGCTCCCAGAGCGTCCCCCACATCAAGGTCGATGTGCAGGACCTGGGCGTGGACTTTTTGGCCTTCTCCGGCCACAAGATGCTGGCCCCCATGGGCATCGGCGTGCTCTGGGGCAAAAAAAAGTGGCTCGACGCCATGCCCCCCTTCCTCTTCGGCGGCGAGATGATCCAGTCCGTCAGCCGCGAGGGCGCGGTGTACGCCGAGGTCCCCCATAAGTTCGAGGCCGGGACCGTCAACGCCGGCGGGGCCGTAGGGCTGGAAGACGCCATTCACTATATTGAACAGATCGGCTTCGACCGCATCCGGCAGCGGGAAGAGTACCTCTCCACCCTCATGCTGGAGGGCATAAAAAGGATCCCCCACGTCCATCTTCTGGGTGCGGACACCCCGGAGCAGCACCACGGCATCTTTTCCTTTACCGTAGACGATGTGCATCCCCACGATGTCTCCGCCATTTTGGCCGATGCCAGCATCGCCGTCCGGGCAGGCCACCACTGCGCCCAGCCGCTCTTACAGCACCTGGGCGTGAACGCCACCACCCGCGCCAGCCTCGCCTTCTACAACACCGAGGCCGAGGTCGAGGCCTTCCTCAAAACGTTACGCGAAGTAAGGAGCCAGATGGGTTATGCAGAATAAGACCTTTTACAACGAGATCCTCACCGAGCACAACCGCAACCCCTACCACAAGCACCCCCTGAAGGTTGTGGACCTGATGCTCGAAGGCGTAAACCCCAGCTGTGGGGATGATATTTTCCTGAACCTGAAGATGAACGGCGACGTGATCGAAGACGCCTCCTTCCAGGGCGACGGCTGCGCCATCTCCCAGGCCTCGGCCGACATGATGATCGACCTGGTCCTGGGCAAGACCAAGCAGGAGGCCCTGGAGCTGGCCGACCGCTTCCTGCGCATGATCCGCGGGGAAGCCACCGAGGCGGAAAAAGAGTCCTTGGACGAAGCCGCCATCCTCGAAGACGTCTCCCACATGCCCGCCCGCGTCAAATGCGCTACCCTGGGCTGGCACACCATCCAGGAGATGCTGAAGGACAAGGATGCCTGAGGCGCTCTCACCACAAAAAACGCGCCGCGAAACAAAAGCTCTTCTCGTTTCGCGGCGCTTGTTGTTTGCGTAGGATGTTCAGACCAACCCATGCCGCCGGAAATACTCCTCGGTGGTAGGAAGATGCTCGACCTGGCGGCAGGTGACCCCGATGTGCTGCGCAAAGTCGTTGAAGAGGCCGAAGGTCTCGTCCCTGGCGACATAGAGGGTCTCCGGGCGGCCGTGCTGCTGGATGAGGGCCTCCCACTGGTGAAAGGCGCACTCGATGAGCTCATCCGGGTGGCAGCGGTAGGTCAGGAGAGGGTTGCCCGTCTTGTGGTCAGTAAAGACGGTGATCATGGGAAAATAGCGGGGCTCCTCCATTTTTTTCCGGTCGGAGTCATCCAGCCAGCCGAAGTCAAAGTCCACCTGCTCCAGGGTCTGGCTCCGGGGCAGGTCCAGCAGGGGCTGGGTCACATGGGTGCTGTCCTGGTTGAGCTGGAGGAACGGCGGGTCCTTGGGGGGCAGGGCGTAGGGCATGGCGGCGTTGACCCACATGCCCTGGTCCGGGGAGTAGAAGCGCACGCACATCTCCCCCTTGGTAAAGTCCACGCTGCCGGGCTTGGCCTCCACCGCCCGCAGCTGCATGAACAGGTTGCCCAGGGCGTTTTCCAAAAGCAGCAGGTGGCGGCCCTGGGGCAGGGCCTCGTCATAGCCCCAGCGTTTATAGGTGACAAAAGGCCAAAGGCCGTCCCCATAGTCCACCCCCAGCTCCCGGTAGACTGAGCGCAAGGCGGCGGGGATGTCCTCCGCCTTGGTCTGGTAGATCTCAAAATAAGAGGACTCGATGAAGTTTCGGGTGCTTTCCCGGTAGGTCTGGGGCGTCTCCAGGGACTTGCGGTAGGCCGGCAGGCTAGGATAGACCGTCAAGACCACTTCGTTGGGTGCAGCGGGCACCCAGCGGAAAAAGATCCATCGGTTTTCCGCCTTTGGCAGATACAAAAACGTATCTTCCGGCCCCAAGAAGGTCCAGGGCTCCAGGTTCTGAATGACACGCAGCTCCTCCATCACCGTTCGCCAAACGCGCAGGTCTTTCTGTTGTTGGAAATCAATGGTCTTCCCCATGGCACTGCCCTCTCTTTTTTGCGCAGATACACACCCGTCAACACAGCCCTTATTATAGGCTGACATACTAGAAAAAGCAAGAGAAACCTTCCTGTTTTGTTGCCATTTAAACAAAGTGTCGCAGGGCTTGCCAACCCCTCTGGTTGGGGCTATACTACGGGTTAGGATACGTGATACACCCAGAACGAAACACCGCACAAGGAGGTCATCTACTATGCCGACAACCGCCATCCGCCGCCCTGTGGTGGCCGGGGCCGGGACCATGGGCGTGACCCTGGCCCGCATCTTTGCCCAGGCCGGGTACGCCGTCACCCTCTGGAACCGCCGCACCTCGTCCCTGGACCGTGCCCAGGAGCGCATTGCCGGGGACCTGGCCGTTTTGCAGGAAAAGGGCCTGCTGGACGAGTCCCCCGCTGCCATTGCCCAGCGCATCACCTACACCACGGACTTCGCCGTCTATGACAGCGCCGATTTCGTCGTGGAAAACATCGCAGAGGACCTGGAGATCAAGCAGGCGTTTTACCGCACCATCTGCCAGCATGTCTCCCCGGATACCCTGCTCACCACCAACACCTCCGGTCTGCGGGTGAGCGACATCGCCCAGGCGGTGGAACACCCGGAGCGCTTCTGCGGGATGCACTTCTGGAATCCCCCGGACCTGATGCCGCTGGTGGAGATCACCAAGGGCGAGAAGTCCGGCGACGCCGTGGCGCAGGCTGTCCACGCCCTGGCCCTGTCACTGGGGAAAAAGCCCGTCATCGTCCAGAAAGATATTTTGGGCATCATTGGCAACCGCCTGCAATACGCCGTCCTGCGGGAAGCCCTGCACATCATGGCCGAAGGGGCCGCCGGGCCGGAGGAGATCGACGCAGCCATGAAATACGGCCCCGGCTTCCGCTATGCCGTGCTCGGCCCGCTGGAAACGGTGGACCTGGGCGGCGTGGATATTTTCCGGGCCGTGAGCAACTATCTCTTCGCCGATCTGGACGCCAGCCAGCGCAGCCCGGTCCTCAATGACCTGGCCGACCAGGGCCGCCTGGGGGTCAAGTCCGGGGGCGGTTTCTATGACTACGCTGATGGCCAGGGCGAGGCCAAGCGCCGCCGCCGGGACGAGCTGTTCCAGCAGCTCTGGACCATTCTGAAAGACAACTGATCCCAAAACCAACCAAGGAGGGCACTGCCCATGCACCCACTGACCAAACTCATCCACGACGACATGATCCCCGCCCTGGGGGTGACGGAACCGGGGGCCATCGCCTTCGCCGCCGCCCGCGCCCGGAGCCTGACCCACGGCCCCATCCAGTCCGTGGCCGTGGCCATGAACTCCGGCCTGTATAAAAACGCCTTTACCTGCGGCATCCCCAACTCCCACGCCGTCGGCAACGTCTTCTCTGCCGCCCTGGGCGTGGTGGCCGGGAACTGGGAGAAGGGCCTGGAATCCCTGGCCGACGTCACCGAGGCCGACAACGCCGCCGCCCAGGCCCTGGTGGACCAGGGGAAGATCAAAGTGACTCTCTCCGGCATCGACTCGACCATCTTCCTGGAGGCCACGGTCACCACCGAGACGGACACCTGCACCGTCACCATCCGGGGCAGCCACACAAACATCGTCTCCATCATCCACAACGGGGCAACCGTCTTCGAGAAAGCCGAGGACCACGCCGCCAAACCCGGCGAGGAGCCCACGCCCCTCATCCACACCTACACCCTGGCGCAGCTGGCCGAGTATGCTCAGACTGTCCCCGTGGAAGAAATCGCATTCATCCAGTCTGCTTATGACGTCAACCTGGCCCTCTATCAGGAGGGCATCGACAGCCCCCGGACCACCTTCGCCCCCTGTCTGCTCCGGGCCAACGGCGGCAAGCCGGTCTCCGACGACGTGATCGCCACCGCCCAGCTCCTGGCCGCCGGGGCCGTGGAGGCCCGCGTGCTGGGCCTGGATCAGCCCGCCATGAGCATCACCGGCTCCGGGGCCCACGGCATTTTGGCCACGCTCCCCCTCTACGCCGCCCAGCAGGTCTGGGGGCTGAGCGAGGAATGCCTCTGGCGGGCCACGGCCTTGAGCTATCTCGTGTGCATGTACATCAAGGAATACTCCGGCCGTCTCTCCGCCTTCTGCGGCTGTGCCATCGCCGCCGGCACCGGCGCGGCCTGCGGCCTGGTCCTGATGCAGGGCGGCGACCCGGACGCCCTGGCCCGCACCATCCGCAACATGGCCTCCAGCATCACCGGCATGATCTGTGACGGCGGCAACCAGGGGTGCGTGATGAAGGGCGTCACCGCCGTGGACGCTGCCTTCCGCGCCGCCACCTTTGCCCGTTCCGGTGTGGCCATCGACCCGGTCCACGGCATCAACGCCCCGGACCCGGAGACCACCATGCGCTACATGGGCCGCATCGCCTCCCCCGGCATGGTGGGGACGGAGAAGACCATCGTGGAGATCTTCGAGGAAAAAATGGGATAACACGTGCCCTCTATTCGCCCCATCCCGCGCAAAAAAACTGCCAGCCGTGATGCAGCTGGCAGTTTTTTGCGTTTTCTAGGTGATGCGCGTTCGCTCAGTTTGGCCAAAGCGCTGCTGTCATGCCGGGTCCTCAGCGCACCCCGCCCCGCAGAACTCTCCGTCTGGGGGCCGGGGGCGCAGGCAGGTCATGGCCCTCTAAATGGAGCAAAAAGCGCTTGCGTTCCAAGCCCCCGGAATAGCCGCCCAGCGTCCCGTTGGCGGCAATGACCCGGTGACATGGGATCAGGATGGGCAGGGGGTTGTGGCCGTTGGCCTGGCCCACGGCCTGAAAGGCGCGAGGCGCCCCCACCCGCGTGGCCAGCTCCCGGTAAGAGATCATCTGGCCGTAGGGGATGCGGCAGAGGACCTGCCACACTTTTTTCTGAAACTCTGTCCCCTCCGGGCGCAGGGGAAGATGGAAGGTCTGGCGCTGGCCGTCAAAATACTCGTCCAGCTGGCGGCGGGCCTCCCGGAACAGGGGGATATCATCGTAGCCTCCATAGTCACCATAGACCAGGGCGGTCAAGAAATCGTCTTCCGCGAACAAGGTCAAAGGGCCTACGGGGGAATAGATCACGGCTTGCTCCATGGTGTGCTCACTTTCTTGGCGGGAACGCGCTGCCTGTGATGTTCAGGCTCCGCGTCCAATGGCGAAGGTGCTTACACGTCAAGTTTACCAAATTCCTCCGCAAAAGTCCAGCATTTCCTAGCTTTTCGACAGTTTTCTATTTTTGTATACGAATTGATACCACCGCCGGATGAGATGTGTTCCCCGCTGGGTCCACCGCCACGTAGGTAAAGTGGTCCCGCCCGGTCTTGTTTTCATAGGGCGTGTAGGTGAAGCGGGCGCTCCCCTCCTCGGCCAGCGTCACGGCGCCCCGCGCCGGGCGCTTCGTGATGCGAAACTCCAGCGTCTCCCCCTCCGGGTCCACCCCAGAAAGCTCCGCGCTGATGGCCACGTCCCGCTCGGTCACCAACGAAAAGTTCTCCGCCGTGGGCAGCGAGAGATCGTCCTTCACCCCATCGTCCCACCGAAACAACGCCAGCGCCGGTACCGCCAACCCCACCGCCAAGCTCAATGAGAGCAAGCAAAACATCCCCCGCCAGATCAAACGCCGCTGTTCCATGCAAAGCCCCTCCTTGATCGAATCAAATCTTAAGGGTAGTTTGCCCTGGAGCGGGTGGGTTATGCGATAGTCAGTTTTTTCAATGCTTCCAAAATAGATACCAAGAGCAATTTGTGACACTTTTCTCAAAAATTTTTTGAAATTTCTTCTGTTACCGCCGTTTCAGCGCCCCCAATACCCCCACGGCCCCGAAGGAGGCCACGAGCGACGAGCCGCCGTAGCTGAAAAACGGCAGCGTCACCCCCACCACCGGGGCGGCGTAGAGACACATGGCCACGTTCAAGATCGTCTGGGTGGCAAACATCGCCGCCGTTCCCGACGCCACGGCGGTGAAAAAGGGGTCTCGGCTGGTCTTGGCCAGCCAGATGCAGCGGAACACGATGGCGCTCAACAGGCCCAGGATGAGCAGGCAACCCACCAGGCCCAACTCTTCCCCGGCGGCGGCGAAGAGAAAATCGGTATGCCGCGCGGGGAGGGCGGCGGGGGAGGTGCTTTGCGTCTGGATGCCCTGGAGGTAGCCTTGTCCCGTGAGCTTCCCGGAGCCGAGGGCCAGGAGACTTCTCCCCTGCTGAAAGCCCTTGCCCAAGGGATCCAGGTCGTGGTCCAAGACCACTTGAACGCGCAGGCGGATATACTCCGGCAGGCGGGGCCAGAGGAGGACAAGGCCGCCGACCCCAACGGCCACCTCTCCCCCCAGCCACAGAGGATGGACCCCCGCCCCCCAGAGCATCCCGAAATACAGGCCTAGGTAAATGGCCGCCATCCCCAGGTCACCGGAGACAAGATACAGAAGGCCGCATAACCCCCCCACGTGGGCCAGCAGGGCCAGAACAGACCGCAGGCGGTCCAGGCTGCCCTCTTCCTCCAGCCGGGTCAGCTGGAGGGCCAGAAGGAGCAGGAAGAGCAGCTTGCCAAACTCCGCAGGCTGGAGGTTAAAATGCCCGCCGGGCAAGGCGATCCAGCTCTTGTTCCCCGTCCCGTCCTCGTTGCCGAAGGGGATGAGCAGGAGCAGAAAGCCGAGATTGCCCACCGCCAGCAGCCACCAAGCCCGCTCGACCAGCTCGCGCAAATGGATCTGCCACAGGAGCAGGCACAGCACGACCCCCACCCCCAAGGCCGCCGCCTGCTTCCAGACCAAACTATGGAGGGCTTCGTCGTAGTGGGTGGCGCTGTAAATGAGGGCCAAGCCCAGCAGGGACGCCGTGAGACCCAGGAAAAACAGCGTCCGCTCTCCCCTCTCGTTTCCCATCGCCCAGCACCCCCTCTCCGGTCTTTCCCCCAGAATACCCCGCCCCGGGCCAAAAAATTTGTCACAGAGGGGTGCAACCGCCGTGATTTTATGATAGAATACATTGAATATACACCCGGCGGCCCCCTGGCGCGGCCACGGGCAGGAAGGAGTGACGCCATGGAGCGATATTCCGCCAGCGAACAGGACACCGAAGCCCTGGGCCGGGCGCTGGTCCAGCGCTTGCAGCCCGGCGCCGTCGTGGCCTTCACCGGGGACCTGGGGGCGGGCAAGACCGCCTTTGTCCGGGGCATGGCCCAGGGCCTGGGCATCCCCCAGCGGGTCACCAGCCCCACCTTTACCATCGTGAACGAATACGAGGGGGGACGGCTGCCCCTGTTCCACTTTGATATGTACCGCCTGCGAGACGCCGACGATCTCTTCGACATCGGCTGGGAGGACTTCCTGCGCCGGGGCGGCATCTGCGCCGTAGAGTGGAGTGAAAACATCCGGGACGCTTTGGACGAGGACACCCTCTGGGTGGACATCCGCCGGGGCGTGACCGACGGCCAACGAATCATCACCCTCCACGGCCCCGGCCTGGACGGCTGGGACCCGGACAAGCCCGAACCGCCGGAAGGGAGGACGCCATGAAGATCTTAGCCTTAGAATCCTCCGCCGTCGCGGCCTCGGCCGCCCTGTGTGAGGACGAAATGTTACTGGGCCAGACCTACCTGCACACGGGTCTGACCCACAGCCAGACCCTGCTGCCCATGGCGGCGGGCCTGCTGGAACAGTGCGGTCTCAAGCCGCAGGACCTGGACCTCATCGCCGTGGCCGCCGGGCCGGGTTCCTTTACCGGCCTGCGCATCGGCGTGGCCGCCGCCAAGGGCCTGGCCTGGGCCGCTGAGCTGCCCTGCGCGGGCTGCTCGACCCTGGAAGCCATGGCCTGGAGCCTGGCCGGGTTCCAGGGGGAGGTCTGCGCCGCCATGGACGCCCGACGGCACCAGGTCTACAACGCCCGCTTCCAAGTGAACGGCACTGCCCCCCACCGCCTGACCCCCGACCGGGCCATTGCCCTGGCCGACCTGGTCAAGGAGTTGGAGGGGACGAGCGTCCCCCAGATCGTCGTGGGCGACGGGGCACAGCTCTGCTACGACGCCCTGACCGCCGCCGGCATCCCCGCCGTCTTAGCCCCCCCGAACCTGCGGATGCAGAGCGCCTGGGGCGTGGCCCGGATGGGATTAGAACTGGCTCGGACCGGCCAGACCGTCTCCCCCGGCGAGCTGGTGCCGATCTACCACCGCCTCTCCCAGGCCGAGCGGGAGCGCCTGGAACGGGAAGAAGCCGCCAAAAAACAAACCACCTAAGACCGACTGAGAAAAAGGAGAACGATACAAATGGAAATGGTACACGTATTGGACCACCCCCTGCTGCAACATAAGCTGTCCATCCTGCGGGATGAGACCACCGGCGTGAGAGACTTCCGGGAGATCGTGGGCGAGATCGCCACCCTCATGTGCTACGACGCCACCCGGAACCTTCCCCTGGAGCCGGTGGAGGTCCAGACCCCTGTGGCGAAGGCCGTGACCTACCAGCTGGCCGGCAAGAAGCTGGCCATCGTCCCCGTCCTGCGGGCGGGCCTGGGCATGGTCGAGGGCATCCTCACCCTGATCCCCTCCGCCAAGGTCGGTCACATCGGCCTCTTCCGGGACCCTGAGACCCTGGAGCCGGTGAAGTATTACTGCAAGATGCCCACTGACATCGCCGAGCGGGACGTCATCATCCTCGACCCCATGCTGGCCACCGGCGGCTCCGCCTCCGCTGCCATCACCTTTGTCAAGGAATACGGCGTGAAGAACATCAAGCTCATGAATATCCTCGCCGCCCCCGAGGGCATCGAGCGCGTCCGCGCCGACCACCCCGACGTGGAGATCTACGTCGCCGCCGTGGATGAAAAGCTCAACGAGCACGGCTACATCGTCCCCGGCCTGGGCGACGCCGGCGACCGGATCTTCGGCACGAAGTAAAGTATTTTCAGGCACTGTGGTTTCCCACTCCGTCCCCTGCGGGCGGGGTGGGAAACTTTTTTGAAATTTCTTTGAAAAAGTCGAAAAAAACGCTTGACTTTTTCAAAAGGCGATGGTATTATAAGTCCTGCACTGAGCGGCACGTGAGCTTCTGAAACGAAGTGAGCGGCGCTAAAAAGTGAATATGTGCGCGAGTGGTGGAATTGGCAGACTCGCTAGATTCAGGTTCTAGTGTGCAATACGCACGTGCGGGTTCAAGTCCCGCCTCGCGCACCAAAGTGAGTCTTTTGACTCACTTTTTTCTTCGACGGTCTGCTAGCCGTCAGAAAATCAAATAGCGACGCGCGAGTGGTGGAATTGGCAGACTCGCTAGATTCAGGTTCTAGTGTGCAATACGCACGTGCGGGTTCAAGTCCCGCCTCGCGCACCAAAAGGAACGAGTCCAGATTGGGCTCGTTCCTTTTTCATTTCTTTTTTTCATGTTGCAAAACAGCGGCTACCTGCGCTCGCTCACCTGCTCCAGGGCGCTGTCCAGGAGCAGGGCCAGCTCCAAGGCGCTGCGGAAGCGTTCCTCCTGGCTGCCCTCGGACCAGAGGACGGTGCCCTGCCAGCTGGCGTTCTGCCGGAAGAGGATGCGGACATAAAAGGTGGCCAGCTTCCCCGACGCACTCTGCTCCACCTCGCCATGAGTCTTCTCCGGCTTCACCACCGGGCCAAAGCGCCGCATGGTGGTAAAAGCCTGGGGCGGCAGCTGCTCGTCCAGGAGATGCTCCACTTGCTTGAAAAAATCCATCAGGCTGACGAACGGCATCTCTCCCACCCAAGCGGCGCTTTGCAGGCGGCCCTGCAACACGCGGTTTGGATAGGCGTCCACACAGACATGGATCGCATCGCCGGGCATTCGTTCCATCTTTTGCATGGGGTCATCCCTTTCTAGGTTCAGTTTGAATCAAGGGAAATTATACAGGAGGCCCGTTAGAAAACCGGGTATAAATCCTCTTTTTCACCGCAGCTTAAAACAACAAAAGTACAACTTCCGGAATATTGATGCACTGGAACGCTCTATTTTGTTTGTAATTGTTTGCATTTTATGGTATCCTATTAGAGACAAGAGAATTCAGGATACACAGCAACAAAATGCCTTCAAAAACAGGAAATGGAACAATCGAGGTGCGGCAGCATGCAGGAAGTCATGGAACCTATTTTACAAATACAAGTTCTGGGAAAATTCACCCTTCGCTATGGGGAAACCGTCATCTCGGATGAGGACGACCGCTCCCGAAAGGTGTGGGCGGTCCTGGCGTATCTGATCTACCACCGGGAAAAAATCATCTCCCAGCAGGAGCTGGTGGACCTGTGCTGGGGGGAGGACACCCGCTCATCGGACCCGCACAACGCGCTCAAGTCGGTGGTCCACCGCATCCGCGCCACCCTGGACAAGCTCCAGGAGGGCCTGGGGCGGACGCTGCTGCGCCGAAAGGCCGGCTGTTACATCTGGAACACAGACGTTCCTCTGGAAGTGGACGCAGAGGTCTTTGACACCCTCTGCAGCCGCGGGGCCGCGCTAGAGGGCGACGAGCGGCTGGAAGCCTATCAGCAGGCGCTGGCGCTCTACTCCAACGACATATTGCCCAAGCTGTCCAGTGAACTGTGGCTGGTGCCCATCACGACCTATTACCACCAGCGGTACGTCCAGACCGCCGAGGAGAGCATCCAGCTCTTGGAGGAGCAGGACCGCTTGCAGGAAGCCATTCTCCTGGCCCGGCAGGCCGTACGCATCGAACCCTATCAGGAGAGGCTATACGCCCAGCTCATCCGCACGCTGCTCAAGATGGGGAACCAAAAGGGGGCCATCGCCGTGTATGAGGAGATGAGCGAGCTGTTTTTCTCCAACTTCGGCGTCATGCCCTCGGACGAGCTGCGGGCCCTCTACCGCAAGGCCACCCGCACCGTCAACAACCATGCCCTGTCCGTGGAGGACCTGCGGGATCAGCTGAAAGAGGAGCACGTCATCGGCGGAGCCATGCTCTGCACCTATGACTTTTTCAAGATCCTCTACCGATCCGAGACCCGGACCATGGCCCGCACGGGAAATACTGCGCATCTGTGCCTGCTTACCGTCGCCGCCAAGGACGGCAGTGAGCTGCCCAAGCGCAGCCTGGACCGGGCCATGGAAAACCTCCAGGAGCTCATTCGCCAGAACCTGCGAAAGGGGGACGTCGCTTCCCAGTGCAGCGTCTCGCAATATGTGATCCTCCTGCCCAGGGCCAACTATGAAAACAGCCACATGGTCGCCAACCGGCTCATGACGGCCTTCTACCGCCGCTACCCCCACTCCCCCGCGCGTCTGCGGTGCGTGGTGCAGCCCTTGGAACCGGTGGAGTGATCCACCAATCCGATCAAATACCTTGACTTATGCCAGTTCCCGGAACTCTTTGCAGCGCAAAGGGTTCCGGGAACTGATATTTTTCGTGTCTATTTTTGGCCGCATGGTGCCGTTTATAACAATCGATCCCCCAGCTGCGTCTCCTGGCAGACGGAAATGCGCGGCAGATGATAGCGGCCCTCCAGGGTCCCGATCTCCCCTCTTCCTGTGATGACCGTCATGGGGAACAGGCGCCGCAGGTAGGCCTCTGCGTCCGGTTCCGTCTCTCCATAGGGGTAGGCAAACAGTTGAGGCGCGGTACCAAGCTCTCGCTGTAAGATATCCCGGCTCTTTTTCAGGTCCGTCAAGACCCGCATCTGAAACTGCCAGCTCGACTCCCCTGTCTTGCGTTGGATGCCGTTGACTCCCTTTGCAAAATAGTCGCCGTTTTGCTCCAGGTTGTGCAGGGCGTAGGTATGGGAAGCGATCTCCACCAGCCCGCTGGCCTGCATCTCCCGGCACATATCCCAGGTCAGGTGTCCATGCCCCTCCGGGTCTTCGTCCGTCAGAGAGACGATGAGGCAGATCGCTGCCTTCATCTGGTATTTTTGCAGGAGCGGAAATAAAAGGCGGTAATTGCTGACGTATCCATCATCAAAGGTAATCATCACGGGTTTCTCCGGCAGCGGCTCTCCCGCGGTCAGCTCCCGGGGAAGAATCGTATGATAGCCGTTTTCTTTCAGCCAGCACAAGTCCCCCTCCAGCTTTTCCGTCGTCACCACCATTGGGTTGTCGCTTGTCGGTCCATCGGTCACGTCATGGTACATCAAGATCGGCAGCGGGCCGGTCTGTTCCAGCTCCGGGGGATCCTCCGTGAACACAAAAATACAGCAGATCACAACGCTCAGCATCAGTGCCAGCGTAAGAATGCGGTTCAGCATCGTCGCTTTCTCCTTTCTCCTTTGGGAGGCGCACGTCAAATACCCCCTTTAATATAATAAAGAGTCTCCTGCCGGAAAAACGCAACCGAATTTTTCAAAAAAATTCGTCTTACAGAAGAGTATAGCAGAGACTGGAAGGAAAAGATACTCTGCACAGGCTAAAAGTTTTTAGACTCCATGCATCTTTACTCCATTCAGAGGCAGATATACTTCTTGCTTG
>SFHQ01000059.1 GCA_004556345.1 Clostridiales bacterium | reverse complement strand
ATTCCTCGACTAGAACGAGGCGCAATACTTTGCGGAGTTAGGTCCTCATTTTTTGTTGGATGCCATTCTTTTACCAATTCAGGATATATTGTAGCAAAATCATTATATCCCGGTTCTATTTTTCGTCCCGCACAAACTGGGCACCCATTTCCTTTGCTTCTATTGTTAGGACTCGCTTGCCATTTATGTCCTTTAGCACATACCCAATGAATTTGTTTGATTGAGCCCATTGTAATATTTTGGGGAGTAAAACCTTCTCTTTGATTTTCTTCCCAATCCCACTCATACAGGAGTTTTTTATTCTCAAAAACACTTTCCCTCTTTGACATAATCAGTTCCTCCGAACCCTTTCTCTATCGTCCGTTTCTCTAGATTCTATTTTAGTATAGAGCAAATACCCAGGTCCTTCAAGCGCAAAAAGCCCAGCAGTATCTAAACTGCTGGGCCTTCTGTGTTTCGTCGATATGGGATCAAGCCTGCTCGTAGATCAGCACAGCGGCGGTCTCCTCGGTGGTGGCGCCGGGGTTGCCTTCTGCGGGCTCCTGGCCATAGGGGTTGTTGGGGTCGGCGGAAGTGCAGCCGGCCAGCAGAGCCAGGGACATCACTGCTGCCATGCACAGAGCGATCATCTTTTTCATGGTGGGGTTCCTCCTTCGGTTTTCAAAAACTCTCTTCTGTGGAGATGGGCGATTTTGCCATACCCATAGTATCTACCTTTTCGGCAGATTTTTCAAGCATTTTGTCCAAAGGACGGAAATTTTTTTGGTTTTGCACCAATCTCATTTGTCAAATTTGTATAGAAACACAACATTTTCTTTGTATAAGTTTTCTTGTGCAAGTAGATGTCCCAAAGGCTCAGGTATCCAGGGTCAGGTCGCCCTCTTTGATCCATCCCAGCTTGCGGCAGCCCAGGCCGATGAGCCAGCTCAGCACCCCCGGCAGCACGAAGCAGATGAGGACCATCCCCAGCCAATCCATGCCGGTGATGCCGGCTTTCGTGCCCTGGGCGATCTGATCCACCCAGCCGGTGTAGACCCCGATCGGGCCGACCAGGCCGCAGGTGCCCATGCCGGAGGAGACGGCTGCACCGTTCATCTCCAGGCGGAAGATGCAGGTCGCGATGGGGCCGGTAATGGCCGAGGCCAGGGTCGCGGGGATCCAGATCTTCGGGTTCCGGACGATGTTGCCCATCTGGAGCATGGAGGTGCCCAGGCCCTGGGAGACCAGGCCGCCCCACTTATTCTCCCGGAAGGACAGCACCGCAAAGCCGACCATCTGGGCGCAGCACCCGGCAACGGCTGCGCCGCCGGCCAGACCCGTCAGGCCCAGGGCCGCACAGATGGCTGCGCTGGAGATGGGCAGCGTCAGCGCAATGCCCACGATGACGGAGACCAAAATGCCCATGAAGAAGGGCTGCAGCTCGGTCGCCCACATGATGAGGTTGCCCACCCAGGAAGCAGCCTTGCCGATGGGGGGTGCAACGAGATAGGCCACGCCGATGCCGGCCAAAACCGTCACGATCGGCGTCACGAGAATGTCGATCTTGGTTTCCTTCGAGACGGCCTTGCCGCACTCAGCGGCAATAATGGCGATGACCAAAACAGCCAGAGGGCCGCCCGCTCCGCCCAGAATATTGGTCGCAAAGCCCACCGGCACCAGGGAAAACAGGACCAAGGGCGGCGCTTGCAGGGCCGACCCGATGGCCACAGCCATGGCCGGGCCGACCATCGCCGAGGCCAGTCCGCCGATGGTGTAGGCCGTCGCCGTCTCCCCCGTGCCCACGGTGACGACCGTGGCGGACAGGAACCCAATGTGGAACTGGGTGCCCAGCGTGTTCAGGATGGTTCCGACCAGTAGCGTACAGAAGAGGCCCTGGGCCATGGCGCCCAGCGCATCCACCCCGTAACGCTTGGCGGAGAACTCGATGTTCTTCCGCTTCAGGAATGCGCGAAATCCGTTCATGTCTCTCTCCTTCCCGCCCTCCGCTCACTGGAGGACGAAAAAATAGTCCGTACTACCTGTCTTGACAGGTGTACGGACTATTGTAATCGTTTGTGTCGGGTTTGTCAATCCCTGTTTTGCTGCTCTGGGGTATACAGCAGGCCCAGTTTGTCCAGAGCGGCACAGACCCGCTGATAGGCCGCCTCGTCGGGGCAGCGCAGGTGGTGCAGATGCACCCCCCCGGTCAAAAGGGAGAGGGGGGCCGTCCCCCGTGCCTTTTCCACGTATTGGGCCACGTCATACCGGGAGGCCAGGCTCAGCTGGCCGCAGATCTGCCCGTACAGGGGGTGCTCCACGACCACGTCGATCACCGTGCAGCCGTTGTCGACGATGGTCAGCAGCTCCTGCTCCACCTGCTCCTTC
The DNA here is from genome assembly GCA_004556345.1 of Clostridiales bacterium. GTDB lineage: Bacteria > Bacillota > Clostridia > Oscillospirales > Oscillospiraceae > Evtepia. The sequence continues at coordinate 2,956 of SFHQ01000059.1, read as the reverse complement.
GTGTGGATGGTCGCCACCGTCCGCAGCAGGCCGGAGGACTCCCCCAGCTTATAGCCCCGCGGCGTCGCCACGATGTCCATCCCCGCCGCCCGCAGCAGGGCGATGTCCCCCACGATGATCTGGCGGCTGACGGAGAATTTCCCCGCCAGGGCCGTTGCGCTGATGGCCTTGTCCGCCGTCAGGGTCTGGGCGATGATCTGTCTGCGTTCTTCTGCTTTCACGCCCGCCACGCTCCTTCTTGATGATCTCCCTTGGGATAGGGCCTGGCCGGTCTCACTTGTGGTGGGTCAGCAGGTCGTACTTGATGTCCCACAGCTTCTGGGACAGGTCCACATAGTAGTTGTGGGGGTTGTCAAAGCGCTTGACCTCGTCCCACAGTGTCTCCATCTGTGCCTGGCAATAGCGCTGGATCTCGTCCAGGGTGGGCATGTCATAGACCAGCTCGCCGTTTAAGAAGATGGGCTTCTGCAGCTCCTGGGCGGAGAAGCTGGTCAGCGTCTTCTTCTTCCAGGTGGCGTCGGGGTCAAAGATGGTCAGGCTGCCGTCCTCGGCCAGGTTGCTGGTCACGTCCTCGTCGTAGGTACACATCCAGTCGCCGATGGCCTTCCCGGTGTCGTTGGCAAAGAGGCGGTAGAGCTTCTTATAGTGCGGGGTCGTGATCTTGGCCACGTTCTCGCTCAGCTTGATCTTGGGCACCACGTTCCCCTGCTCGTCCTCAAAGGCCACCAGCTTATACACGCCGCCGAAGACAGGCTCGCTCCGGGCCGTGATGAGCCGCTCGCCCACGCCGAAGGAGTCGATCTGCGCCCCCTGCAGCAGCAGGTCCTGGATCAAGATCTCGTCCAGGGAGTTGGACACGGTGATCTTACACTCGGTCCAGCCGGCCTCGTCCAGCATCTTCCGGGCCTCGCGGGTGAGATAGGCCATGTCGCCGGAGTCCAATCTGATCCCGCATTTGGTGATGCCCTTGGGCTTCAGGACCTCGTTAAAGGCCTTGATGGCGTCGGGGATGCCGCTCTTGAGCGTATTGTAGGTGTCCACCAGCAGGATCGCGTTGTCGGGGTAAATTTCGCAGTACGTCTTAAAGGCCTCGTACTGGCTGGGGAAGGTCTGCACCCAGGCGTGGGCCATGGTTCCCCCGGCGGGCACGCCGTAGAGCTGGTCGGAGATGGTGCAGGCCGTGCCCTTGCAGCCGCCGATGTAGGCCGCGCGGGCGCCGTCGATGGCGCCGCTGGACCCCTGGGCCCGGCGGGAGCCGAACTCCAGCACGGTCCGGCCTCTGGCGGCCCGGACGATGCGGTTGGACTTGGTCGCGATCAGGCTCTGGTGGTTGATGGTCAGCAGCAGGTAGGTCTCCAGCAGCTGGGCCTGGATCGCAGGGGCCCGGACGGTCAGGATCGGCTCCTTGGGGAACACGGGCGTCCCCTCCGGCACGGCGAAGATGTCGCCGGTGAACTTAAAGTTGGCCAGATAGTCCAGAAATCCCTCGTCGAACATGTTCCGGCTGCGCAGGTACTCGATGTCCTCCGGGTCAAAGTGCAGGTCCTGGATATACTCGATCACCTGCTCCAGCCCCGCCGCGATGGCGTAGCCGCCCTTGTCCGGCACGTTGCGGAAGAACAGATCAAAGTGCGTGATCCGGTCCTTATACCCGGCCTTAAAGTACCCGTTGCCCATGGTGAGCTCATAGAAATCGCACAGCATGGTCATGTTCAGCTTCTTATTCGTATTCATGGCAAGAACCTCTGTTTCTTGTGTCCTGGGCAAGGCGAGAAGCCAGTCAAACAGAAAAAACGCCCCGCCCGGCAGGCCGTTTCGGCCCGGTCAAAGTACCCTATTATACTGCCCAATCAGGTGTCAAGTCAATAGTCGACTTTGGCCGGAAACGGTCAAATGAAAGATTAGCCCTCATTATACATGATTTCACCAGAAACTGCAATCCATTTTGCTGTGATTCCTGCAAGCCCCGCCCCGCCGAAAAAAATGCAAAAACTTCGTCAAAAGGACGGTTCGGGTGGCTTGACTTTTCCGAAAAGCCTGCTACACTGGGTACGTCCAATAGATTTTTCTGCGTAACACGTGCAAATTTTGTCTCGAAATGCGCTATTTTTGCAGGTAGAATTGCAAAACGCCCTGCACTGTGCTACGCTCTCCCTGTGGAGCCAGGGGGGTACGCCGCGCGTGGTCAAGCTGCCACCCCGTCCCAAAATCCCCCCTCTCCCGCTACCGAAAGCTCATGCTGTAAGGTATGCCTTACAGCTGTTTTATGCGCATAAAACAGCGATTTTCTTTCCCGTAAGGTCTCTTCCTTCCAGCATTTTTTACATAGATAGATGGTAAAAATTCTCATGGAATCTTAGGAGGTAAAAGATATGAGAAGGAAATTTTTGTCCGTCGTTTTGTGCGTGTGTATGATGCTGACGATGGCACCGTTTGCGTTCGCGGAGGGTGAGGACAGCGAAACTCCAGAGTCTGTTGTCGCAAAAATTGGTGACCAGGGATATAGCACCTTGCAGGCAGCGATTAAAGCAGCTACAAATACTCAGACGATCACACTCTTAAGTGACATTGATTTAGCAAGAACTATTTCAGTCTCTAATAAAACCATTACATTAAATTTAGCTGGTCACAAACTGTATAATACAGCTGATTTATGGGACCAGCCAGCTAAAGATGATAATAACTGGTCTTTGATTTCCGTTCGTGGTACTGGCAACCTGACCATTACCGGCAACGGCACTTTGCAGGCAAAGGAAAATGACTGCTATGCTGTTGATGTTCAGGATGGTTCAACACTGACCATTGAGAACGGCACTTTAGTCGGTAATATCCATGCAGTATATGTTCACGAAGGTACAGCCTATATTAAGGGTGGTACTTACAGCGTACAACAAAAATATCCGCAGACAGATAAGGGAGATGAATTCGTTCTAAACTGCTATGACGCTAACCGTAG
>SFHQ01000027.1 GCA_004556345.1 Clostridiales bacterium | reverse complement strand
GGCAACGCCCGCCGTTGCTGTTACATTGATAGTCTTTAGTGTCAGTGCAGGCGCTTTTTGAATCTTGAAGGTGGAGCTACAATTAACAGTGTAGTTGCCATTTTCTTTGTTCGTAATTTTCACAGTAGCGGTGCCTGCATTGGTGTTGTTTTCGTAAGAAACTGTGTACTCACTATTAGGAATAGTAGCATCATCGTCTTTGACCACAACGGAAGGTGTTTTAGCGGTTTTGTCATAGATTCCGCCAGAGCCAACCTCGATAGTCGGGTTTGCTATGGTTTTAGGCAGGATTTTCCACTCTACCGTTTTTGTGCCGGTGTAGTTGCCATTACCGCTGATAGTCAGCGTATAGCTGCCCGCGTCGGTCTGCTTCGCGACCTGCACGGTGTAGTCGTTATCTCTACTCAGCGTTTCATCACCGAGCTTGACCGTGACCGTCGGCTCCTGTGGGTTGCCGTTGTAGGTCAGGTTACTGACTGTGACCGTCGCGCCCACAAGGCTGATTGGCGTAACGGTGATGGTGATCTCGGCGCTCTTGGAATAGCCGTCGCTGGTGAAGGTGACGCGGTAGGTGTACGTCCCGGCAGGAAGATCGGCGGGTAACTTATAACTCGTGCCAGCCGCCCCTTCCAGCGGGGGGATCGCCGTATCGTCCGTAAGTTTATACCACGCGCAGCTGAGGTTTTCTCCGCTCGTTTCGCTCAGGTTGCAGCTTGAGACCAGTGTTACCTCTCCCGTCGCACCATATGCTATGGTCAAGATTTCCTGATTGTTCTTGTCCTTTGCGTACACATTGACGCTCTGGATAGGAGCCTTCTCAACGGTGACAAACGACCCCTCTGTTGTTTGGAGGTAACTGTCATTCGCCCAGTAACCGTTTCCGTACTTGAAGGCATAGCCCTCCTCCAGCAGACTACCGAGGGTCAGATCGGTCACCTTTTCATTGAAAACCGTCACCTTACCAATTCTGCCCTTCGTCGTACCGGAGTCCTTGATCGTCGCCTTGGCGTCCACGCTCAGTGCATCGACGCTGTGACCGTTCAGATCAAAGATGAACGGATTATTGATCATCACTGTCGTTCCGGTCACGTCCGCCAGCAGCTTCAGCGTGCAGCCGTCGTTCCGGGTCGCATAAGAGAGCGCGCTGCCGAAGGTATCATAATAGGTGACATACTCGCCCGCCGTCACGCTGGCGGCGAACTGCTTTTTGCAGACCTCGCAAGCGCCGCTCTCGTCTACCGAAGTGTGCGGGCAGGTGTAGCCGCAGGCACACGCACCGTCGGTAAAGCTGTGCTGGTGCTCTTTGACCTTCACGTTGTACAAATATCCGCCTGTGCTATTGGCGGCATTGACGAGTTGGTCGTTATTGTCGTAGAAGGCACAACCATCCGCCAGTAGATCAAGGAAAGAACCGCTGGAATTGGGATACCAAATATTCGCGAATGTGCCGCCGGAGAAGAAAACGGAATCGGAATCGCCTCTACGAAGGTCTACCTCTTGGTTGAAGGTTCCGCCCTTAATGGTCAGCTTGCCATCGTTTATCGTGATTCGTCCACCGAAGGTGCCACTTTGGATGATCAGATCGCCATTCGACTGCACATTCAGAAGAGAGGTGCCAGCCATTCCGCCGGTTTTCCCGGTGCTGTTGTCCTGGACGATGACCTGCGCATAAATATAGAGCTCTGCATTTGTCGTGGCTGTTTTGCCGTTGAGCTCCAGGGTAAACGCTGTTGAGAGAGAATGCCACCTAGTGACCGCCGCATCGCTTAGCAGCGTGATGGTATCGCCGTCCTTCACCGCATCCAGCGCGTCATCGAGCGAGGTATAGTTGGTGATCACGTCGTCGCTCGTCGTCACCGAAGCGACATCGTTGCTAACCGTAAGCTCCACGGTTGTTGACCGTTCCTCTTTGTAGTTCGTGGTTTCGCCGGTCTTGGCATAGACGTAATATGTGCCGGGTTCGCTGATTGCAGTGTTCTCGTCAATCTTGGGAACGGCATTGCTGCCTTCAAACTCCAAATATCCAGATTTGATCGGTGTATAGTAGTATGTCACCGCAGCACCTTCCTGAACACCGTCGACAGACAGAAGCGGAAGGAGTTTTTCGCCCACCGCACAAGTCGTCTTGGAAAGGGACATGGTCAGCTTGGGATAGGCCTTGTTGATGTAGCCGCCGATCGTGAATTGCTCCGAATCTTCTTTGAGTTTGTACTTCGTTGCAGCTTCACCGATAAGTTTCAACTCCACAGTGACGGTATGCCATCCCGCGTCTGCGGAATCGAAGGTCTTCTTGGCAGTAAAGCCCGTTCCTTCTTTGAGTATGATGTTATTTGTGCCGTCTGTAAAAGTCAAGTCGATTGGAATCGTGCTTCCGTCCGTTGTGCCGTCATAGCTGCGGCCAATGGAATCGGGCTTGCTTACGCACCAGATCTCCGCCCGCGTGTCTTCTGGGGGGTATAGGTACCGCCGCTCCCTTCTGTATGGCTACCGGGGGGCACATAGATCCCGCCGCCGCCTGTTGCCAACGCACCGAAGGGGAACAGCCCCAAACAAAGCGCCAGGCAGAGGGCCAAGCTGAGTAGTCGTTTTTTCATAGGAAACCTCCTGTTCTCTCGGTTGAATTTGCACAAGGCCAAGGAAAGCGCCCGTCCCGTAGTGCGCACTACGGGACAAGGGGCACGCCCCTTGTCCTAATGATCCTTCTGAATGTGGTTGAAATCGTTCGAGAATATCTTAGTGGATTCGACATGACCTGCCAATCCGACCAAAGTATGAGAGGAAAAAAGCGGCACAAAAACCGGCGCTCCCTGTATCCTGGTTGGAGGGGGAGCGCCGGGGTGGGTTCTTTGTTGTTTGGTCAGTCGGTCATGTATTTTTCCTCGAACGCTTCGGCCGAAATGGCCTTGGAGAACCAGAAGCCTTGGGCGGCGTCGCAGCCCAGGGAGCGCATGAGGTCCACTTGGTCTTTGGTCTCGATGCCCTCGCAGATGACTTGGTAGCCCAGGCCCTTGACCATGTTCACGATCTCCTGGAGGAAGTAAAGCCCCCGCTGGTTCGTGGTGCAGCGGGTGAGGAAGCTGCGGTCGAGCTTCACGGTGTTGATGGGGATGTCCACGACAGAGTTCAGGAGGGAGTAGCCCGCGCCGAAATCGTCCAGGGAGGTCTGCATGTTCTTCTCCTGGAAACAGGCGAACAGACGCTTCACACAGTCAAACTCGGAGACGGCGGCGGTCTCGGTCAGCTCGATCTCTAAGAGGGCGGCGTTGATGTGGTGGTCGGCGAGGATCTTGCTGTATGTCTCGGCGTTGCGCAGATCTTTCGCCAGGAGGACGGAGGCGTTCACGGCGATGGGGATGAGCTTGCGCCCGGCCTTGGCGTTGCGCTCTAAGAAGGCCGCCACCTGCTCCAGCATGTAGAGGTCCAGCTCGACAATGCGGCCGCTGTTTTCCAGGATGGGGATGAACTGGTCGGGATAGAGGATGGTCCCGTCGGGCTTCTCCCAGCGGACCAGGGCCTCGGCGCCGATGACGGTCAGGTCAGCCAGAGAGAACTTGGGCTGGAGGTAGAGCTTGAACTCGTGGTGCTCTATGGCCCGGATGAGGCCGTTCATCAGCTCGTTGGTCAGGGCCTGGCGCTGGGCCGCTTCCTTGTCGTAAAGGCGGACCAGCTCGTGGGCGTCCGATAGAATTTGCTTCCGGGCAAAGTTGGCCTTGTCGATGGCGGAGGAGGCGCTGAGACAAGTGGGCTCCACGGCGTAGATGCCAAAGCGCACCCGCAGGTGGGCCTCCGGGTAGACCAGGGCCTGGCGCTGGGAAAAGGCCTGACCAAAGGCCGCGGCAAAGCGGGCCACGGAGTCGTCTGGCCCCTGGGGGGTGTGGCGGAGATAGAGGCAGAACTGGTCGCCCACGATGCGGCAGAGGTAGCTCTCGCCCTTGGTTTTTACGGCCTCGACGAGCAGATCGCTGAACTCTTTCAGGACCTTGTCGCCGGTGGCGTAGCCGTAGACCTCGTTGAAATACTTGAAGTTTTCAAAGTCGCAGTAGATGATCTGGTAGCCCTCGGCGTAGCCGCCCACGATCTTGTGCTCCACCTCCTCCCGGAAGCGGGTGAAGGAGAGCAGGCCCGTGAGCCGGTCGAAGTCCGGCGCGGTGATGCGGCCGCCGTCGATGGCGTTGGCGGCCAGGTGGCGGGTGAGGTAGGCGGTGATGATCTTGGTCAGCTCCCCCAGCTCCCGGCGGCTCTGGGTGGTCCAGAAGCGCTTGCTGCCGCAGACGATGTAGGCCACGGCCCCTTGATACTCGCCCTCGTTGTAGATGGCGGTGTAGACCGCGGTCTTGACGCCGCCCTGCATGAGCTGGTCCTGGGCGGCGGGGGAGTACATACTGAGGTTGTCGTGCTGCAATACGGCGATGCCGTTTTCGTCATAGCTTTGAAAGAGGGTGAGAAAATCCTCTTTGGTAAAGCTGACCGTATCTGCCAGCGCAGAGGAAGCCTTGGAGGCCAGCCACTGGAAGAGCTTGGTGTGCCGCCGCTCCTTGATGTTGGTGGAGAGGATGGTGATGCGGTCCAGCTGCAGGAGGATGCCGACGATCTTGAGGAAGAGGTCGATGGCGTCTTCAAAACGACTGGTCCTTTCAAAGATCTCGAAGGCGGTGGAGATCAGGTCGTTGTGCAGGTAGCGGGTGTCCAGCTCCGGCCCGTCGGCGTCCAGATGGGCCACGTGGGGCGTGGATTCGGTGTAGCGGCGGAGGTCGTCGCAGAAGACGTATTGATTGCGGCCGTTTTCCTTGGCCTGGTAAAGGGCCCAGTCGGCGTTTTCAAAGAGCTGGCTGTATAAATAACCAGACACGTTTTCCGGCAGAAAGCAGGCCCCGATGCTGCACGTGAGGCAGTAGTCGTTTTCCGAGAAGGGGATCTTGCGGACGGACTCGGAGAGCTGCCGGGTCTTGTTGAGCAGGGTGGCGTGGTCCACGTCTTTCAGAAAGACCAGAAACTCATCGCCGCCGGCCCGGACGAGGATATCTTTCTTGCTGAACAGCGTCTGCAACAAATGCGCCAGCTCCTGCAAGACTTTATCCCCGAAGAGATGGCCGTAGCGATCATTGACATTCTTGAAAAAGTCCACGTCGATGACCAGCAGGCCGCAGGAGGCGTAGGGGTCCTTCTCCCGCAGGTACTGGTCGATGAGGGCCTTGCCGGTCATGTTGTTGTACAGCAGGGTCAGGGAATCCCGCTGGGCCTGCTGGCGCAGACTTTTTTCTTTGGCCTTTTCCAGGGTGATGTCCCGGATGTAGCCCAGGTAGATCGTTCCGGCCGCCTCGTCTTCAGAGGGGACGGCGTCCACCTCGTACACCGTCTCCTCGCCCTGCGTTCGGATGCCCCGCAGCTCCATGGGGCCGTGGAGACTGCCCGTCAGCAGCTCCCGCATCTGCCAGCTGTCTTCGGGGCGGAGCTGGCCCTGGCGGATGCTCTGGTCCCCGCCGAGGTAATGCTCGATCTTCCGCCAGACGGTCATGTCCTTGTTGTAGATGACCATGCTGTCCTGCACGGTAAAGTATTCAAACAGATACGTCTGCCGGTGTCCCAGCAGGCGCATCAGAGCCTGGCTCCGCCGGAGGCTGGACAGGAATGTAAAGGCTTCCATGGGGGATCCCCCCTTTTTATAAAGTTTAATATCTTGAAGTCAGTATAGCACGGACTAACAAAGTTTGCAAACCAAAAAACAAAGTGTCACCTAGTGTCCATGCGGATAAATACTCGTGATTTTAACGGAGATCGATCGCCTTCTCATACTTTGGACGGATATACAAGCTCCGCTTTTTATGGCATACTAAACACACCTAAGAGGCAGAAGGTGCCGGACAGTTCGGGAAGGGGAGCTTGAGACTCTCTCTGTCCGGTGGGGTTTGTCTCACGGGGAAAGAAAAACAACATCCTCTCTCTGGATATAGACCCTATCCGGAGAGAGGATGTTGTTTTTAGGGAGAAAATTGCCCCACCGCGCATGTGAAAACCCGATCGGGAACATGCCCTGCTTGCAAAGTTCGATGGGGTTCGTTATACTGTGCCTATACATTTTGATTTCCCTGGTTTTGAACCAAGGATCGTCAAAAATAGCGCGAAAAGGGGGATCCCCCTTTTCCTGTAGGAGAGTATCCTACAGGATGGGGCTTTCCTGCGCCGGAGGGGGTGCGTCCCATGCCAAAACCGAAAAAACAGACCTGGGTGTTGCTGCTCCCGGCGGTGCTGGTGGTGCTGTGCGCCATGGTCTGGCTGTTTTCCAGCCAGGAGGACGCGACGGGGGAGCTGACCCCGGCGGACGGCGTGTTGGACGCCCGCGGGGCGGACTTTGCCCACACCGTCTACACCCTGGGCAGCGACTGGACGTTCTACCCCGAAACGCTGGCCAGCACCCAAGCAGACCTGCGCGGCCGGGAGACCGGGGCGCATGACGAGAGCGTCCCCTATGGGACCTATCGCCTGGAGCTGCTGGCCCAGCCGGGGCAGTATCTGGTGCTCAGCGGGTATTCCTTTGATTACAGCACCCGCGTCTATCTCAATGGCAAGCAGGTCTTGGAGATCGGCAAGGTAGCGGACACGGCGGCAGCGTCTGAGGCGCGGATCAATTACATGGACATCCCCATCTACACCGGCGAGGACGGGCGGGTGGAGATCGTCTGCCAGTACGCCAACTTCGTCCACAAGGAGGGCGGCAGTCTGCCCCGGCTGTATCTGTCCTCCCCGGAAAAGACCCAGGAGATGCAGCGGGGGAACGACCTGTATTCCCTGGCCCTCAGCGGCGGGCTGTGTCTGTTTGGCTGTTGCTTCCTGCTGCTGGCGGCCATCCAGCGGGGGCCAAAGTATGGCTTTCTGGCCCTGACCTGCTGGCTCATGGGGATGCGGAACCAGAATTTTTACGTGGTGCATCTCTTGTGCCCGGAGTATAACTGGGCGCTTGCCTACCGGTTCTTGGTGTGGATGATCGCCTTGCAGGCCTTTGCCTTGCTGCTCTTGCTGGCCAACCTCTACCGAGGGGCGGCGAAACGGTGGGTGGTCTGGTGCTATGTGGGGGCCTATGGCGTGCTGTCGGCGCTGCATTTTATCCTGCCCACCCAGCAGGTCAAGGAGCTGACCCGGCTTTGCTACGATGTCTCCTTGCCGTTTTTCGCCTATCTCATCTTCTGCCTGATCCGGCGTCTGATCCGGACCAGGACGGTGCATTGGGAGGACGGGCTGGTCTTGTTGGGCTACGCCCTGCTGCTGGGGGCGGATGTGTATGAGGCCTGGTTCGGGCGGATCGTGCTGGCCGTGACCCGGCGGGGGACGGCGCCGCCCTATATGCTGCTGTTCGTGTTTCTCATGGCGGTGGCCATCGGCGTCCAGAGCAACCGCCAGCGGGAAGATCTGGCCGAAAGCCGACGGCAGCAGCAGGTCCTGACCCAGCTCAACCAGCTGAAAACGGACTTCCTGCACCAGATAGCCCACGAGCTGAAAACGCCCCTGACCGTCATCAGCGGCTACGCCCAGCTGACCAACTGGCAGCTGGCCCAGGGTCAGGCAGACCAGGGGATGCAGGACCACATGACGGTGGTCTCGTCCGAGGCCCAGCGCCTGTCGGCCCTGGTCTCGGAGCTGATCGAGCTGTCGCAGGGCGGCGGGCGGGAGACGCAGACGGAGCTGATCGAGCTGCCGTCCCTCTTCGAGGCGGCGGCAAAGGTCTGCCAGCCCCTGCTGGACAAGCGGCAGAACCGGCTGGTCTGCACCGGCGGGGCGGGGCTTTGTATCTCCGGGAACCGGGGGATGCTGCTCCAGCTGCTCATTAACCTCACGATGAACGCCAACAAGCACACCCAGGGGGGCACCATCACCTATCGGGCCAGCCTGCTCCCCGGTCGGGGGAACCTCGCGCTCGATACCGTCCGCCTGCTGGTAGAGGACACCGGGGAGGGCATCCCGGAGGAGCGCATCCCCTATATCTTCGACAAGGGATACAGCGGCGACGGCGGCAGCGGCATTGGCCTGTACATCTGCCAGGACGTGGTGAAGCACCACGGCGGCACCCTGACCCTGGCATCGACGGGGCCGGGGGGCACGACCTTCCGCATCCTGCTGCCCTGCACGCCGGAGGCCGCGCAGCCGGACCAACCAAACCCAACGCACCCAGAGGAGGGATGACGCATGAAGGAACCTTTGGTCCTCCTGGTCGAGGACAACCCCCACATCATGGACATCAACACCGCCGCCCTGACCATGCGGGGCTGCCGGGTTTTGCAGGCGGCCACGGTACAGGCCTGCCGGGAGCAGCTGCGCCTGCATGACGTGGAGCTGATCGTCCTGGACATTCTTCTGCCCGATGGGGACGGCCTGACCCTCTGCCGGGAGATCAAGGAAAACTATGACATCCCCATCCTCTTCCTCAGCGCCCTGGGGGAGAACGAGGACATTATCCAGGGCCTCACCGCCGGGGGCGACGACTACCTGCCCAAGCCCTACGACCTCAACGTCTTAGTGGCCCGCGTGGAGGCCCGCCTGCGGGCGGGGCAGCGGATGCGCCGGTGCGTCCACTGCGGCCCGCTCAAGCTCTATCTGCTCTCCAGCAAGGCCTATCTGGGCGAGCGGGACCTGATGCTGACCCAGAAAGAGTTTGCCGTGGCCCTCTACCTGGCCCGCCACCGGGGTCAGACGGTCCCGGCGGACGAGCTTTATCAAGAGATCTGGCAGCAGCCCATGGCCGACAATCCCCAGGCCCTGCGCATGACCATCTCCCGCCTGAAGCAAAAGCTGGGGGACGACGATGCTCCGGTGGTCATCACGTCCTATCGCGGCGGGGGGTACTGTCTGGAGAGCCGGTTGCCATAGCAGAACAGAAGTCCCGCCGCAGGGGAAAGCGGCGGGACTTCTGCTTTTGGCATGACGTTTGTTTTTTTGATTAGAGGAACAACTCCGGCTCCTTGCGGGGCCAGGTGTATTGCTCTTCCAGCTCGGTCTTGTGGTAAAGGTAGTTGGGGTCGTCGAAATACTTGGCTCCCTTGGGGCAGTGGCGGACGCAGCGGTTGCACTTCATGCACTTGCCGACGATGTTGTGGGCGTCTGCCGGGTCGATGGCCTCCAGGGGACATTCCCTGGCGCAGCGGCCGCACTGGGTGCAGGTATCCTTCGTCTTGGGCTTCACGGGCAGGATGTTGATGGGGTTGCCGTGGCGGTCGCGGGGGGTGTAGTAGGGCCCCACGGGGTCGTTGCCCTTCACAAAGAGGGGCGGGCAGGCCTCTGCGCTGGGGAGTGCCTCGACCTTGTGATAGACCTGGTCGGCAAAGCCGGTGGCGATGGTCAGGTCGCTGATGTCCGGGCGACCGGCCCCCTGGGTCAGGGAGAAGGAGTGCTGGCAGGAGAAGGCGGCCCCGGCCACGGGATGAAAGCCCCCGGCGGTCAGGGTCAGGCGCAGCTCAGAGAGAGCGTCGTCATAGTTCCGGTTGCCGTAGCAGACCACGGGGACGGCGAGAGCACCATTTCCCTGGACGGACGCAACGTACTTGATGAGCAGGTTGGGCACCCGCCCGGCGTAGACCGGGGTGCCGAAGACCACCAGGTCCCCGGCGGCGAAGGCCTTGGGGGTTTTGCGGACGTGCTTGAGGGTGAAGTCGAAGGTCTGCATGGGACATTGGAGCTGCTGGGACAGGCGGCGGGCGATTTGCGTGACCACTTTTTTGGTGGTGTCGGTGGCGCTGAAATAGGCCGCCCAGACGGTGTTGATCTGCATGGGAGAGATCCCCTTTCTGTACTTATTTTTTGTTAGGTTCAATATAGCAGACGGGTCAGAAAATGTAAAGATGCTCCGAAAAAACAGAGCGGCGCGGGAAAAACGCCGAGATGTAAAATATCCCGCCTGGGCCGGTTGATTTTTCCGGGTAGATTTCATATAATATAGACCAATCATCCCTGTGTCGAAGAAGTGCATTTTCTGGAAAAAAAGAGAACACAGACCAGAAGAGAGACCAGGGGAAAGGGGCGCACTATGGATCGAACCTGTAGGGCAGGCAGCGGCCTGTCCGGCAAGAAAAAAATACTGCTTATTGTCTGCCTGATCGTCGTGGCTTTGCTGGTCGGGTACGGCATCTTATGCGGCGCGGCGGGCCGCGACGTGATCTATCCCCACGTCACCGTGGAAGCGGTGGACTTAGGCGGCATGACCAAGGAAGAGGCCCAGGCGGCCTTGGAGAAGGCCGTGCAGGAAGTTCCCCTGGACGAGACGCGGGGCGTGGCCTTCACCGTCTCCACAGACCAGGGGGAGATCCAGACCGTGGAGGTCCCCCTCTCCAGCGTGGCCATCGACTGCGCGGCCACCGTTGAGCGGGCCTGGGCCGTGGGGCGGGACGCCTCGTTCTTGGCGCGGGGCGGCTGGTATCTCAAGTGCCTGAACCAGGGGAGCGAAATTTTACCGGTCTACCAGAACAGCGACAACCTGGGGACCATTTTGGGGACCATTCAGGAGGAACTGGGCCGGGAGCCGGTGGCCCCCAGCTGGGAGGTCAGCGGGACGGACCTGGTCCTGGTGAAAGGCACCCCCGGCAACAAAGTGGATCAGCAGGCCATCGAGGACCAGATCTTAGCGCACCTGGGGGAGAACGACATCGTCACCCTCTCCGGGGCGCAGGCACAGTTTGACATCCGCCTGGAGCAGCTGCCCCCGGAGACCCTGGACCTGGCGAATATTTTGACCCAGATCGAGAAGCCGGTGCAGAACGCCCAGTTTGACAAGGCGCAGAAAATTTTTAAGCAGGACAGCGTGGGCGTGAGCTTTGACGCCGACGAGGCCCAGAAGACCTTTGACGCCATGGATTGGGGTGAGAAGCGCTCTCTGCCCCTGACCATCACCCAGCCCACGGTTACCGTGGCCGACCTCTCCGGTCAGCTCTATCAGGATACGCTGGGCTCCTGCACGACGAACATCGCCGGGACGGTCAACCGCGTGGAAAATATTAAGCTGGCGGCCAAATTCTTTAACGGCGCGGTCATTATGCCCGGTGAAGAGTTCTCTTACAACGGCCTGGTGGGCAGCCGGCAGGCCTCCCGCGGCTTTTTGCCCGCCCCCGCTTACGTCGGCGGCGAGAGCGTCCAGGAGACGGGCGGCGGTGTGTGTCAGGGTTCTTCCACCGTCTATCTGGCGGCGCTGCGGGCCAATTTGCAGATCACCGAGCGCTATCCCCACGGGTATATCACCCGCTATGTCCCGGAAGGGATGGACGCCACGGTCTACTACGGCGCAAAGGACTTTAAGTTTAAGAACAACACGCCCTTCCCGCTGAAAGTTCTGGCCTCTGTCTCCGGGCGGTCGCTGACGGTGAACATCGTGGGCACCAAGAGCGACAACATCACTGTGGAGATGACCAATGAGGTCGTGGGCACCACGCCCTATAAGACCGTGTATAAAACGGACGCCAGCGTCCCTGTCGGCACGACCCAGGTCAGTGTGACGCCCTACACCGGCTACACCGTAAAAGTCTACCGCAACCTCTATGAAAACGGCACCCACAAAGAGACCAAGCTGGAGAGCACCAGCGTCTACCGCAGCCGGGACAAAGTCATCCTGGTCAACCCGGCGGACGCCGCCCAGTACGGCCTGTGACCCCAGGGAAAGGAAACACTATGACGAATCAGACCCCACCGCCCAACCAGAACATGAATTGGGCGACCCCGCCGAACCAGCCCCCGCGCTTCCCCCACCGGCGGGAGATCAAGTTTGTGGCCAAGCGCATCATGATGCACCCGGTCTGTATGCGGGTGACGCTGCTGCTGGTGTGCATCAGCGTGGCCTTTTACGGCATCCGCTACCTGGCCGGGGGCACGCTGAGCTACGGCGTGATGAACCTGGCCGATTACAGCAGCACCCAGAGCGGCATCTTCTTCAATGACCAGGGCTTCAGCATTCTTTTCCGCATGGACCTGACCCAGACGGTCCTGGCCATCCCGTTGACCTACCGGCAGATCGCTGTGTTCGTCTTCATTAACCTCCTCTGCCTGGCCCTGCTGGCCCCTCTGCGGCTGGGGGCCATGGAGCAGTATTGGAACGTGATACGGACGGGGCAGGGCAACGTCCAGGCCGTGGGCCAGTGGTACCGGCAGAGCGGCCGGATGGGCAAGGCCATTGTGGTCGAGTTTGTCATCACAGTCCTGGTCCGGGCCATTGGCGTCGTTGCGACGCTCCCCAGCCTGTACCTATACTACCTCTTTTACACCACCACGCCTTCGTTGGATGCCTACACCAGCGCCAGCTCCATGCTCCAGATGGGGGCGGGCGCTCTGGCCATCGTGGCGGCGCTGTTCACCTTCTGGCTCCACAGCGTTTTGCTGCCCGTGCGCTATTGCCTCTGCGCCCACCCGGAGTATTCCCTGGGCCAGGCGTTCCGGCGGGGCATGGCCAGCACGAAGGGCTTCCGCGGGGCTTTCTTCGGCTTCCGGCTGAGCTACTTCCTGTGGTTCGCGGTGTCTCAGTTCACCTATGGGGTGCTGGACCTGTATGTGCTGCCCTACACGTCGATCGGCGGGATGATCTTTATCTCCGAGGCGGCCCGCTTTAAGCAGGGGCAGAAGCCGCAGGAGCCATAAATTCTGAGCAAGAAAAATCCGGCGTCCCTTGTGGTGGGGACGTCGGATCTTTTTCTACTTACTGAGATTTAGCGGGCCAGGCGGCGGCTGACGGTGAGACCGAAGGCGCCGGGGCCGATGTGGCAGCCGATGCTGAAGGGGAGGGGGCGGTATTGGATGTCACAGCCGGGGAAAAGCTCCGCCACTTGGGCGGTCCAAGCCTCGCCGGCGGCGGGGTCCGGGTGGCTGTCGGCGGCGCCGATGGTGATGGACCAGCCTTTGGCGGCGTAGTCCTGGGCCAGGGCTTGGATGGCTTGGAGCATTTTCTGCTTGCATTTGGTCATGCCGCGGACCTTGGCGTAGGCGTCTAAGCGCCCTCCCTCGATCTTGAGCAGAGGCTTGAGGTTCAGGGCGGCCCCCAGGGCGGCCCCGGCGGGGGTGACGCGGCCGCTGGCCTTGAGATACTTGAGCGTCTCTACGCCCACGAAGATCATGGAGTCGGCGGCGGTTTCCTCTAAGGCCTGCTTGATCTGGGCGGCGCTCTGGCCCTGGTCAGCCAGGGCTTTCGCGTCGTAGACGGCGTCCCGGAGGGTCATGGAGATGCGGTGGTTGTCCACCACCTGGACCTTGCCGCCGAACTCCTCCGCCAGGCCGATGGCAGAGCGGCAGGAGGCGCTGAGACCGCTGGACATGGGCAGGTAGACCACCTCGTCATAGTCGGCCAGCAGGCCCTCCCAGAGGGACAGGACATCGCCGGGAGCGGGCTGGGAGGTGGAGACCTGGCCACCCTGTTCTAAGTGCTTGTAAAAGGCTTCGGCGGTCAGATTGACCCCCTCGTAATACGTTTTGCCGTCCAGGATCACGGGCATGGGCAGAACGTGGATGCCGTGGGCCTGGCCCTCGGCGGGGAAGATGCCGCTGTTGGTGTCGGTAAGAATGGCTATGTTCATAAAAACCTCTTGTGATTTTGTGCTGTCGGTTGCCGCCGCAAGGGTGAGACGCAGTTGCATTGGCGGCCGAATTCGTCTAGAATAGAAAAAAGAACCGGGGGCCAACGCCCCCAGAAACAGGAGTATGCCATGGACCGAACCAAGCAAGCCATCTGCGAAGCCTTTTCCCAGCTTTTGGAGGAAAAGCCCATCAGCAAGATCTCTGTGCGGGAGATCGCGGCCCAGTGCGGGGTGGCCCGCAACACGTTTTACTACCACTACCGGGACATCCCCACCCTGCTCCAGCAGATCCTGGAGGAGGTGATGGACGAGCTGGTCCGGCGGTATTACAGCCCCAAGTCACCCGTCGACTGCATCCGGGCGCTGTTAGACTACATGAAGGCCCATCAAAAGGCCCTGCTGCACATCTACCGTTATCTGCCGCGGGAGGACTTCCAAGCCTATTTGGACCGGGGTGCCCAGCGCCTGACGGAGGGGTACTTCGATAACGCTGCCCAGGGCTTGGACGTGCCCCAGGAGGACATCGAGATCATGGCCCATTTCTACAAGTGCGCTGTGGTCGGGGCCTTGCTGGACTGGCTGGACGCCGGGATGGACTATGACATCAAGCGCATCTTTTTCCGGGTGTGCGTGCTGCTCAATGGTTCGGGCAAACGCGCCCTGCTGCGGGCCAGGCGGATGCAAGCGCCAGAACCCACGGAGGGCGAATAACGCTATTGTACCGAACGAGGGAAAGCGGGACAATGGACAATTTTGAGGGAGTGCCCAATTTTTGAACAGTTACCCTGGAATTGCCCAACCGATCTTACCGGCCTTTGGCACGGTGCAGGCGCAGGGAAAACCAGAAGAAAACGAGCGGCGGCGCACTGGATCCAGTGCGCCGCCGCGTTTGCTCAGGGGTATGATGTCAGAAGAGCCAGAAAAATCAGCTTGCCTCGTCCTGGAGAGCGTCGTGGCCGGTCTCGCCGGTGCGGACCTTGACGGCATCTTCCACGGGGGTGAGGAAGATCTTGCCGTCGCCCAGGTTGCCGGTGTGGAGGGCCTGCTTGGCCGTCTCCACCACGACCTCCGGCGGGATGCGGGAGACCACCACGGAGACCTCCACCGTGGGCCGCAGGGACATGGAAACGGGAACGCCGCGGTACATGCCGTTGCCGCCGCGCTGGGCACCGCAGCCCATGGCGCTGGTGACGGTCATGCCGGTGATGCCGATGGCCTCCAGGCTGTGCTTCAGGCGCTCAAACCGATAGGCCGGGCAGCAGATGTCGATGCGGGTGAGCTTCTCCGGGGTGCCGTCGCCGGGGACGTGGTCGCTGGGCAGGTCGGGGATGCTGTCGGGCGTGAAATGACCGGAAACTTCACCGGCCACGCCGAAGGCGAAGGTGAAGTCAGCGTAAGCAGAGGGCAGGCCGTGCTCGGTGGGATCCAGGCCCTCGATCTCTTCCTCTTCCGTGACACGCATGGTGCCGCCGCACAGGAGGGAGATGACCTTGAAAACCACGGTCATGGTCACGAGCATCCAGGCTGCCACTGCGACCACACCCAGCAGCTGGATGAGCAGCTGATGCACGCCGCCGCCGTAGAACAGGCCGCTCTCGGTGTTGAACAGGCCCACGGCGATGGTGCCCCAGGCCCCGTTTGCCCCGTGGACGGCCACGGCACCGACGGGATCGTCGATGTGGCACTTGAGGTCCAGGAACTCGACCACGACCACGACCAGCACGCCGGCCACGGCGCCGATGACCATGGAACCCAGGCCGGAGACGGTGTTGCACCCGGCGGTGATGGCGACCAGACCGGCCAGGGAGGCGTTGAGGCACATGGACACGTCAGGCTTGCCGTTCTTGCACCAGGTCAGGGCCATGCACACCACGGTAGCAATGGCGGGAGCCAGGGTGGTGGTGGCGAAGATCTTGGCCAGCTCGTCGACGGAACCGGCGGCTGCGCCGTTGAAGCCGTACCAGCCGAACCAGAGGATGAACACGCCCAGGGCCCCGATGGGCAGGTTGTGGGCGGGGATGGCGTTGGAGACTTTCTTGCCGTTCTTTTTCGTGTACTTGCCGATCCGGGGGCCCAGGAAGATGGCACCCAGCAGGGCGCAGACACCGCCGGCCATGTGGATCACGCAGGAACCGGCAAAATCAATAAAGCCCAGGTTGGCCAGCCACCCGCCGTCGCCCCAGGCCCAGCCGGCCTCGATGGGGTAGATGCAGAGGCTGATGATGCCGGAGTAGATGCAATAGGCGGAGAACTTGGTCCGCTCCGCCATGGCACCGGAGACGATGGTGGCGCAGGTGGCGCAGAAGACCAGCTGGAAGACGAAGCTGCTCCAATCAAAGCCGTCGAACCCGGCCCCGAACATCCCCAGGGTGGGGGTGCCGATGAAGCCGCCGGCGACGTGGGGATTCACCAGCAGGCCATAGCCCAGGAAGATGAAGACCACGGCACCGATGCAGAAGTCCATGAGGTTCTTCATGATGATGTTGCCGGCGTTTTTGGCCCGCGTGAAGCCACACTCCACCATGGCAAAGCCACACTGCATGAAGAACACGAGGATGGCACCGATCAAAAACCAAATACTAAAAGATACACTGTCCATACGATTTGCTCCTTTCTCTTGTGGGGGGGTCTCTCGGAACTAGGGGAAGGGATGAACTTACAGGATATTGGTGCAGCCCATGAGGTAGGTGTCCGCCTGGGCGGCGGCCTGCTTGCCGCTGGCGATGGCCAGGACCACCAGGCTGGCCCCCAGGACCATGTCACCGGCGGAGAAGACCTTTTCCGGGCGGGGCATGGCGTCCCGGACCTGGAGGGAGGCATCCTCGCAGCCGGAGAAGCCGGAGGCGACAATGACGAGATCGACCGGCAGCGTTTTTTCACCCTGCGGGGTATTGAGAACGGCCTGGCGAAGCTTGCCGTCCTTGCCGCAGGCCAGGGCATGGAGGGTCGTCTCGAAGCGGCGGATGTCCCTGCCGAATTTGGCCTGACTTTCGACATGGGCGTCGTCCAGTTCAGGCGGATAGTAGGCGGCGGGCTTGCGGATGAGCTGGGTCAGGCTCTTGCAGCCCTGGCGCAGGGCGGTGGCGACGCAGTCAGAGGCCGTGTCCCCGGCCCCGATGATGGCCACCCGCTTGTCCTTGGCGGAGAGGGGGGAGGGCGTGCCGGCGTCTAAATGGCGCTGGGTCTGGATGAGGTAGTCCAGGCCGTAACACAGGCCGCCGCCGGCGTCTCCCTCGTAGGGGACGGGGCGGGGCTTACGGGCCCCGCAGGCGAAGAGAACGGCATCATAGGTCTGGTCCAGTTCCTTGGGGCTGATGTCCCGGCCCACGGTGGTGCCGCACTGGAAGGTGATGCCTTCGGCCTCCAGCAGGGCAACGCGGCGCTTGACCAGGGCTTTGTCCAGCTTCATGGCGGGGATGCCGTAGGTCAGCAGACCGCCGGGGGCGTCGTCCTGCTCCAATACGGTGACGGTGTGGCCCCGGTGGTTGAGATAGTAGGCTGCGGCCAGCCCGGCGGGGCCGGAGCCGACCACGGCAACGGTCAGGCCAGACCGACGCTGGGGCGGCCGTGGGGTCATCCAGCCCTGCTGGAAGGCGTAGTCGATGATGGCCCCTTCGTTGTCCCGGATGGTCACGGACTGACCGTTGAGGCCGCAGGCACAGGCACCCTCGCAGGGGGCGGGGCAGACCCGGCTGGTGAACTCCGGGAAGCAGTTGGTTTTTAAGAGGCGGGCCAGGGCGTAGTCCCAGTTGTCCCGCCAGAGCAGGTCGTTCCACTCCGGGATGAGATTGTGCAGAGGACAGCCCAGCAGGCGCTCTTTGAAGGCCAGCCCCGCCTGACAGAAGGGAACGCCGCAGTCCATGCACCGCCCGCCCTGTTCCCGGCGGAGAGGCAGGGGGAGCGCTTCGTGGAAGGGGGCGAAATCCCCCAGGCGGACCAGCGGGGGCCGGGTGGGGCAGTCCATGCGTGCATAGTCCAGAAATCCGGTGGTTTTTCCCATGGTCACTCAGCTCCTTTCTGAAAGGCTTCCAGTTCGGCCTGCTCCCGGCTGAGGCCCTTGGCCTCGTAGGCGGCGATGCGCTCCTTCATGGCGCTGTAATCCCGCGAAATGATTTTTTTGAAGTCGCCCAGGCAGGCGTCGAAGTGTTGCAGGATGCGGGCGGCCTTGGGGGAGCCGGTGGCGGCCAGATGCTCTGCCAGCAGGGCCTTGAGGGCGGCGATGTCGTGCTTTTCTGTGAGCGGCTCCATGGAAACCATCTCCTTGTTGACCCGGCGGTAGAGGTCGTGATCCACATCCAGGGCGTAGACCACGCCGCCGCTCATGCCGGCGGCGAAGTTCCGGCCGATGGGGCCTAAGATGACCACTTGGCCGCCGGTCATGTACTCACAGCCGTGGTCCCCCACGCCCTCGACCACGGCCACTGCGCCGGAGTTGCGGACGCAGAAGCGTTCCCCGGCGGTGCCGCAGAGGTAGGCCTTGCCGCCGGTGGCCCCATAGAGAGCCACGTTGCCGGTGATGACGTTGTCTTCCGGGGCAAACGAACTTTTGGGGTCGGGATAGAGAATGAGCTTACCGCCGGAGAGCCCCTTGCCGAAGTAGTCGTTGCTGTCGCCCTCCAGCTCCAGGGTCAGGCCGCTGGGTGCAAAGGCCCCGAAGGACTGCCCGGCCCCGCCGCGGCAGCGGACCCGATAGGTATCCTCCGCCAGCATGTCGCCGAAACGACGGGTGATCTCGGCCCCCAGGAGGGTGCCGAAGGCGCGGCTGGTGCTGGAAACGGAGAGGACAGGGAGCTTCTTGCCCGCCAGCAGGCCCAGCAGGACCGTCTCGTCCAGCGTGTGCTCCAGCTGGAAGTCGTAGACGTCCTGCGCACGGAAGCCGCCGGTACGCTGGGGCGGGGTGAGCATGGCGGAGATGTCCAGCTTGGAGCCGGGGCTGTCGCTCTGCTGGGGGCGGGGACAGAGCAGGTCGGTCCGCCCCACCAGCTCCTCCACGGAGCGCAGGCCCAGGCTGGCTAGAATTTCCCGGAGCTGGCGGGCCAGGAAGGTCATAAAGTTCACGACGTATTCCGGCTTGCCCTGGAAATGCTTCCGCATGGCTGGGTTCTGGGTGGCGATGCCCATGGTGCAGGTGTCGAGGTTGCAGGCCCGGAGCATGATGCAGCCCAGGGCGACCAGGGGGGCGGTGGCGAAGCCAAATTCCTCTGCGCCCAGGGCGCAGGCGATGGCGACGTCGCGGCCGCTCATCAGCTTGCCGTCGGCCTCCAGCTTCACGCGGGAGCGCAGGCCGTTTTGGATCAGGGTCTGGTGGGCCTCGGCCAGGCCGATCTCCCAGGGCAGACCGGCGTTGTAGATGGAATTCTTCGGGGCGGCCCCGGTGCCGCCGTCGTGCCCGGCGATGAGAATGGTCTGGGCCCCGGCCTTGGCGACCCCGGCGGCGATGGTGCCGACGCCGGCCTCACTGACGAGCTTCACGCTGATGTCTGCGTATTTGTTGGCGTTTTTCAGGTCGTAGATCAGCTCGGACAGGTCCTCGATGGAGTAGATGTCGTGGTGGGGCGGCGGAGAGATGAGGGGGACGCCGGGGGTGGAACAGCGGGTCTTGGCGATCCAGGGCCAGGCCTTTCGGCCGGGCAGGTGGCCGCCCTCGCCGGGCTTGGCCCCCTGGGCCATTTTGATCTGGATCTCTTTCGCGCTGACCAGATAGCGGCTGGTGACGCCGAAGCGGCCGGAGGCCACCTGCTTGATGGCGGAGTTGCGGTCGGTGCCCAGGCGGGCGGGGTCCTCGCCGCCCTCGCCGGAGTTGGACTTGCCCCCGATGGCGTTCATGGCCTGGGCCAGACATTCGTGGGCTTCCAGGGAGATGGAGCCGTAGGACATGGCCCCGGTCTTGAAGCGGCGGAGGATCGACTCGACGGGCTCCACCTCTTCCAGGGGGATGGGGGTGCAGTCGGTGCGGAAGTCCATCAGGTCCCGGAGGGAGAGGGTGGAGCGGTCGGCCAGGGCCGTGTAGGCCTGGAACGTCTCATAGCTGCCGCTGCGGACGGCCTGCTGCAAGGTCAGGATGGTTTGGGGGTCATAGCGGTGGACCTCGGCGTTGGGGCCGCTGCGGAGCTTTTGGAAGCCGCCGCTGTCGATGGTGGGGTCGGTGGTCAGCTCCATGGGGTCGAAGGCGGCGTCGTGGCTCTGGGTCACGGCGGCGACGATGTCAGGAAGGCCGATGCCGCCCACGCGGCTGATGGTGTTGGTGAAGTAGCGGTCGATGACGTCCTTGTGGATGCCCACCGCCTCGAAGATCTGGGCGCTCTGATAGGACTGGATGGTGGAGATGCCCATCTTGGCGGCAATGCTCACCACGCCGCGCAGAATGGCCAAGTCATAATCGTCCACGGCGGAGGCGTAGTCCTTGTCCAGCAGGTCCTTGTCGATGAGCTCCCCGATGGCTTCGTGGGCCAGGTAGGGGTTTACGGCGCGGGCACCGTAGCCCAGCAGGGCGGCGAAATGATGCACGTCCCGCGGCTCGCCGCTCTCCAGAATGACGGAGACGGCGGTGCGCTTTTTCGTGCGGATGAGGTGCTGCTCCAAGGCAGACACGGCCAGGAGGGAGGGGATGGCCACGTGGTTTTCGTCGATGCCCCGGTCCGAGAGGATGATGACGTTGGCCCCCTCCCGGTAGACCCGGTCGCAGCTGACGAAAAGATGGTCCAGCGCCCGCTCCAACGAGGCGTTTTTGTAATATAGCAGCGAGAGAGTGGCCGAGCGCAGGCCGGGCATATTCATGGCCTTGAGCTTTAACAGGTCCCCGCCGGTGAGGATGGGGTTCTTGATCTCCAGGACCCGGCAGTTTTCCGGGGCGTCCTGCAAAAGATTCCCGTCGGAGCCGACGTAGACGGTGGTGTCGGTGACGATCTCCTCCCGCAGGGCGTCGATGGGCGGGTTGGTCACCTGGGCAAAGAGCTGCTTGAAATAGCTGAACAGGGACTGCTGCCGCTGGGAGAGGACGGCCAGGGGAATGTCCGTGCCCATGGACATGGTCGGCTCGTGGCCGCCGCGGGCCATGGGGAGGATGGACTGGATGATATCCTCATAGGTATAGCCGAAGACCTGGTAGAGCTTATCGCGCAGGGCCTGGCTGTTGTGGGGGACCTTTCGGTTGGGGGAGGGCAGGTCCCGCAGGCTCACCAGCGACCGATCCAGCCACTCGCCGTAGGGATGGGCGGCGGCATAGCCGGACTTGATGGCCTCGTCCTCCCGGACCTGGCCGGTGCGGGTGTCCAGCAGGAGCATCTTGCCGGGGCCGAGGCGGGATTTGCGGACGATCTTCTCCGGGGGCAGGTCCAGCACGCCCACCTCGGAGGCCAAGATCACCGTTCCGTCGTCGGTCAGGTAGTAGCGGATGGGCCGCAGGCCGTTGCGGTCCAGGCAGGCCCCCACCACGTCGCCGTCGGAGAAGAGAATGGCGGCGGGGCCGTCCCAAGGCTCCATCATGGTGGCGTAGTAGTGGTACATGTCCTGGATGGCACGGGGCATGTCCCGGTTCTGGCTCCACGGCTCCGGGATGGTCAGCATGACGGCCTTGGGCAGGTCCATGCCGCTGTACAGCAAAAACTCCAGGGCGTTGTCCAGCATGGCCGAGTCGGACCCGGAGGGATCCACCACCGGGAGGATCTTCTCCATGGCGTGGTCCAGCGGGGGCGAGTGCATGGTCTCCTCGCGGGCCAGCATCCGGGAGAGGTTGCCCCGGATCGTGTTGATCTCCCCGTTGTGGAGCAGCAGGCGGTTGGGGTGCGCCCGCTCCCAGCTGGGGTTGGTGTTGGTGGAGAAGCGGGAGTGGACCAGGGCGATGGCCGAGGCGAAGCGCTCGTCCTGCAGGTCCGGGTAGAACAGGCGAAGCTGGTTTACCAGGAACATGCCCTTGTAGACGATGGTCCGGCAGCTCAGGCTGGCGACATAGGTATCCGACACGGACTGCTCGAACTCCCGGCGCATGATGTACAGCCGCCGGTCAAATTCCAGGTCGCTCTCGGCGTCGGCCGGGCGGGCCAAGATCGGCTGCCAGATGCTGGGCATACAGTCCACCGCCCGCTGGCCTAAGATCTCCGGTTCCACCGGCACAGGCCGCCAGAGCAGGACGGGCAGCCCCGCCTTTTCGGCCAGAATTTCAAACAGCTTCTGCCGCCGCGCCCGCAAGATGCGGTCCTGGGGCAGGAAAAACATGCCCACGGCGTAGCTCCGGGCCTGGCCCACCGTGACCCCCAGCTCCGCCAGCACGGCGGAGAAGAAGCGGTGGGAGATCTGGACCAGAATGCCCACGCCGTCGCCGGTCTCGCCGGAGGCGTCCTTTCCGGCCCGGTGCTCCAGCTTTTCCACGATCTTCAAGGCCCGGTCCACCGTCTCGTGGGAGGGGCGGCCCTGGGTATCCACCACGGCGCCGATGCCGCAGGCGTCGTGCTCGAATCGTGGGGAGTATAAATTCGAGGTCAAATTGCAAGTTTTATTCTTCATACTTTCACATCCAAGCGGTTTTGAGGCTATGATACGGGGGAAAAACACACTTGTCAATAGGACGGGAAGTATTTGTAGAAAATTCGGAAAAACGAATATTATTCTTGATATTTGGCGTTTTATTGTTGGAAAATTTGCGAATTGATAATTTTTGAATGTCGAAAATCCGGTGCAGATGGGATAATTGCAAGGCTGGAATTTTGAATCAGAACGAATCAAAACATGCAAAAAGCCCCGGAGCATTGGCTCCGGGGCTTTCGAGGGTCTGATAAACTTGTCAGGGGATGCTTACTTGTTCAGCAGGTTCGTGAAGATCTGCGCGACCTGGGCGCGGGTGGCGGTGCCGGTGGGGTCCAGGGTGCCGTCGGCGTTGCCGTTGATGATCTTCTGGCCCACGGCCCACTGCAAGGCGGGGATGGCGTAGGCGGAGATCTTGTTCTGGTCGGGGAACCGGTTCAGGTTCTCCTCCGGGGTCACGTTCTCCAGGCCCTTGACCTGCTCGTAGCGGAACAGGATCGCGGCCATCTGCTCGCGGGTCACGGCGTTCATGGGGCCGAAGGTCGTCTCGTCATAGCCGTTGACGATCTTGTTGGCAGCGGCCCAAGCCACTGCGTCACTGTACCACTGGCCCGCGGGCACATCCGTAAACTTGGAAGCGCCGGTCACAGCGGGGGAGTTCTCCAGCCGATACAGCACGGTGACGATCATGGCGCGGTTCATCGTCCCGTTGGGGGCGAACGTCGTGGCAGAAGTGCCGGTCATGAGACCCTGCTCATAAGCGTACTTCACGGCGTCATAGAACCAATTGCCGCTCTTCACATCCGTAAAGGGCAGGGCAGCAGGCGCAGGCGTCTCCGCCTTAAAGCTACCCGTCACGGTGACGGCGGAAGCAGGCATCGTAAAGACATACTTGCCGTCCTTCTCCGTCACGGCCACGTCCTTGCCGTCCTTGTCTACGACCTTCACGGCATCGACCACATAGCCCTTCGAGGGAGAAGCCGTCACCGTCACCGTCGTGCCCTTAGAAGCCGTCTTCTTGTCCGCAGCCACAGCACCGTTGGTGGCGGCGTTGACGTTCACCGCGTAGGTGGTGGGGGTGGAGATGGAACCACCAGAAGAACTGGGACCACCGGAAGAGGGACGGGTGTAGGAGAAGTCGTAGGTGTAGGGGCTTTCAGTACCAGTCACGTTAACCGTGGTGTTGCTGCCTGCAACGATGTTCTTATCTTTGTCGAAGGCGAAAGAACTTCTACTGGTGTCGATGCTGAACTTGACAGTTCTTGCAACAGTGACCACGGTATCGGTTGCCACGTTCTGTGCCAGCGTGATCGTTTCATCGTTCTTCACGTTTTCAACAGCTTCCTGGAAGGTCGGGTAAGCGGTGTCACCGATGAAGGCGGCCGCTGCCGAGATCACAAAGGGGCTGAAGCCGTTGGTGGTGAAGGTGACGTAGGTCTTAGCAGTATCTCCTTCACCTTCCGTAAATA
>SFHQ01000026.1 GCA_004556345.1 Clostridiales bacterium | reverse complement strand
GATTTGAGATGCCCCGATACGAAGAAGCTGTCAAGCTGTGGCAGAGCTGGAACATTCAGAGCGAAGCTGATTTGTCCCTGCGCCTAGACAGCTTTCGGATCTTATTTGCCTATCACTCCGGCAAGATCGAAAACGACGAGATCAACTACCATGACACCCGTGAGATTTTTGAAAACGGAAAAGTCATCAACTACACCGGCAGCACCCGGACGCTCTTTGAGCAGCAAAACCAAAAGACTTGCTATGAGCTGCTGCGGCCTAAAATTCTCGCCCAAGAGCCTCTTTCCCTCTCCCTGCTCCGAACCATCCATCGGACTCTGACCGAGGGGACTTATGACGAGCGCCGCTATATCACCAATGGCGAACGGCCCGGAGAGTTCAAAAAACATGACTATGTGACGGGCAAAAATGAGGTGGGTTCGCCCCCGGAGGAGGTCGCCGATGATTTGACAGAATTGATCGAAGAGGTCAACGCTATCGGCGCCCAAGCGCCTCTGAAAGCCGGGGCCTATTTTCACGCCCGGTTTGAAAACATCCATCCCTTTGCCGACGGCAACGGACGGGTGGGACGGACATTGCTAAACTACTGGTTGATGATCAATGACTATCCTCCCCTTGTCATTTACGAAGAGGACCGGCGGGCCTACTACGATGCCTTGCAGACCTATGACGAACAAGAGGACTTGGCCCCGCTGGTCACGTTTCTGGAGGACCAGACCGTCAAAACCTGGAGTCGCTTTCTCAAGCCTCCAGCCGGGAATGCCCCACCCCGCAAGGGCCTGAATTTTTTCATGAACTAAGCAAAAAACCATGTCCTAATGGACATGGTTTTTTGTGGAGCTGGAAGTCGGATTTGAACCGACGACCCCTTCATTACGAGTGAAGTGCTCTACCCCTGAGCTATACCAGCGTACTTATCATATTAACACGAAACAACTCTGACGTCAAGAGTTTTTCTCTATACATTTTGTATATTCTCTAAAACGCTGATTTTCTCAAGCAATTTACGGAAAAACTTTCTTTTTGACTCAAATCCTCTACGCAGAGTTATACACAGTTTCCACCGACTTTTCCACAGCCGTGTGGAAACTGTGTATCACTTTTTTCGTTTAGATGCCGTCAAGGGTGGTAGGCCAGGGAGATGTCCCGGTTGGCGTAGGCGTTCAAATCATTCCCGGCGCGGGTCCCGGCCAGGTACTCGTAATACCCCTGGCTGCCGATCATGCTGCCGTTGTCGCCGCAGAGCTTGAGGGGGGGCAGGTAGAGGGTACAGCCCTCGGCCTGGCAGGCGGCTTCTAAGTCCCGGCGGATACGGGAGTTGGCGGCCACACCGCCCACGACGGCGACCTTTTTGTACCCGGTAGACCGAGCGGCGGCCATGGTCCGGGGGACCAGCTCGTCGCTGACGGCGGCGGAAAAAGAGGCAGCCAGGTCAGAGACCGGCAGGGCCTCGCCCTTCTGCTGGGTGTTGTGAATGAGGTTCAGCATGGCGGTCTTCAGGCCGGAGAAGGACATGTCCAGCGGGGCGTCCTGGATGTGGACCCGCGGCAGCTGAAAGGCCTGGTCGTTGCCGGTCTGGGCGGCCCGATCCAGGGGAGCGCCGCCGGGATAGCCCAGGCCCATGACCCGCGCGATCTTGTCAAAGCACTCACCGGCTGCGTCGTCTCGTGTCGCGCCCAGGATCTGTACGTCGGTGTAGCCCCGCACATCCACGATGAGCGATGTGCCGCCGGACACGCACAGGCAGACGAAGGGCGGTTCTAAGTCCGGGTGGGCGATGTAATTGGCCGCGATATGCCCCCGGACATGATGCACCGGGATCAGCGGCACACCCAGGGCATAGGCCACAGACTTGGAAAAGCTCACCCCCACCAGCACTGCGCCGATGAGGCCGGGGGCGTAGGTCACGGCCACGGCGTCGATGTCCTTCCGGGTCAGCCCAGCCTTCGCCAGCGCCTGGTCAGCCAGCTGGCTGATGACCTCA
The DNA here is from genome assembly GCA_004556345.1 of Clostridiales bacterium. Lineage (GTDB taxonomy): Bacteria > Bacillota > Clostridia > Oscillospirales > Oscillospiraceae > Evtepia. The sequence goes on along the minus strand of SFHQ01000026.1, from coordinate 22,594 downwards.
ATGTGCTTGCGGGAGGCGATCTCCGGCACCACGCCGCCGTAAATTTTATGCATCTCCACGGAGGAGGCGATGCAGTCGGCCAGAACGGTCCGCCCGTCCTGCACCAACGCCACCGCCGTCTCATCGCAGGAGGATTCTACTGCGAGTAGGATCATAGGCTTGCTCCTTGTTTCGATTCGTTCGTGTTTTCAATAAAATAATAAAAAATAACAATAATAAAAACGGCCCTCTGCATGTTACAGAGAGCCGTTGGTCCGAGTGGCGCGACTCGAACGCGCGGCTTCCTGCTCCCAAAGCAGGCGCCCTACCAACTGGGCTACACCCGGATATGTTTGCGATATGCGGTTACGCTCCCCACCTAAGGGAACGCACCCCATTATAAAGCATCGGAAATCAAATTGCAAGGGCGAAAGAGAATTGACCTTAGAAAATTTCCGTGTTACACTGTATCTGATTTGCATACGCACGCAACTGCTGGAGGAGGCAACGATATGAACAATGATATGCGTGGGCTGGAAGTCGTCGCGGCCAAGGGGCGGCTTCTGGGCCTGGACATGGTCTACCACTGTGCGTCCGGGCATCTGGGCGGCTCGTTCTCGGCCATGGACATTCTGACTGTTTTGTATTTCGATGTGATGCGGGTGGATCCCAAGGACCCCAAGGACCCGGACCGGGACCGCTTCGTCCTGTCCAAGGGCCACTGCACCCCTGCGCTGTATCCCATCCTGGCGCAGCGGGGCTATTTCCCTGAGGAGGAGCTGCAGATGTTCCGCAGCGTGGAGGGCCACATGTCCGGCCACGCCGAGATGCACCATGTGAAGGGTGTGGATATGTCCACCGGCTCCCTGGGACAGGGCATCTCTGCCGCCGTGGGCATGGCCCTGGCTGGTAAGCTGGACAAAAAAGACTACCGCGTTTACAGCCTGCTGGGCGACGGCGAGATCGAAGAGGGGCAGGTTTGGGAGGCTTTCATGGCCGCAGCCAAGTACAAGCTGGACAACCTCTGCGCCGTCATCGACGTCAACGGCTTACAGATCGACGGCGCGACTGCCGACGTGATGCCGACGGAACCCCTGGACAAGAAGCTGGAGGCCTTCGGCTGGCACGTCACCAAGGTGGATGGCCACGACCTGGCTGCCTTGGAGGATGCCTTCAAGCTGGCCCAGGACTACAAGGGTGCCCCCACCATGATCCTGGCCAAGACCGTCAAGGGCAAGGGCGTTTCCTTCATGGAGAACCAGGCCGGCTGGCACGGCAAGGCCCCCAACGAAGAGCAGTATCAACAGGCACGTCAGGAGCTGGTGGCCGCCCTGGCAGAGAAGGAGGGCAAGTAACATGGCAGAGAAGATCGCGACACGGGCCGCTTACGGCAAGGCCCTGGAAGAACTGGCTGCCCAGGAGCCGAACCTGGTGGTCCTGGACGCCGACCTGTCCGGCTCCACCATGACCAAGGGCTTCGGGGCCGAGCACCCCGACCGTTTCTTTGACATGGGCATCGCCGAGGCCAACATGGTCGGCGTCGCCGCCGGCCTGGCCACCTGCGGCAAGAAGCCCTTTGTCAACTCCTTCGCCATGTTCGCCGCCGGGCGGGCCTGGGAGCAGGTCCGCAACAGCGTGGCTTACCCCGGCCTGAACGTCAAGGTCGTTGGCTCCCACGGCGGCCTGTCCGTGGGCGAGGACGGCGCCACCCACCAGTGCATCGAGGATCTGGCCATCATGCGGGCCATCCCCAACATGACCGTCCTGTGCCCCTGCGACGGCAACGAGATGAAGCAGGCCGTCAAGGCCCTGCTGGCTTACGATGGCCCCGCCTATCTGCGCCTGGGCCGTCTGGCGGTGGAGACCGTCACCGACCAGGTGGAGGGCTATGAGTTCCAGATCGGCAAGGGTGTCCTCCTGCGGGACGGCCAGGACGTGACCGTGGTCGCCGTGGGCATGATGGTCCAAATGGCCCTCACTGCCGCCGACATTCTGGCCGAGGAGGGCATCTCCGTCCGGGTCATCGACATGCACACCATCAAGCCCCTGGACACGGAGATCCTGCTGGCCGCCGCCCGTGACACCGGCTGCATCGTCACCAGCGAAGAGGCGAACATCGTCGGCGGCCTGGGCAGCGCCGTCTCCGAGTACCTGACCTCCGTCTGCCCCGTGCCCGTCATCCGCCACGGTGTGGAGGATGAGTTCGGCCGTTCCGGTGCCGCCCAGAAGGTCCTGGAGGCCTATCACCTGACCCCTGCGGGCATCGCAGACAAAGTCCGCCAGGCCCTGACCCTCAAGCAGGCCCTGACCTTATAAATCGTCCATTCTTCTGGAGCAAAAGCAGACAGCCGCAGAGCGTTTCTCGGCTGTCTGCTTTTTTGCGCCTTGACGCTCTGGCTCTTTTTGCTTGCAAAAAGATACGGTCTGTTGCCTTACTTTTTTCGATGGCAGAAAAATTTGCAAAAAACTACTGTTTTCCCTGCAAAATTTTCTTTTTCTCGGTTGCACTTTTCCAAAAAAAGGATTACAATACAAATGCAGAAAATCCAATTTTATCCAAGAAAGGAAAACAACGAGAAAAAGGAGAGATCTGTATGGCAATCATTGAAACCATCAACAGCGCCATCAACAGCTTCGTTTGGGGCGTCCCGATGCTGGTCCTTCTGGTGGGTGCGGGTATCCTGCTGACCTGCCGGACGTGCGGCGTGCAGTTCCGAAAATTTGGCTACGCCATGAAGAACACCGCTGGGAAGATCTTCAAGAAGGGCGAGGCCAAGGAGGGCGAGATCACGCCCTTCCAAGCGATGAGCACCGCCCTGGCCGGGACCGTCGGCACCGGTAACATCGCCGGCGTCACCACGGCCCTGACCCTGGGCGGCCCCGGCAGTATGTTCTGGCTGTGGATCACGGCCCTGATCGGCATGGCGACCAAGTACTCCGAGGTCCTGCTGGCCGTCAAGTTCCGCGAACGGAACAAGGACGGTGACTGGGTCGGCGGTCCCATGTACTACATCAAGAACGGCCTCGGCAAGAACTGGAAGTGGCTGGGTGCCATCTTCTGCATCTTCGCGGCCCTGGCGGCCTTCGGCATCGGCAACGCCGTCCAGGTCGGCAACATCACCTCCTCCATCAACACCGTCATCACCTCCTTCAGCCCTGACTTTGCCGGGCAGAAGATGGTCAACAGCGTTTTGGGCATCATCCTGGTCATCCTGACTGCGATCGTTCTCTTCGGCGGCATCAAGCGCCTGGGCGCTGTCACCGAAAAGCTGGTGCCTTTTATGGCCGTCATTTATATCGTGGCTTGTCTCGTGGTCGTGGTTTATTACGCCAAGACCCTGCCCGCCGTGTTCGCCTCCATCTTTGAGGGTGCGTTCTCTCCCAGCGGCGTCACCGGCGGGGCCGTCGGTTCCGTCATTCTGGTCATCACCTGGGGCGTGAAGCGTGGCGTGTTCTCCAACGAGGCCGGCTTAGGTTCTGCGCCGATGGCCCATGCCTCCACCTCTGAGACCGACTGCGTGAAGCAGGGCCTCTACGGCATCTTTGAAGTGTTCGTTGATACCATCGTCATCTGCACCCTGTCCGGCCTGACCGTGCTGTGCGCCTGGAAGGGCGGCGCTCTGGACCTGAACATCGGCCACGAGGGCACCACCGCCTTGAACGCCCAGGCCCTGGGTTCCGTCTTCACCCAGAAGGGCGGCGCCCTCATTATCGCCGTGGGCCTGGCGCTGTTCGCTTACTCCACTGTGCTGGGCTGGGCGCTGTACGGCACCCGCTGCTGCGAGTTCCTCTTCGGCGTGAAGGCCATCCGGCCCTATCAGGTCCTCTTCCTGGTGGTCATCTTTGTGGGCGCGACCATGAAGCTGGACCTGGCCTGGGCCATCGCCGACACCCTCAACGGCCTCATGGCCATCCCCAACCTGATCGCCCTGTTCGCCCTGTCCGGCGTGGTGGTCAAGGAGACGAAGCGGCATTTCTCTGAAGTGCCCAGCAAGAAATAAGAAAAATAGTGCACAAAGATCCCATAGAATTTGACTCATCCTTTTCGATACCAGCCGATGCAGCCGCGTTGGCTGGTATTTTTTTGTGGGAAAAAGCGGGGATACAATTATTCTGATTGAAAGAATTGCAATATAAATTGCATTTTTCGTAAACTCCCTCGCAAAAAGTGAAAAAATAATCGACATATTTTAGACTATGTTCTGAAAATGTGAAGGATATGCAAAAACTGCTTGCATTCTTGCAGAGAGAGGACTATGATGCAGGTGAGCAAAAGATCCCCGCCTTCCCAGCGGGAAAACAAGAGAGAAAGGAAGAGTATGTTATGGACATCAACGCAATCTTAGAAGCCATTGACGGCGCCGTCTGGGGCGTACCGCTGATCGTTTTGATCATCGCCTGCGGCGTGTGGCTGACCTTCCGGGTCCGATTCCTCCAGGTGAGGCACCTGGGCAAGGCCCTGAAGTTCATGGTCAAGAACGAAGAGGGGGGCGAAGGTGAGGTCACGAGCTTCGGCGCTCTGTGTACCGCCCTCTCCGCCACCATCGGCACCGGCAACATCGTCGGCGTGGCCTCCGCCATTGCCGCCGGCGGCCCTGGCGCTCTGTTCTGGATGCTGGTCGCCGCCTTCTTCGGCATGGCCACCAAGTATTCCGAGGGCCTGCTGGCCATCAAGTATCGTGAAGTCGATGCCGACGGCCACGTCCTGGGCGGCCCCTTCTACTATATTGAGAAGGGCATGGGCAAGAACTGGAAGTGGATGGGCAAGCTCTTCGCCCTGTTCGGCGTCCTGGCCGGTGCCCTGGGCATCGGCACCATCACCCAGATCAACGGCATCACCTCCGCTGCCCAGAACTTCTTTGACCCCGACAAGGCCCATGTGGTCTTCACCCTGGCTGCCGGGACCAGCAGCGAGACGCCCATCACCATGACCACCATCGTCGTGGGCCTGATCGTCACCGTCTGTGCCGGTCTGGTCATCATCGGCGGCATCAAGCGGATCGCCAAGGTCTCCGAGGTCGTGGTCCCCTTCATGGCTGTGGCCTATGTGCTGTTCGCCGTGATCCTGCTGCTGACCAACCTCTCTGCGGTTCCTCACGCCATTTACCAGATCGTTTACGGTGCCTTTCATCCTGAGGCTGTGGCCGGCGGCATCGTGGGCGTCTGCTTCAAGGTCGCTTTGCAGAAGGGCGTTGCCCGCGGCATCTTCTCCAACGAGGCCGGCTTAGGCTCCGCGCCTATCGCCGCTGCTGCTGCTAAGACCAACGAGCCGGTCCGCCAGGGCCTGGTCACCATGACCGGTACCTTTATCGACACCATCATCATCTGCACCATGACCGGCCTGTCCATCGTCATTTCCGGCGGCTGGCAGCCTGACCTGGGCCTGGAGGGTGCCAGCATCACCATGTACGCCTTTGAAAACTGCCTGCCCTTCCCGGCAGCTGTGGGCGGCTTCATCCTGATGATGTCCCTGGTGTTCTTCGCCTTCACCACCATCCTGGGCTGGAACTACTACGCCGAGCGCTGCATGGAGTACCTTTCCAACGGCAGCAACCTGGCCGTGAAGATCTATCGCTGGATCTACATCGCCGCTGTGTTCGTCGGCCCCTACCTGACGGTTTCCGCCGTGTGGACCATCGCCGATATTTTCAACGGACTTATGGCCATCCCGAACATCGTTGCCTTGCTGGCCCTGTCCGGTGTCATTGCAAGAACGACGAGAGAATATTTCGACCGGCAAAAGAAAAAAGCCTGAGCTGACTTCTTCAGAAGAATGATATGAAATTCAGAGGACCACGACTTGCATCGTGGTCCTCTGAATTTCTTTTTTTTCTTGTTATGTAAAAAATAACCAAAAGTGATTGACATCTGCTTAAAAATTGACAAAATAACAGCGTGGATTCCAATAAAAACCGAAGAGCGAGGGAAGGGAAAATCGGAGCAAATTCACAAAAAAAGGCATATACTCCCATTTGGCAAATTTTTTTGGACAAATAGACTTGCTTTTCCGACGAAATGAGCCTAGAATGAGGTCAGTGATCAAACTCGTCAGATGATTTTTCCGATGTTAAGTTGACCTTACGTGGATTTTCAACAAATGGCACAAAGGTTGACGCCACCGGGAGAGGATGACAATCTGGAGACATCCGCATGAACGCGGGGGCCGAAGGGGCAAGACCAGACTCTCAGGCAAAAGGACAGATCTTTTTTAGGGGATTGCAGGCCGTACCCATTCCAAGGTGCAGCCGGACCTATCAGAGAACGCTTTTTGACGGAGCACCATGGTCTTGTGGCGCTCCGTTTGTGTTTTGTCAGTTTCTGATGGGTTGGTTGCAAAGAGAAAAAGAGCAAATCGAGAAAAGGAGAGATCTGTATGGCAATCATTGAGACCATCAACAGTGCCATCAACACCGTCGTGTGGGGCAAACCCATGCTCGTCCTGCTGGTGGGTGCCGGTATCCTGCTGACCATCCGGACCTTCGGCGTGCAGTTCCGCAAGTTCGGCTACGCCATGAAGAACACCCTGGGCAAGGTCTTTACCAAGACCGAAGCCAAGGAAGGCGAAATGACGCCCTTCCAGGCCATGAGTACGGCGCTGGCTGGTACCGTCGGTACCGGTAACATCGCCGGTATCACCACCGCCATCACGCTGGGCGGCCCTGGTACCATGTTCTGGCTGTGGATCACCGCCCTGATCGGCATGGCGACCAAGTACTCCGAGGTCCTGCTGGCCGTCAGGTTCCGTGAACGCAACAAGGACGGCGACTGGGTCGGCGGCCCCATGTATTACATCAAGAACGGCCTCGGCAAGAACTGGAAGTGGCTGGGTGCTATCTTCTGTATCTTTGCGGCCCTGGCAGCCTTCGGCATCGGCAACGCCGTGCAGGTGGGCAACATCACCTCTTCCATCAACACCGTGATCACCGCCTTCAACCCCGACTTTGACAAGCAGTCCCTGGTCAACATCGTCCTGGGCATCATCCTGGTCATCCTGACCTCCGTGGTTCTGTTCGGCGGCATCAAGCGCCTGGGCGCTGTCACCGAGAAGCTGGTGCCCATCATGGCAGTCATCTACATCCTGGCCTGCCTGATCGTGGTCATTCGCTATGCCAACACCCTGCCCGCCGTGTTCCACGACATCTTCCAGGGTGCTTTCACCCCCAGCGGTGTCACCGGTGGTGTCGTTGGCTCCATGGTCCTGGTCATCACCTGGGGCGTCAAGCGCGGCGTGTTCTCCAACGAGGCCGGCCTCGGTTCCGCTCCTATCGCCCATGCTGCTACCTCTGAGACCGACTGCGTGAAGCAGGGCCTGTACGGCATCTTCGAGGTCTTCATGGACACCATCCTGATTTGTACTCTGTCCGGTCTGACCATCCTGTGCGCTGCCAAGGGCGCTGGCCTGGACCTGAACATCGGCACCGAGGGCAACACCTCTCTGAACGCCGCAGCCCTCGGCACCGTTTTCTCTCAGAAGGGCGGCGCCATCATCATCGCGGTGGGCCTGGCTCTGTTCGCCTTTTCCACCGTCCTGGGCTGGTCCCTGTATGGCACCCGCTGCTGCGAGTTCCTGTTCGGCCACAAGGCCATCAAGCCTTATCAGATCATCTTCATCATCGTCATCTTTGTGGGTGCGACCATGAAGCTGGACCTGGCCTGGGCCATCGCCGATACCCTCAACGGCCTCATGGCCATCCCCAACCTGATCGCCCTGGTGGCTCTGTCCGGCGTGGTGGTCAAGGAAACCAAGCGGCACTTCTCCGAGCTGCCCAGCAAGAAGTAAGACCCCCTCACTTCTCTGCTGTCGGAAGCAAACCACGGCTCTGTTCGCGGGACCAAACACGAAGAGAACCGGGTGCATATCTTAAATCCAAATATCCTTAAATTCTTCAAATTCTTCCGATCCTTTCTGAGAAGCCCCCGGTAGACGCCAGTCTCCGGGGGCTTCTTGGCGCTTTTCCTGCAAAAGCAAAGAAAAACGCACAGAGGGCCGGGCAGAAACGCAGGAAAGCTCTACAAACTATCGCTTGCGAAACGGGGGCGGGTATAGTATAATAAACTGTAAAAATCGAGGACTTTTTGTGACTGACGGAAGTGGGAAGGACCACAGGGAGCAAAAAGCATACTTGCGCCGACCGTCTGGGCAGTTCAATTTTCAAATGGAGGGAATTGGGCTGTCCTTTTTTCACATTGCGAAATCACAGCATCACACAGAAAGCCCCAGCGTTCGGAGAGATCGACCAGACCCCTCCGGGATCACTGTCATCAGAGAGGAAGGTTCGTTATGAAAAAAGTTGGCATTGTCATGGGTAGCGACAGCGACCTGCCGGTGGTGGAAAAGGCCATCGGCAAGCTGAAGGAATACGGTGTACCCTACGAAGTCCACGTCTACTCCGCCCACCGCACCCCCGTGCAGGCGGCCGAGTTCTCCCGCACGGCCCAGGAAAAGGGCTTTGGGGCCATCATCGCCGCCGCGGGCAAGGCTGCGCATCTGGCCGGGGCGCTGGCGGCAAACACCACGCTGCCGGTGATCGGCATCCCGGTGAAATCCTCCACCCTGGACGGCCTGGACGCCCTGCTCTCCACCGTGCAGATGCCCACGGGCATCCCGGTGGCCACGGTCGCCATCGACGGGGCAGCCAACGCGGCCCTGCTGGCCATTCAGATCCTGGCCGTCTCTGACGAGGGCCTGTCCGCCAAGCTCAAGGCTGCCCGCGCGGCCGAGGCCAATAAAGTCCTGGAGAAGAACGCCGGGGTCGAAGCAGAATACAATCAGTAAGCCCTTGGGGCAGTGAGAATGGAGGTACATACCTATGGGTGGTTTTTGCGGCGCGATCTCCAATCGCGACGTCGTGTTAGACGTTTATTTCGGCACAGACTATCACTCCCACCTGGGCACCCGCCGGGGCGGCATGGCCGCCTGGGACCCGGAGCTGGGCTTCCAGCGGGAGATTCACAACATCGAGAACGCCCCCTTCCGCACCAAGTTTGACAAGACGGTGGGGGAGATGGTGGGCAAGTGCTGCATCGGCAGCATCAGCGACACCGATCCCCAGCCCCTGCTGGTGCGCTCGGTTCACGGGACCTACGCCATCTGCGTGGTGGGCGTGATCCAGAACGAGGAAGCCATCATCGAGCAGATGCTGGGGGACGCCGACCGGCATTTTGAGGCCATGAGCGGCGGGCGCGTGAACTCCAACGAGCTGGTAGCCGCGCTCATCAGCCAGCAGCCCACCATCGCCGAGGGCATCCGCTACGCCCAGAGCGTGGTGGAGGGGACCGTCTCCGTCTTAATTATGACGCCCGATTTCCTCATCGCCGGGCGGGACAAGATGGGCCGCCTGCCCATCCACATCGGCCAGGACGACGAGGGCTGCTGCGTGGCCTTTGAGACCTTTGCCTACCAGAAGATGGGCTATCACGACGCCTACGAGCTGGGTCCCGCCGAGGTGGTGAAGATCACCAAGGACGGCTGGGAGACCCTGCTGCCCGCCGAGAAGGAGATGCGCGTGTGCGCCTTCCTCTGGACGTACTACGGCTACCCCAACTCCAACTACGAAGGCATCAACGTGGAGGTCATGCGGAACCGGAACGGCGCGAGCCTGGCCCGGACCGACAAGGCCAAAGGTGTGGCCCAGGACATCGACTTCGTCAGCGGCGTGCCCGACTCCGGCACCCCCCACGCCATCGGCTACTCCAACGAGAGCGGCATCCCCTTTGCCCGCCCCTTCATTAAATATACCCCCACCTGGCCCCGCAGCTTCATGCCCACAAACCAAAAGGAGCGCGACCGGGTGGCCAAGATGAAGCAGATCCCCGTCCATGAGCTCATCGAGGGCAAGAAGCTCCTCTTCGTGGACGACAGCATCGTGCGGGGCACCCAGCTGCGGGAGACGGTGGAGTTCCTCTATGCCAACGGCGCAAAAGAGGTCCACATCCGCTCTGCCTGCCCCCCCATCATGTATGGCTGTAAGTTCCTGAACTTCTCCACCAGCCGCTCCCCGATGGAGCTGATCGCCCGCCGCACCGTCTACGACCTGGAGGGCGAAGAGGGGGAGAAGCATCTGGACGAATACAGCGACCCCAACACCGAGCGGGGCCAGAAGCTGCGGGAGGCCATCTGCCAGCAGCTGCACTTCACCTCGCTGGAATACCAGTCCCTGGATGAACTCATCAAGGCCATTGGCCTGGAGCCATGTAAGGTCTGCACTTACTGCTGGAACGGAAAGGAATGAGCGCAATGAATACAACTTCGAGATCTGACAGCTACGCCGCCGCCGGGGTGGACATCACCGCCGGGTACAAGGCCGTAGAACTCATGAAGGCCCACATCGCCAAGACCATGACCGCCGGAGCCTTGTCCGACATCGGCGGCTTTGGCGGCCTGTTCGAGCTGGACCTGACCGGCATCACCAAGCCCGTCCTGGTCTCCGGCACCGACGGCGTGGGCACGAAACTCAAGCTGGCGTTCCTCATGGACAAGCACGACACCGTGGGCATCGACTGCGTGGCCATGTGCGTCAACGACATCATCTGCGTGGGTGCCAAGCCCCTGTTCTTCCTGGACTACATCGCCTGCGGCAAGAACGTCCCGGAGAAGATCGCGGGCATCGTCTCCGGTGTGGCCGAGGGCTGTGTCCAGGCCGGCGCTGCCCTCATCGGCGGCGAGACCGCCGAGATGCCCGGCTTCTATCCCATCGACGAGTATGACCTGGCCGGCTTCTCCGTGGGCGTGGTGGATAAGGACAAGGTCTTTGACAAGACCAAGATCCAGCCCGGCGACGTGATCCTCGGCCTGCCTTCCTCCGGGGTGCACTCCAACGGCTTCTCCCTGGTCCGCAAGGTCCTGGACGTGGAGCACACGGATCTGAAGGCCCCCGTGGAGGCCCTGGGCGGCAAGTCCCTGGGTGAGACGCTGCTGGCCCCCACCCGCATCTATGTCAAGAGCATCCTGGCCCTCATGGAGCAGGTCACAATCAAGTCCGTCTCCCACATCACCGGCGGCGGCTTCTATGAAAACATCCCCCGCAGCCTGCCCAAGGGCATGACCGCCAAGATCAAGGAGAGCGACGTGCCTGTGCTGCCCATCTTTGACCTCATCCAGGAGAAGGGCAACGTGCCCCGCCGGGAGATGTTCAATACCTTCAACATGGGCATCGGCATGACCGTCGTGGTCTCCCAGGACGAGGCCGACAAGGCCCTGGAGGCCCTGAAAGCCGCCGGGGAGCAGCCTGTCCGTCTGGGCGAGATCGTCGCGGGCGATGAGGGTGTTATCCTATGGTAAAGACCAAGATCGCCGTCTTAGTCTCCGGCGGCGGCACCAACTTGCAGGCTCTGCTGGACGCCCAGCAGAGCGGCGCCCTCACCGCCGGGGAGATCGTGCTGGTCATTGCCAGCAACGACAAGGCCTATGCCCTCACCCGCGCAGCCAACGCGGGGGTGCCCGCCGTGGTGTGCAGCCGGAAGGCCCTGGGGAGCCAGGCGGCGTTTGAGACCGCCATCTCCCAGGCACTGGCTGAGCACGGGGCAGAGCTGATCGTCATGGCCGGGTTTATGAGCATTCTCACCGAGAACTTCACCAGTCAGTGGCCCCGGCGCATTTTGAACATCCACCCCTCCCTCATCCCGTCCTTCTGCGGGAAGGGGTTCTATGGGCTGAAGGTCCATGAGGCCGCGCTGGCCTACGGGGTGAAGGTGACGGGCGCGACCGTCCATTTTGTCAACGAAGTGCCGGACGGGGGAGAGATCCTCCTGCAAAAGGCCGTGGACGTGTTGCCCGGCGACACGCCGGAGGTCTTGCAGCGCCGGGTGATGGAGCAGGCCGAGTGGAAGCTCCTGCCCCAGGCCGCGCAGATGATTTCCGAAGAGATCGGGAGGGAGAAAGCAGAATGAACGTCTATGAAAACCACGACCTGGCCGCCCTGCTGGCCGGGAACACCTACCCCGGCCGGGGCATCGTGCTGGGGAAGACCGCCGACGGCAAGCAGTCTGTCGCCGCCTACTTCATCATGGGCCGCAGCGAGAACAGCCGCAACCGGGTGTTTGTCCAGGAGCCTGACGGCATCCGCACCGAGGCCTTTGATCCGGCGAAGCTGGCTGACCCCAGCCTCATCATCTACCATCCCGTGCGTCAGCTGGGCCGCGCCCTGATCGTCACCAACGGCGACCAGACCGACACCATCCGGGATCATCTGGAACTGGGCGAGTCCTTCGAGCAGGGCCTGCGTACCCGCGCGTTTGAGCCGGACGGCCCCAACTGGACCCCCCGCATCTCCGGTCTGCTCTCCGCCGATGGCAGCTATAAGATGTCCATCCTGAAAAGCGCCGACGCGGAAGGCTCCGCCTGCGCCCGGTATACCTACGAGTATCCCGGTGTGAACGGCGTGGGACATTTCCTTCACACCTATGTCCAGGACGGCAACCCCATCCCCACCTTCCAGGGAGAGCCGGAGCGGGTGGCCATCACCGGCACGCTGGATGCGTTTGCCGAGATGATCTGGAACAACCTCAACGAAGCCAACAAGATTTCTCTCTACGTTCGCTTTACCGATCTGGCCACGGGTGCGTACCAGGAGAAACTGTACAATAAGAATACGTAAAACCGGGGGAGCGAACGATGAAAAAATTAGAACTGAAATACGGCTGCAATCCCAACCAGAAGCCCGCCAGCATCACTGTGAGCGACGGCCGGGATCTGCCCTTAGAAGTGCTCAACGGCAAGCCGGGCTACATCAATTTTATGGACGCCCTGAACTCCTGGCAGCTGGTGAAGGAGCTGAAGGAGGCCACCGGCCTGCCCGCCGCCGCGTCCTTCAAGCACGTCTCTCCCGCCGGGGCCGCCGTGGGCCTGCCCCTGAGCGAGACGGATAAGGCCATTTACTTTGTGAATCCAGACGCGGAGCTTACCCCCCTGGCCTGCGCATACATCCGCGCCAGAGGTGCGGACCGCCTCTGCTCCTACGGCGACTGGGCGGCCCTGAGCGACACCTGCGACGCCGCCACCGCCGCTTACCTCAAGCCGGAGGTCTCCGACGGCGTCATCGCCCCGGACTACACCCCTGAGGCCCTGGAGATCCTCAAGGCCAAGAAGAAGGGGAACTATAACATCGTCAAGATCGACCCCAATTACGTCCCCGCCGTGCAGGAGCACAAGGACGTGTTCGGCATCACCTTCGAGCAGGGGAGAAACAACTTCAAGATCGACGAGTCCCTGCTGGCCAACCTGGTCACGGAAAACAAGGACCTGCCCGACGCAGCCAAGCGGGACATGATCGTGGCCCTCATTACCCTCAAGTACACCCAGTCCAACTCCGTGTGCTATGTGAAGGACGGCCAGGCCATCGGCGTGGGCGCGGGCCAGCAGAGCCGCATCCACTGCACCCGTCTGGCGGGCAACAAGGCCGACAACTGGTATCTCCGCCAGCATCCCAAGACCTTGGGCCTGCAATTCCTGGATCACATCCGCCGCCCCGACCGGGACAACGCCATCGACGTGTACCTCTCCGACGAGTATGAGGACGTGCTGCGGGACGGCGTGTGGCAGAACACCTTTAAGGTCCGCCCGGAGCCGCTGACCGCAGAGGAAAAAAAGGCTTGGATCGCCACCCAGACCGGCGTGACCGTGGGCAGCGACGCCTTCTTCCCCTTCGGCGATAATGTCGAGCGGGCCAGAAAGTCCGGCGTTTCCTACATCGTGGAGCCGGGCGGGTCCATCCGGGACGACAACGTCATCGAGACGGCAAACCGCTACCACATGGTCATGGCCTTTACCGGCATGCGCCTGTTCCACCACTAAGCAAGGAGGTCAGTTTCCATGAAGATTCTCGTAGTAGGCGGCGGCGGACGGGAGCACGCCATCATCAAGAGCCTGAAAAAGAGCCCCCGCGTTTCTGAGATCTACGCCGCCCCCGGCAACGGCGGCATCGCCGCCGACGCCATCTGCACCGGCATCGGGGCGAAAGATCTGGACGCCATCACCGCCTTCGCCAAGGACAACGCCATTGATTTCGCGGTTGTTGCCCCCGACGATCCCCTGGTCCTGGGCGCGGTGGACCGGCTGGAAGCCATCGGCATTCCCTGCTTCGGCCCCAACAAGGCTGCCGCCATTCTGGAGGGCAGCAAGGTCTTCTCCAAGGACCTCATGAAGAAATACAACATTCCCACCGCCGAGTACGCCGTCTTTGACGACATGGACCAGGCGCTGGCTTATCTCAAGACCGCCCCCATCCCCACCGTGGTCAAGGCCGACGGCCTGGCCCTGGGCAAGGGCGTCACCGTTGCCATGACCCGCGAGGAGGCCGAGGAGGCCGTCCGCGCCTGCATGGAGGACAAGATCTTCGGTGAGAGCGGCAGCCACATCGTCATTGAGGAATTTTTGACCGGTCCCGAAGTCTCCGTTCTGTCCTTTACCGACGGCAACGTGGTCATCCCCATGGTCTCCTCCATGGACCACAAGCGCATCGGCGACGGCGACACCGGCCCCAACACCGGCGGAATGGGCACCATCGCCCCCAACCCCTATTACACCGACGAGATCGCCAAGACCTGCATGGAGACGATCTTCCTGCCCACCATGCACGCCATGAATGCCGAGGGCCGGACCTTCAAGGGCTGCCTCTACTTCGGCCTGATGCTGACGGAAAACGGTCCCAAGGTCATTGAGTACAACTGCCGCTTCGGCGACCCGGAGACCCAGGTGGTCCTGCCCCTGCTGGAGAGCGACCTGCTGACCATCATGGAGGCCACCGCCAAAGGCGAGCTGGACAAGACCGAGGTCAAGTTCAGCGACAAGTCCGCCTGCTGCCTGGTCCTGGCCTCCCAGGGCTACCCCAAGAAGTATGAAACGGGCTATCCCATCACCATCCCCGCCGACCTGGACGCGGAAGTCTATGTGGCCGGGGCCAAGCTGGACGACGGGGTTTTGAAGACCTCCGGCGGCCGTGTCCTGGGCGTCTCTGCCATCGGCAACACCCTGAAAGAGGCCATTGAAAAGGCCTATCGTGAGGGCGCAAAAGTCAAGTTTGAAAACGCATACTGCCGTAAGGACATTGGCGCCAAAGCCCTGCGTGCAGAGGAAGAGGTAAAATAATGGTATATCGGGTATATGTTGAAAAGCGCCCCGGCCTGACCGCCGAGGCAGACGCCCTGGCGGGGGACATCCGCACCCTGCTGGGCATCTCCTCTCTGGAGAGCCTGCGGCTGCTCAACCGCTACGACGTGGAGAACATCACGCCGGAGCTGTTTGATTACAGCGTGAAAACCATCCTGTCCGAGCCTCAGCTGGACGTGACCACCGACACGCTGCCGGAGGGCGGCATCCTCTTTGCCGTGGAGTACCTCCCCGGTCAGTTCGACCAGCGGGCGGACTCCGCCGCCCAGTGCATCCAGATCCTCTCCCAGGGTGAGCGGCCTCTGGTCCGCTCTGCCAGAGTGTATCAGTTAAACGGCAAGCTCACCGCCGAGGAAGTGGGGGCGATCAAAAAGTACCTCATCAACCCCGTCGAGGCACGGGAGGCTTCCCTGGAACCCTTCGCCACCCTGGCCATGACCTACGACATCCCGGAGACCGTCGCCACCCTGACCGGCTTCCGGGCCTTGGATGAGGCCGGGTTGGAGAAGATGGTGGCCGATTACGGCCTGGCCATGGACGTGGACGACCTGCGCTTCTGCCGCGACTACTTCCAGTCCGAGGACCGCGACCCCACCATGACCGAGTTGCGGGTCATCGACACCTATTGGTCCGACCACTGCCGCCACACCACCTTCCACACCACCATCGACGGCGTGGAGTTTGCCAGCCCCATCCTCCAGCAGACCTATGAGGACTATCTGGCCACGAGAAAGAAGCTCAACCGCACCAAGCCCATCAACCTCATGGACATCGGCACCATTGTCGCCAAGCTCCTGAAAAAGCAGGGCAAGCTGGGCAAACTGGATGAGTCCGAAGAGATCAACGCCTGCACCGTGAAGATCAAGGTCGATACGGACAACGGTAAGGAAGACTGGCTCCTGCTGTTCAAGAACGAGACCCACAACCACCCCACCGAGATCGAGCCCTTCGGCGGCGCGGCCACCTGCGTGGGCGGGGCCATCCGGGACCCCCTGTCCGGTCGGTCCTATGTCTACGCCGCCATGCGCGTGACCGGTGCTGCCGACCCCCTCAAGCCCATTGAGGAGACCATGGCCGGCAAGCTGCCCCAGCGCACCATCGTCACCAAGGCCGCCGCAGGCTACAGCTCCTACGGCAACCAGATCGGCCTGGCCACCGGCCAGGTGGATGAGCTCTATCACCCCGGCTATGCGGCCAAGCGCATGGAGATCGGCGCGGTCATTGCCGCGGCCCCTGCCGCCAACGTCCGCCGCGAGCGTCCCCAGCCTGGCGACCTCGTGATCCTGCTGGGCGGCCGGACCGGGCGCGACGGCTGCGGCGGCGCCACCGGTTCCTCCAAGTCCCACACCACCGAGTCTCTGGAGACCTGCGGGGCTGAAGTCCAGAAAGGCAACGCCCCGGAGGAGCGCAAGCTCCAGCGCCTGTTCCGCAACGCCGAGGCCTCCCGCCTCATCAAGCGCTGCAACGACTTCGGCGCCGGCGGTGTGTCCGTCGCCATCGGCGAGCTGGCCGAGGGCCTGGACATCGACCTGAACAAGGTGCCCAAGAAGTACGAGGGCCTGGACGGCACCGAGCTGGCCATCAGTGAGTCCCAGGAGCGGATGGCTGTGGTCGTCGAGGCCCAGGACGCCCCCCGCTTCATGGAGCTGGCCGCCCAGGAGAACCTGGAGTCCACCGTGGTGGCTACCGTCACCGGCAAGGGTCGCCTGACCATGACCTGGAACGGCAACACCATTGTAGATATTGCCCGTTCCTTCCTGGACACCAACGGCGTGGAGAAGCACATCACCGCCATCACCGAACAGCCCGAATCCATCCTGAAAGACCAGGTACGGGATTTCAAGAAGGGCTATCTGGACCTGGCTGCCGACCTGAACGTCTGCTCAAAGCGCGGCCTGTCGGAGCGCTTCGACTCCACCATCGGCAGCGGGGCCGTGCTCATGCCCTTCGGCGGCAAGAACCAGCTCACCCCCACCCAGGCCATGGTCACGAAGATCTCCGTGGAGAAGCAGGACACCGACACCTGCTCCCTGATGGCCTGGGGCTACAACCCCTATATCACCGAGAAGAGCCCCTATCACGGCGCGTACCTGGCCGTGGTGGAGTCCGTCTCCAAGCTGGTCGCCACCGGCGCAGGACTCAAAGAGACCTATCTCAGCTTCCAGGAATACTTCGAGAAGCTGGGCAAGGACCCCGCCCGCTGGGGCAAGCCCCTGGCCGCCCTGCTGGGTGCCTTCCGCGCCCAGAAAGAGCTGGAGATCGCCGCCATCGGCGGTAAGGACTCCATGAGCGGCTCCTTCAATGATCTGGACGTGCCGCCCACCCTGGTGTCTTTTGCCGTCACCACGGATAAGATCAAGAATATCGTCTCTCCTGAGTTCAAGGGGGCAGACCATCCTGTGGTCTGGCTGTGCCCCGAATATGGTCCCGACGGCCTGCCCGTGGCGGCTTCCCTCAAGCAGGTCTACCAGACCGTGAACAAGCTCATGAAGAAGGGCAAGGTCCTGGCCGCCTACACGCCCACCTACGGCGGCGTGGCCGAGGCCGTGCTGAAAATGACCCTGGGCAACGGCTTGGGCTTCCGTTTCGATGACGGCTGCACCATGGACGAGCTGTTCTCCTATGCCTACGGCTCCTTCGTCCTGGAGCTGACCGAGCCGCAGCAGATCGGCCTGCCCCTGGGCACTACCACGGCCGAAGCGGGCCTCACCTGGCAGGGCAACACCGTCACCGGGGAGGAGCTGCTGGCTGCATACGAGAACAAGCTGGAGCCGATCTACGCCTGCAACATCGACCAGAAGCAGGAGAACATCCCCACCCTGTCCCACGAGAGCGACAGCTGGAAGAAGCCGCTCATCAAGTCTGCCAAGCCCAAGGTCCTCATCCCCGTCTTCCCAGGCACGAACTGCGAGTATGACGCGGCCAAGGCCATGCGCAACGCCGGGGCCGAGCCGGAGATCCTGGTCATCAAGAACCTGACCGCCACCGGCATCGCCGAGTCCATGGACGCGGTCGCCAAGGCCCTGGGCCAGGCTCAGATCGTCTTCCTGCCCGGCGGCTTCTCCGGCGGCGACGAGCCGGACGGCTCTGCCAAGCTCATCACCTCCTTCTTCCGGGCGGCGAAGATCAAAGACCAGGTCCATGACCTGCTGAAGAATCGGGACGGCCTGATGCTGGGCATCTGCAACGGCTTCCAGGCGCTCATCAAGCTGGGTCTGGTGCCTTATGGCGAGATCATCGACACCGATGAGAATTGCCCGACCCTGACCTACAACACCATCGGCCGCCACCAGTCCCGCCTGGTGCGCACCCGCGTGGCCTCCAACCTCTCCCCCTGGCTGATGAACACCAAGCCCGGCGAGGTCTACACCGTGCCCATCTCCCACGGCGAGGGCCGCTTCCTGGCCTCTGAGGAGCTTGTGAAGCAGCTGGCCGAGAACGGCCAGATCGCCACCCAGTACGTGGACCTGAACGGCAACCCCACCGCCGACATTCACTTTAACCCCAACAACTCCGTCTGGGCCGTGGAGGGCATCACCTCTCCCGATGGCCGCGTGTTCGGCAAGATGGGCCACAGCGAGCGGACCGGGGCCGGCCTGTACCGTAACGTGCCCGGTGAATATGATATGAAGCTCTTCCGTTCTGCGGTGGAGTATTTTAAGTGATATTTCGAGAAGAATGAAAGGAGGAGCCTGACATGGCTTTTTACTATTCCGAACCCTCCCATACCTTCAGCGAGTACCTGCTGGTGCCTGGGTTCACCTCTGAGGAGTGTGTACCCGACAATGTCTCCCTGAAGACCCCCCTGGTGAAGTACCGCAAGGGGGAGGAGGAGTGCCCCATCAGCCTGAACATCCCCATGGTCTCCGCCATCATGCAGGCTGTCTCCAACGACACCCTGGCCGTGGCCCTGGCCAAGGAGGGCGGCCTGTCCTTCATCTACGGCTCTCAGTCCATTGAGGATGAGGCCGCCATGGTCCGCCGGGTGAAGAGCAGCAAGGCCGGCTTCGTCATCAGTGCCTCGAACCTGACTCCGGACGCAACGCTGGGCGACGTGCTGGCCCTGAAGGAGAAGAACGGCTTCTCCACCGTCGCCATCACCGAGGACGCCACCCCCAACGGCAAGCTCCTGGGCCTGGTCACCAGCCGCGACTACCGCGTGACCCGCATGAGCACCGATGTGCCTGTGCGCGAGTTCATGACGCCCCGCGAGAAGCTCATCACGGCCCCTGCTGCCACCACCCTGAAAGAGGCCAACGACATCATCTGGGACAACAAGCTCAACGCCCTGCCCGTGGTGGACGAGGACGACCACCTGATGTACTTCGTCTTCCGCAAGGACTACGCTGAGCACAAGGAGCATCCTCTGGCCCTCCAGGACGCCGACAAGCGCTATCTGGTGGGTGCCGGTATCAACTCCAAGGACTACGAGCAGCGCATCCCCGCGCTGGTCGAGGCCGGGGCAGACATCCTCTGCATCGACTCCTCCGAGGGCTACTCCGTCTGGCAGAAGAAGACCATCGACTTCATCCGTGAAAAGTACGGTGACACCGTGAAAGTCGGCGCCGGCAACGTGGTGGATCGAGAGGGCTTCCGTTACCTGGCCCGCGCCGGGGCGGACTTCGTGAAGGTCGGCATCGGCGGCGGCTCCATCTGCATCACCCGCGAGACCAAGGGCATCGGCCGCGGCCAGGCCACGGCCCTGATCGAGGTCGCTGCGGCCCGTGACGAATACTATAAGGAGACGGGCGTCTATGTGCCCATCTGCTCTGACGGCGGCATCGTGTTTGACTTCCACATGACCCTGGCCCTGGCCATGGGCGCGGACTTCCTGATGCTGGGCCGTTACTTCGCCCGCTTTGACGAGAGCCCCACGAACAAGCTGATGATCAACGGCGCTTACGTCAAGGAGTATTGGGGCGAAGGCTCCAACCGCGCCCGGAACTGGCAGCGCTACGACCTGGGCGGCAAGAGCGACCTGGCCTTTGAGGAGGGCGTGGATTCCTACGTCGTCTACGCCGGTGCCCTGCACGACAACGTGGAGAAGAGCCTGTATAAGGTCAAGTCCACCATGTGCAACTGCGGCGTGATCACCATCCCGGACCTCCAGCAGAACGCCCGCCTGACCCTGGTCTCTGCGACCAGCATCGTCGAGGGCGGCTACCACGACGTGACCCTGCGCACCACCAGCGGCGGCGGTCAGTAATTTCCTTTTGTGAATGCCCCGGCCCGCCGAGAGGCGGGCCGGACATATCTTTTTGAAGCAACTAGAAGCAGATCGAATCTCTACGCACAGGAAAGGAGCGGGTATCTTTGAAGACCGACATTGAGATCGCCCAGAGCAGCACCATGCAGCACATCCGCGACATTGCAAAGGTTGCAAACGTCGAGGAGAAGTATCTGGAGCAGTACGGCAACTACAAAGCAAAAGTAGACTATAACCTCCTGAAAGAACACACTGGTCCAGACGGCAAGCTCATTCTGGTCACTGCCATCACACCCACCCCGGCCGGAGAGGGAAAAACCACGACCACCGTGGGCCTGGCCGACGGGCTGCGGAAGATCGGCAAACGATCCGTCGTGGCCCTGCGGGAGCCGTCTCTCGGCCCCGTGTTCGGCCTCAAGGGCGGCGCGGCCGGCGGCGGCTACGCCCAGGTCGTGCCCATGGAGGACATCAACCTCCACTTCACCGGCGACTTCCACGCCATCGGCGCGGCCAACAACCTGCTGGCTGCGATGCTGGACAACCACATTCAGCAGGGCAACGCCCTGGGGATCGACGTGAAGAAGATCACCTGGAAGCGCTGTGTGGACATGAACGACCGCCAGCTGCGGAACATCGTGGACGGCCTGGGCGGCCGGATGCAGGGCGTGCCCCGTGAGGACGGCTTTGACATCACCGTGGCCTCCGAGGTCATGGCAGTGCTGTGTCTGGCTTCCTCCATCACCGACTTGAAGGAACGTCTCAGCCGCATGGTCGTGGCCTATACCTACGACGACAAGCCCGTGACCGCTGGCGATCTGAAGGCAGCCGGGGCCATGACCGCCCTGCTGAAGGATGCCCTCAAACCCAACCTGGTCCAGACCCTGGAGGGTACCCCTGCCTTTATCCACGGCGGTCCCTTCGCCAACATCGCCCACGGCTGCAACTCCATCATGGCCACCCGCATCGCCCTCAAGCTGGGCGACTATGTTGTGACCGAGGCGGGCTTCGGCGCAGACCTGGGCGCAGAGAAGTTCCTGGACATCAAGTGCCGCATGGCCGGTCTTAAGCCCAGCGCTGTGGTCGTCGTGGCCACCGTCCGCGCCCTGAAGCACCACGGCGGCGTGGCCAAGGCCGACCTGGGCACGGAGAACCTGGAAGCCCTGGAGCGCGGCCTGCCCAACCTGCTGCGCCACGTGGAGAACATCACCACCGTCTTCGGCCTGCCCTGCGTGGTCGCCATCAACCGCTTCCCCCTGGATACCGAGGCAGAGCTGGCCCTCATCGAGGAGAAGTGCAAGGCCCTGGGCGTGAACGTGGCCCTGTCCGAGGTCTGGGGCAAAGGCGGCGAGGGCGGCAAGGCCCTGGCCGAGGAAGTGGTGCGCCTGTGCGAGCAGCCCAACGACTTCCACCAGGCTTACGAGCTGGACACCTCCATCGAGGACAAGCTGCGGGCCATCGTCACCAAGGTCTACCGCGGCAAGGACGTGGTCCTCACCCCCAACGCCAAGAAGCAGGCCAAGCAGCTCACCGAGCAGGGCTTTGGCCAGTACCCCATCTGCATGGCCAAGACCCAGTATTCCTTCTCCGATGACCCCAAGCTCCTGGGTGCCCCGGAGAACTTCACCGTCACCGTGCGGAATATTAAGGTCTCCGCCGGCGCCGGCTTCCTCGTCGCCCTCACCGGCGATATCCTCACCATGCCCGGCCTGCCCAAGGTCCCCGCCGCCGAAAAGATCGACGTGGACGAGCACGGGAAGATCAGCGGGCTGTTCTGATTCTCTATCGTTTCTTTCACTCTATTTATGATAAAAGCACTGCCCTGGGAACAAAACCTCTGATATGCTCCCCCTTGATGAAACAGTGAAAAAACAAATTCACTGAAAATCAAGGGGGAGCATTATTATGCCGCAAAAGCAAAAACTGGGAATAGAAAAGAAGGTAAAGATCGTCAAGAGATATCTGGCAGGAAAGGTAAGCATAAGCACAGCGGCAGCAGAGGTCGGCGTGGGTCGGGAAACGCTTCAAGGTTGGGTCATGCAGTATGAAGCAGAAGGACTCGAAGCCTTTTTGCCAAACAGGAAAAATCATACATACAGTCCGGAATTAAAGCTGCAAGCGGTACAGGAGTACCTGTCCGGAAAAGGAAGTCAGGCAGAGCTCAGCAAAAAATATGGGTTGCGGAGTAAAAAACAGCTCCACAATTGGATAAAGGTGTATAATGCACATGGAGACTTTAACTCCAGAAAGAGTTCAGGAGGAGGAAGCTACATGAAGCAGGGACGGGACACCACGCAGGAAGAACG
>SFHQ01000025.1 GCA_004556345.1 Clostridiales bacterium | reverse complement strand
CGCTATTCTGATGCAAGCGGCGAAAGCTCTTCTATTATCTCCAATGATAATTTTAACAATACTTCCTACGTCACTGTAAATGATGGAGAATACTTAAAGCTCACCCGCTGCACAGGTGTTCTTCAATAATATGTTCTAAACTCTTAGCAGGTGTGTACATGTGATTGTACGCACCTGCGTTCTTTCTATTCCTCTTTTGCCCCCTCCCTTGACTTTTCCCCCCTGAGTCATTACAATAAAACACGATTTTTGTGTGAAAAGAGGGCGTTTATGGATATGATCTATTTTGACCACGCGGCCACCACACGGGTCCTGCCTGAGGCGGCGCAGGCGGCGGTGGAGGCCATGACGGTGGCGTATGGCAACCCCTCCTCCCTGTATGCCCTGGGGACCCAGGCGGCCAAGGCGGTGGCGGAGCACCGGGCGACGGTGGCGCAGGCGCTGGGCTGCCGGCCGGAGGAGCTGTATTTTACCTCCTGCGGGACCGAGGGGGACAACTGGGCGGTGCAGCTGGCGGTCCATCTGGGGCGGCACAAGGGGAAGCACATCATCACCACCGCCGTGGAGCACTCCGCCGTGCTGGAGCCGTGCAAGGCGCTGGAGATGCAGGGGTATGAGGTGACCTATCTGCACCCGGACGCCACGGGGCATATCCGCATCGAAGCCCTGGAAGAGGCCCTGCGGCCGGACACGGTGCTGGTGTCCATGCTGCTGGTGAACAACGAGACGGGGGCCATCCAGCCCGTGGCCGAGGCCGCGCAGGTACTCAAGCGGCACAAGTCCAACGCCCTGCTGCACACCGACGCCGTGCAGGGGTTTTTGAAACTTCCCTTTACGCCCAAAGGCTTGGGGGCCGACCTTGTGACCATCAGCGGGCATAAGATCGGGGCGATGAAAGGCTCCGGGGCCTTGTTTATCCGAAGCGGCCTGCGGGCCATCCCCCTCCTGCGGGGCGGCGGGCAGGAAAAGGGCCTGCGCTCCGGCACGGAAGCCACCCCCCAGATCGCGGCCCTGGCTGCCGCCGCCAAGCTGGGCAAGGACGCACTGGACGAGCACATTGCCTATCTCAACGACTTGAAGGCCTATGCGCTGGCGCAGTTCCAGGCCCTCGTGCCGGGGCTGGTGGTGGTGTCCGCCGGGGATGCGCCCCACATCTGCGCCATCTCCCTGCCGGGGTACCCCAGCCAGGTGGTGGTGCGGTATCTCAGCGACCAGGGCTTCTGCCTCTCCGCCGGGTCGGCCTGTCACCGGGGCAAGGCCAGCCATGTGTACGCCGCCATGAACCTCTCCAAGCCCGTGCGGGACGGGATGCTGCGGGTGTCCTTCGGCCCCAGCAACACGAAGGAAGAGGTGGACCAACTGGCGCAGGCGCTGCTGAGCGTGACCCAAAACCTAGTTGCCGCCGGGCGCTGACGGAGGGCTTTTGTATGAAGGGAAAATTACTGCTGTTCGGCTTTGAGGACCTGTTCTCTGCCCCAGCCATCATCTCCGCCGTGGAGCCGCTGGGCCTGGAGGTCGTGCGCGTGCCGCGGGAGGACTATGGCCGGAAGCTGGAAGAGCTGGCCGGTCTGACCCCCCGCAAGGCCAAGGGCACACCCTATGCGGGTGGTCCTCTGGGAGACAAGATGATCGTCCTCTGCGGCCTGGGAAACCAGCTCGACGAGCTGCTCCCCGTCCTGCGGCAGGCGGGCGCAGGACCCGGCTGTCTCAAAGCCGTGCTGACCGCCCACAACAAAAAGTGGACGGCCCCCGCCCTGCTGACCCAGCTGCGAAAAGAGCAGGCCATGATGCAGAAAAAGATCTGACGAATGGACCAAAAGGACCGGGATGTGCTGTCCCGGTCCTTTTTTGCCGAACCCAGGAAAAAAGGCTTGCATTCTAGGGCAAGCTACGGTAGAATAGGGAACAATGCGGAAAGGAGGGATCGACATGCTGGGGATAGAGAAACGCTTTGGCATGGGTCCTTTGTTTCCTTCGCTATCGGCTGTTCTGCCGGTATTTTTTTTGCGGTTTTCCCGGTGACGAGAGAGACGCCGGAAAACCAAGCGCATCCAAAAGAGAGGAGAAAACCATGAACGCAAAAACATCCA
Source organism: Clostridiales bacterium (assembly GCA_004556345.1). Classification (GTDB taxonomy): domain Bacteria; phylum Bacillota; class Clostridia; order Oscillospirales; family Oscillospiraceae; genus Evtepia. The sequence continues at coordinate 22,988 of SFHQ01000025.1, read as the reverse complement.
CCATCGGCTCGGCGCCCATCAAGGACGCCAGGGTCCTGGGAAAGCCCAAAATGCTCATCCTGGGCTTGCAGCACATGTTCGCCATGTTTGGCGCCACGGTGCTGGTCCCCATCCTGGTGCAGAGCTACGGCCTGCCCCTGAACACACAGACCACCCTCTTCTTCGCCGGGTTCGGCACCCTGTTCTTCCACTTCTGTACGAAGCTGAAGGTCCCCGCCTTCTTAGGCTCGTCCTTCGCCTTTCTCGGCGGCTTCTCGGCCATGGCAGAATTAAGCTCCGGCATGTATGCCACGATGGAGCCTTCTGAGAAATTGCAGTATGCCTGCGGCGGCATCGTCATCGCCGGCCTGCTGTATGTGGTCCTCGCCGCCATCATCAAGGCCGTGGGCGTGCACCGCGTGATGCACTTCCTGCCCCCCGTGGTCACCGGCCCCATCATTATTCTCATCGGCCTGAACCTGGCCCCCTCCGCCGTGTCCAACGCCTCCAGCTGCTGGTGGCTGGCGCTGGTTTCCATGGCCATCATCATCGTGGCCAACATCTGGGGCCGCGGCATGATCAAGATCATCCCCATCTTGCTGGGCGTGGTCGGCGGCTATGTGGTCGCCCTGTGCGCCGGGATGGTCGATTTCTCCGGCTTTGCCGGCAGCTCCCTGCTCACCGGCGAGAACGCCGTGCTGGGCCTCCAGCCCTTCCTGAACAACTTCTCCGGCAGTGTCGCCAAGTTTGACCTGACCGCCATCCTGGTCATGGCCCCCATCGCCGTCGCCTCCATGATGGAGCACATCGGCGACGTGTCCGCCATCTCCGCTACCGTGGGGGAAAACTTCATCGAGGATCCCGGCCTGCACCGCACCCTGATCGGCGACGGCGTCGCCACGGCCCTGGCCGGTCTGTTCGGCGGCCCCGCCAACACCACCTACGGCGAGAACACCGGCGTGCTGGTCCTCTCCCGCGTCCACGACCCCCGCGTGGTCCGGCTGGCGGCCATTTACGCCATCATCCTGTCCTTCTCCCCCGCCTTTGCCCATCTGGTCAACACCATCCCCTCCGCCATCATCGGCGGCGTGAGCTTCATCCTCTACGGTATGATCTCCGCCATCGGCGTGCGGAACGTGGTGGAGAACCACGTGGACTTCACCAACAGCCGCAACCTCATCATCGCTGCGGTCATCCTGGTCTGCGGCCTGGGCTTCACGGACGGCCTGACCTTCCAGATCGGCGCGGCCTCCATCACCCTGACCTCCCTGGCCATCGCCGCCATCGCGGGCATCGTCCTCAACGCCATCCTGCCCGGCAACGACTTCTACCTGGGCAAGTCCGCCAGCGGCGACGACGCCGGTTCCCTGGGCAAGTATTAAGAAATTCCTTCGTTCTGATCGGAAACAGACGAGAAGAAAAGCGCGTGCCGCCGAATTTGCGGTACGCGCTTTTCTGATCTCATGCGTTCCCCTTGGCTCTGCGCTCCACAGGGTCCTCCCGGAAAAAGAGAGTGATACTCCACAGCGCAGCCAGGCAGATGAGGACATACACCACTCGGCTGAGCACACTGGCCGACCCGCCGAACAGGGCGGCCACCAGGTCCAGGCCGAAGATGCCCACGCAGCCCCAGTTCAGGCCACCAAGGATGACCAGGACCAGGGCGATCCTGTCGATCAGCTTCATTACGGAAACCTCCCAGGACCGCAGGTTTGCAGTCCGTTGGATTGAACGGCCCCACAGAAAGCAAAGCCTCCCGTTGGCCTTCGTGGTTAGAATGTCCGTTTTCTGCAAAAGTTATCCCAGGAAATTTCTCCAATTTGCCTATCTTTTCTCTAGGGATTGACAAAGTGGAACAGGCGGCGCTAAGATAAGAAAACACGAATTTTTTGACTGGGAGGAATGTCCGTGAAAACCAAGGCATTTCGCGCCGCGCTGCCCTATACCTTACCCATCTGCGTGGGCTTTCTGTTTTTGGGGATGTCCTATGGCTTTTTTATGCGAAGCCAAGGGTTTTCCTTTGTCTATCCCCTGTTGATGAGCCTGTTCATTTTTGCCGGGTCCATGGAGTTCGTCACAGCCAATCTGCTGCTCCTGCCGACCTTTCAGCCTGTCCATGCCTTTCTGCTGACCATCATGGTCAACGCCCGGCATCTGTTTTATGGGCTGTCGCTGCTGGACAAATTCAAAAACCTGGGCTGGAAAAAGCCCTACCTCATCTTCGGCCTGTGCGACGAGACGTTTTCCATCCACTGCACGGTGGATACACCGGAGGGGGTGGACCCCGGCTGGTTCATGTTCTTCGTGACCGTTCTCAACCAGGCCTATTGGGTGGCCGGCGCCACGGCGGGGGCCTTGCTGGGCTACATCATCCACTTCAACACCAAGGGCATTGAGTTCGTCATGACTGCCCTGTTCGTGGTCATGTTCGTCAGCCAGTGGGAGGTCAACGAGGACCACCGCCCCGCCGTCATCGGCGCTGCCGTGACGATGCTCTGCCTGCTGGTGCTGGGCAGCGACCACTTCCTGCTGCCCGCCATGGCGCTCATCGTGGTCTGCTTTCTTTTTATGCGCCGCCTGACCCCCGCGAAAAAAGCCCCGTCTGACCACACCCTCACCCGGAAGGAGGAGACCCCATGACCATTCCCCAGCAGATCCTCACCATCGTCGCCGTCGTTCTGGGCACGATGACCACGCGCTTTCTCCCCTTTCTCTTCTTCCCGGAGGGAAAAGAGCCGCCGGCCTTCGTCCGCTATCTGGGGGCCGTGCTACCCAGCGCCGTCATCGGCCTGCTGGTCGTGTTCTGTCTGAAAGACGCCGTTTTCACCGGCTGGCACGGTCTGCCGGAGGCCATTGCCATCGTGGTCGTGGGCGTGCTGCACAAGTGCAAGCACAACATCCTCCTGAGCATCGCAGGCGGGACCGTGCTGTACATGTTCCTGGTGCAGATGGTGTTTGTTTGATCCGTTTCCCGATCTCGGTCCCTTAGCGCTTGGCCGGGCCGCTGGCCGGACCGCCTCCATGGTGTTCCTCTTTTTGGGCGTACATGCGTTGGTCTGCCAGGATGCGGACCTCCGTGGCCCGGCTGCTGTCCCTTGGGTAGGCGGCGTAGCCGCAGCTGACGCCCACGTGCAGCACCTGTCCCTCCAGATAAAACGGCTGTGACAGCTCTTGCCGGATCCTGTCTCTCAGCTGCTGACAGTGCGCCTCATCCAGGTCCGCACCGATCAGGAGCGCAAACTCATCCCCGCCGATGCGGAAGGCATGGTCCTTGCTCCGGATGCACCGCTGCAAGCGGGCAGCCACCTCTTTCAGCAGCTTGTCCCCCATGTCATGGCCGTAGGTGTCGTTGATGGGCTTGAAGCGGTCCAGATCCAGGTAGAAGAGCACGAAGGGAAACTTTTTCTTCTCCTTCTCCTGCAAAACGGTGCCAAAATGCCGCCCGTTGAACAGGCCCGTCAAACCGTCTGTGTTGGCCATGGTCTCCAGCGCCACCCGTTCTCCAATGTCCTGCGCGATCATCATGACCTTCGTCAGCGCACCCTCTGCGTCCCATTCCATGGGGATCACATGCATGACCTTATAAATATTTTGGTCCTGGTCGCAGTACTCAAACTTCATGCTGTCCTGCTCTGTCTTTAAGACGCTGCGCAGATACTCCGGCGTCAGCAAGCGGCCTGCGTGGACGTCTTCTGCGTTGCCTAAAAGCCGATAGTGTTTGGTGATCCCATCCAACAGGTCCTGGTATCGCCCCGTCTCAGGATAGATCGGTCCATCGAACTGGTTCTCATGGTATTCATAGCGGTCCTTGCTGAGATCGCCCACGGCAAAGCGGTCCACGATCCGGGTCATGCCCTGAAAGAGCTGCTCGGCCAGCTTCTTTTTATCCTCCACCTGCTGCCGCGCCTGCCGCTCTCTGTCCAACCTGGCTCTCATGCTGATGATGAGGATCGTGATCGTTGTCACCAGCAGCATGGAAAAGAGGATCACCAGGACCAGGATCGTCACCCGTTTTACCTTCTCCATGCCGGAATCCACGACCGCGCTGTTGACTGCGCCGACGATCGACCAGTCCTTGATCCCCACCGGTTCATACACCAAATAGTATTTCGACCCCCGGTAGATACACATGGCGCTCCCGCTCTTCGTTTCTGCGATGTCCTGCTGCACTCTGCTCTGATCCTCCTGCGGCATCATTGTCTTCGCCTCCAGGAAACCAAACAAGTCCTCCATGCCCTCGGAAAATTCCGTCTCAGGCTCCAAAGAAAGCAGGATACTCCCATCCACTCTCGTGATATAGCAGTCGCTTTCTCCATCGAAGATCACTTCTCCCAACAGCCGTTCCACGACTTCGTTATCGTAGCTCACCGCAACGCCTGTGTAGGTGACGCCATCCAGCGTGAAGGCCTCGCTGAGCGGAATGGCAAACACGATCTTTCGCTGGTCGCTGGAGGCGATATAGGCAGAGACACATGGTTCCTTCTTCTCATACATTTTCAGAAACGCACTGCGGATGTTGTCTTGCGTCCCCTGGCGGCCAGAGGCCGTCAGGAACTGACAGTCCTCGTTGAACATGTAGAAGTCACTGTATTGCCAGGAATTCTTTCGCTCGACCAGCTCCTGCCAAAGGGCTGCAACGTCTTTCTCCTCCGCGATAGATTGCAGCTCACTGTCCCAGTCGGCCAGCACGTTCCAGTTGCGCTGTGCAAACAACGTGAATGTTTTTGCCACCTGACCATAGGTTTCCAGCAGGTGGTCGGCGCTTTCCTGGTAGATCTCATCCTGAATATAATTCTCATACGCAATGGTAGCGACTGAGATCAGCGCCGCCAGCACCACAGCCAGTGCGAGCAGCTTCTTTGTTTGGAGCATATCGATTCCCCCATGTCTGATTGATTTCCCGGAATTTGCCATACTGCTTCGCTAAAAAATATGGGAAGCCCTGAAACCGCTTGCGGTTTCCAGACTTCCCGTACATTCTTACTCGTCCCTATGTAACATTTTAGAAACAGGCCTGAATTATTTTTGCCGATAGACCGCCTATCATATATAGTATCAAGAAATTCCTACTCTTGTACTTTCTCTTTGATAAGCTTATTGTACCATTGATAGAACGTCTTTTCAAGCTCCTTCTTTCCGTCTCTTGTTCGACATTTTATAAAATCTGTCGGATGATTCCGGGAAATTCGTGCGGATCAGCCGTTCAGAAGAGCGTCCGTATCTGCGCCAGGATCGTATAGAGCTTGGCCTGCTCCCGTTCCGGCAGGGTGGCCAGGATCTGATAGGCTTTCAGGGGATAATTTTCTTCGCTGGGAGCTGCCGGCTGGGGCAGTTCCTCAAACACGGCGGTAATGGGAATCTCCAAGGCCGCGGTAATTTTGCCCAGCGTCTCTACGGTGATGTTCTTCTCCCCCCGCTCCACCTGGCCGATGTAGGTGGGATGCAGGCCCGCGCGGTCGGCCAACGCCTCCTGGCTGTAGCCCTGCTTCTGCCGGTACTGCCGCAGTTTGCGGCCAATGGTCTGTGTGATCATGGTCCATCCCTCCGAGAAAGAGACTATAAGTATTATCTCCTCCCGTAAACAGACTATTGATATTTTCCTTGCTCTGTTCTATACTAAAAATATGAAAATCAGATTTTTAGTGTAAAGGACATCACACCATGACAACACCAAAGAAAGAAACCGTATTCCTCGTCTCCTGTTACGATCTGCAAGCCCACGCCCTGCGGCGGCAGGCCCGGTGTTGGACACACGCTGGGCATCCCGTTGAGCTTCTCTTTTTCAAGCGGCCCGGACGCTGGGAGCCACCTCCCTTTTCGTACCAGGAAGCGGCGCTCTTGGCGCAGGAAATTCGCCGGGTCGCACCCGGATTCATCCTGCTGTCTCCCCCGTCGCAAGCGTTTCTGGAGCCTCTGCGCTGCTTTCTGCAAAAGGAAATGACGGTCCCCCTCTTTTGTTTGGGAGCAAACACCCATCCTCCCCTGCCGCCTGACCCGCCAGGAAGCCCCGATACTGCCCCATGCAACGTCTGTCTCATAGACCATGGAAAACTACATCGTCTTTCCCCGAAAAAATCAGCGCTGCTGTGCCCGTGATGCTTGGGCCAGCAGCGCTGGTTTTTTATCCTGATGTTAGGTTACAGCGTCCAGGTCTTCTGGTCGGTGTGCAGAAGGTGATGGGACAGCTCGGAGAGCGGCTCGCCCAGGAACTCGTTGTAGAGGACCTGGATGGAGGGGTTCTCGTGTGAGAAGCGGATGGTGCTGTTTTTATCCAGCTGGTAGAGGTTCCGGCCGCGCTCGGCGGTGAAGTCCTCCCCGTCGTGGATGGGCTGGCCGCCGCCGCCGGAGCAGCCGCCGGGACAGGCCATGACCTCCACGAAGTCATAGGAGACCTGACGGGCGCGAATGGCGTCCATCAGCTGTCTGGCCCCGGCCAGGCCGGAGACGACCGCCAGGCGCAGGGTGATGTCCCCGATGTGGAAGGTGGACTCCCGCCAGGGCTTCTGGCCGCGGATCTCCCGGAAGGCATCAGCGGGGGGATTTTCCCCGGTGAGCTTCGCGTAGGCGGTCCGCAGGGCAGCCTCCATGACGCCGCCGGTGACGCCGAAGATGACGCCGGCACCGGAGCCGCGGCCCAGGGGGCTGTCGAAGTCCTCTTCGGGCAGGGCGGCCACGTTGATCTGCATGGCCTGGAGCATCCGGTCCAGCTCACGGGTGGTGAGGACCACGTCCACGTCGTGGTCGGTCACGTCGCTGGCCTCCGGCGTGCCGGCCTCGTATTTCTTCGCCACACAGGGCATGACGGAGACACAGAAAATATCTTTGGGTTCCTTTTCCAGAAGCTTGGCGTAGTAGCTCTTGGCGATGGCACCGAACATCTGCTGGGGGCTTTTCGCCGTGGAGAGGTTGCCCGCCAGTTCGGGGTATTCCGTGCGGAGGAAGCGCACCCAGCCGGGGCAGCAGGAGGTGAACATGGGCAGCTTGCTGGTCTCGGAATGGGTGAAGCGCTCGATGAACTCGCTGCTCTCCTCCAGAATGGTGAGGTCGGCAGAGAAGGTGGTGTCGAAAACGTGCTTCACGCCCATGGCGCGAATGGCAGCAGCCAGGCGCTTTTCCGTTGCCTTGTCCTGGCTTAGTCCCAGGCTCTCGCCCCAGGCGGCGCGGACGGCGGGTGCGACCTGGAAGACCACCTCTTTCGTGGGGTCACAGAGGGCCTCGAAGACAAGCTCGGTGTCGTCCCGCTCCCGCAGGGCGCCCACGGGGCAGTGGCTCACGCACTGGCCGCAGAGGGCACAGTTGGCCTCGTTCATGCGCAGGCCGCCCTTGATGCGGACGGTGGTGTGGGCACCGGAGCCGGTGACCTCCCACACGCCCAGGGACTGCACCCGCTCGCAGACGGACACACAGCGCAGACATTTGATGCACTTGGAGCTGTCCCGCAGGATGGGCAGGGTCTTGTCCCAGGGACGCTCGGTGGCCTCGTTGCGGAAGGGCACCTCCTGAATGTTCATGGCCTTGGACAGGGCCTGCAAGGAGCAGTTGCCGCTGCGGACGCAGGTCACGCAGTGGTCCACGTGCTGGGACAGGATCAGCTCCACGTTGGTCTTGCGGGCCAGGCGGACCCGCTGGGTGTTGGTGCGGACCACCATACCGGCCTCCACCTGGGTGTTGCAGGCGGCGGCCAGCTTGTCCACGCCCTCGACCTCCACGGCGCACACGCGGCAGGCGGCGACCTCGTTGATCTCCCGGAGATAGCAGAGGGTGGGGATATGGATGTCCACGGTCTTGGCCGCGTCTAAAATGGTGGTGCCCTCCGGCACGGTCACGGGTCTATTGTCGATCGTCAGCGTTACCATTTTACCAGTCTCCCTCCCTTAAAGCCTGCGTGACCGTAGTGGTCGCAGCGGAGACAGCGGCTGCACTCCTGCGCCATCTCCTGCTCGGACATGCAGTTTTCCATCAGCTCAAAGTCGTTTTTCCGCCAGTTGGCCTCGCGCTCGGTGAGGTCGACACGGCCGGTGGCGTTTTTCAGGCGGAAGGGGGCGGCGGGGATCTCCAGGTTGGCGGAAATATCCGTGTGGAAGCCCAGGTACTCGTCGATACTGGCGGCAGCGACCTTGCCGGCCTCCACGGCCAGGATCACGGTGGCGGGGCCGGAGACGCAGTCGCCGCCGGAGAAAACGCCTTCCCAGCCGGGCACGCTGCCGTCGTCGGCGGTGACGATATTATTGCGCTGGGTGGGCACGCCGTCCTCGGCAAAGACGGCGGAATCCACCGCCTGGCCCACGGCCATGAGGACCACGTCGCAGGCGTAGAACTCTTCGGGCACGTCGGCGTTGCGGGGGGCGGGACGGCCGCCCTTGACCTCGCCGATGACCTGGGGCTGGACCACCAGGCCGCGCACGGTCCCGTCTTCGTTCGTCTCGATGCGGACGGGGGCCTTCAGGGGCAGGATCTCGCAGCCCTCGGCCATGGCGCCCTCGATCTCCTCCATCAGGGCGGTCATGTCGCTGATGCGGCGGCGATAGACGCAGCGGACGGACTTGGCCCCCAGACGCATGGAGGTGCGGGTGGCGTCCATGGCCACGTTGCCGCCGCCGATGATGACCACGTCCTTGCCGGTGAAGTCCGGCTTTTCCACGCGGATGGTGCTGTCCAGCAGCTCAATGGCAGACAGAACGCCCTTGGCGTCCTCGCCGGGGATGCCGAGGCCCTTGTGCTTGGAGGCACCGATGGCCATGTACACGCTGTCATAGTCCTGGCGCAGCTGCTCCAGGGTGATGTCCGTCCCGATGTCGCAGTCCGTCTGGACCTCTACGCCGGTGGACAGGATGGCGTTGATGTCGCGGTCCAGATACTCCGCCGGCAGACGATAGGCCGGGATGCCGTAGCGCAGCATACCGCCCAGCTTGGGCTTGCGCTCGAAGACCTTGACCCGGTGGCCCATGAGGGAGAGGAAGTAGGCCGCGGTCAGACCGGAGGGGCCGCCGCCGATGACGGCGATCTTCTTGCCCGTCTCCGGGGCGCGGGGGGGCACGGGGACCTCCCCGGCGTTGTCCACGGCGAAGCGCTTGATGCCGCGGATGTTCAGGGGGGAGTCCACGATGGTCCGGCGGCAGTGGCTCTCGCAGGGATGCTCACACACCAGGGCACACACGGAGGGGAAGGGGTTGTCCTTGCGGATCAGGCGAATGGCGTCGGCATAGCGCCCCTCCCCCACCAGGGAGATGTAGCCGGGGGCATCGACGTGGGCGGGGCACAGCTCCACGCAGGGGACGCTCTTGAAGTTGGCGGTACAGCTGCCCTGGGTCACGTGGGCCAGGTAATCGTCCTGGAAGGCCACGTAGCCGTCCAGGACCATCTGGGCCGCCTCGAAGCCGATGGCGCAGTCGGCGCTGTCGACGATGGTGTGGGCCGTGCGGAGGATGGTCTCTAAGTCCTCCTGGCTGCCCTGGCCGTCCAGCAGGCGGTCCAGCAGGTCAGCCAAACGGTCCAACCCGATCCGGCAGGGGACGCACTTGCCGCAGCTCTGGGCAAGACATAGCTTGAGGAACGCACTGGTCAGCTCGACCGGACAGTTTCCGCAGGGGGCTGCGGAGATCCGTCGCTCCATGTCGGCGTAGAGGTCGTCCACCGTGCGCTGGGCGTTTTCCCAGGGGGTGATACGGAGTCTGCTCAAGAGAATGATCTCCTTTCATCTTATCGTTTCGGTAACATCTTTCACAATATATTTGCTCTCTCACTCTCTCATAGCTCTCTATGCTATGAAAAGGGCTATCTCTGACCCAGTGTCAAAAATAGCGGCACAAAAATTCTATCCCATTTTAGTAAGTACGGGTCCTATGATAAGCCGAAACGACAAAAAATGCAACATGTATTTTAAATCTTTCAAATACTGTTGATTTTTCTGTACAAAGGTTTACAAATTGATAGCCAGTCTTTTCCGAAACGGCCGAAAATACGCTGAAATTTACCGAAAAATCAAGGGTTTTCCCATGAAAACAAAAGATTTTGTTCTAGGTCCGGTTTTTCACAGCAACACTTTATCTTCAAAAAGCAGCGCATTTTTTCCTTCTTTCTGATTCAAACCAAATTGATAGGTTGACCAGGAAGAACCGGGCGGAGTATAATAATGTGCTAAATTCTCGTTTTCGTGATTTGACACGACAGACCAAGGAGGACCCTACCCATGCAGGACTATCAGAACGGCACCCAGTGCCTCCACGCCGGGTATGTGCCGGAAAACGGCGAACCCCGCAACATCCCCATTGTGCAAAGCACCACCTTCCGCTATGCCACCAGCGAGGCCATGGGGGCCTTGTTTGACCTGGAGGCAGCCGGTTACTTCTACACCCGCCTGCAGAACCCCACCTCGGACCGGGTGGCTGCGAAGATCTGCGCCCTGGAGGGCGGCACGGCAGCTATGCTGACCTCTTCCGGCCAGGCGGCCAACTTCTTTGCCATCTTCAACATCTGCTCCGCCGGGGACCATGTGGTGGCCTCTGCCACCATCTACGGCGGCACCTTCAACCTCTTCTCCGTGACCATGAAGCGGATGGGCATCGAGTTTACCTTTGTGGACCCCAACTGCTCCGAGGAGGAGCTGAACGCCGCCTTCCGGCCCAACACCAAGGCCGTCTTTGGCGAGACCATCGCCAACCCCGCCCTGATCGTCCTGGACCTGGAGAAGTTCGCCAAGGCCGCCCACAGCCACGGCGTGCCCCTCATCGTGGACAACACCTTCGCCACCCCCATCGGCTGCAAGCCGTTCGAGTGGGGAGCGGACATCGTGACCCACTCCACCACCAAATACATGGACGGCCACGCCAACTGCGTGGGCGGTGCCATTGTGGACAGCGGCAACTTCGACTGGACCAAGTATCCCGACAAGTACCCCGGCCTCTGCACCCCCGACGAGAGCTACCACGGCGTGACCTACACCGAGCGCTTCGGCCTGGGCGGGGCCTTCATCACCAAGGCAACGGTCCAGCTCATGCGGGACTTCGGCGCCACCCCCGCCCCCATGAGCTCCTATCTGCTCAACGTGGGCCTGGAGACCCTGCACCTGCGCATGCCCCAGCACTGCGCCAACGCCCTGACGGTCGCCAAGTACCTGAAGAACCACCCCAAGATCGCCTGGGTCAACTGCCCCAGCCTGGAGGGGGACAAGTATTACGAGCTGGCCCAGAAGTACATGCCCAACGGCACCTGCGGCGTGGTGACCTTCGGCGTCCAGGGCGGGCGCAAGGCCGCCGAGACCTTCATGGCCGGGCTGAAGCTGGCCTCCATCGCCACCCACGTGGCTGACGCCAAGACCTGCGTGCTCCACCCCGCTTCCTCCACCCACCGGCAGATGTCCGACGCGGAGCTGATGGCCGCCGGGGTCTCCCCCGACCTCATCCGCCTGTCCGTGGGCATCGAGGACGTGAAGGACATCCTGGCCGACCTGGAGCAGGCGCTGGAACAGGTGTAATTTCCCCCGTATCCCCCAAGCAAGAGAGGAGCGCGTTTCCCATGTCCTCAAAAAAAGGGCTTCTGTTGGTTTTCTGCGCCGCCCTGCTGTTCAGCATCGGCGGGCTGTGCGTCAAGATGATCCCATGGGACCCCTTGTCCATCAATTCCTTCCGCAGCATCATTTCCGTATGTATCCTGCTGCTGTTTGCCAAGCTCACCCACCACAAACCGAAGTTTACCAAGGGGGTGCTCATCGGGGCCATCGCCATGTGCGGCACGACCTCGCTGTACACCGCCGCCAACAAGCTCACCACGGCGTCCAACACCATCTTATTGCAGTTCACCGCCCCGCTTTTCGTGATCCTCATCCTCTGCCTGTTTTTCCATGAGAAGCCGAAACGGCTGGACATCATCGCCTGTCTCTGCATTTTCTGCGGCATCCTGTGTTTCTTCCTGGATAGCCTGGGCAGCGGACATCTCATCGGGGATATTCTGGCCGTGCTGGCTGGGGTGTGCTACGCCGGGGTCTTTCTGCTGAACAAGTTCCCCGGCGGCGACCCGCTGTGGGCAACCATCCTTGGGCAGTGTCTGGGGGCCGTCATTGGCCTTCCCTCCCTGGTGCGGGAGCCGCAGCTTGGGGACCACACAGCGCTGCTCTTCGCCGTGATCCTGGGCGTGTTTCAGCTGGGGCTGGCCTATGTGTGCCTGACCACTGGCATCCAGTACACCCAGCCGGTGTCGGCCTCGCTGGTCACGGGCATCGAACCCATTTTGAACCCCGTCCTCGTCGCCCTGGTGCTGGGGGAGCGGCTGACGCCTCTGGCCTTTGTGGGCGGGGCCATTGTCTTTCTCAGCGTGATGGTCTATAATGTACTGACCGTCAAAGCAGAGTCCGCCGCGGTTTCATCCGGGTCGGCCTGACTCTATGCCCAGACCCCAATCAGAGGAGATCACTATGCTCGACATCATTTACCAGGACGAGTCCATCGTCGTCTGCGTCAAGCCCTTCCGGGTCCTCTCCACGGACGAGCCGGGCGGGATGCCCGACCGCATCCGGGAGGCCATCGGCCAGCCCCAGGCCAAGGTCCGCACCGTCCACCGGCTGGACCAGGTGGTGGGCGGCCTGATGGTCTACGGCCTCACCGGCCCCGCCGCCTCAGAGCTGTCCCGGCAGATCCGGGAGGATACGTTTCTGAAAGAATATCAGGCCGTCGTCCACTGGCGGCCCCAGTATGACGAGGGGACGTTCATCGACCTGCTGGGCCGCAGCGAGAAGACCCGCAAGACCTACGTCGCCAAATACCCCGGCAAGGGCATCCAGCAGGCCGTCCTGCACTACAAGCTGCTGGACAACAAGAACGGCTTCTCTCTGGTCGAGATTCGCCTGGAGACCGGGCGCACCCATCAGATTCGCGCCCAGTTCTCTTCCCGCAACATGCCCCTGGCGGGCGACCGGAAGTACAGCAAGTACCCCGACCCCAAAGAGTGGCAGATCGCCCTCTGGTCCAGCCACCTGGCCTTTGCCCACCCGGACACCGGCGAGGCGATGGATTTCCGGCTGGACCCACCGGAGACCGAGCCTTGGACCTGGTTCCAAAACAACGAGTAATTTCATGCGCTAACGGCGCAAAAAGACACGCACGGCTTTCTCGGCTGTGCGTGTCTTTTGTTGTTTGTGCCGTTAGGACGCTTCGGCCAGCACCCAGGCATCTTCCGCCGTCAGGCGCTGGTGGTCGCGGTAGGCCAGCATTTCGCCGTCTACGGTGATCATCACGGTCTCGACCCCCTCTAGCTGGGTCAGGGTGAGGACGACGCTGTAATCCGCCAAGGTCAGGTCGATGCCGGAGAGGGTGCCATAGCCGCTGGTGAAATCTACGGTGAGCAAGCCGTTGTACAGCGTCCACTTCCGCAGGGTCACGCCCTCCGGGATGGCGCTGGTCAGGTCCTCCCGCTGGGGGCGGGAGAGGAGCAGATCCACCAGCCCCTCCACAGAGGGACGGCCGGACGGCAGCGGGTGTTTCTCCGGGACCAAGGCGCTGGCGGCTCCGGCGGACTGCTCCACATAGTAAACATCATAGCCCTGGGCCTCTGCCCGGCGCATACAGCCGGAGAGGAGCGTGCCCAACAGGGCCAGGAGGAGCAGACAAAGCCATCCTTTTCTCATGTCGTCTCCCCCTCTCCCGTCCAAGCCGGCAGGATGACGGTAAAGATCGTCCCGGCAGGCTGTCCGGCCTGGACGGTGATCTCGCCCCCGTGCCGCTTCACGGCGTCCCGGACGATGGACAGGCCCAGGCCCGTCCCCCCGGCGGCGCGGGAGCGGGCCTTGTCCACGCGGTAAAACCGCTCGAAGATCCGGGGCATATCCGCCTCCGGGATGCCCACGCCGGTGTCGGTCACGGACAGCGTTACCTTGTCCCCCACCCGGCGGGTGGTCACGTCTACCTGGCCGTGCAGGACGTTGTACTTGATGGCGTTTTCCATCAGGTTTTTCAGGATCTGCCCGGCGTCCTTGTCGTTGCAGCGGACCAGGCAGCCCTCCCCCAGGGTCAAGGTCATGGTGACCTGGGCCGACTCGGCCAGGGGGGCCAGCATCCGGCCGATCTGTTCGGCCTGCTCGTTCAGGTCGATGGCCCGGCGGTCCAGGTCCCGGCCCTGGTCCAGGCGGTCCAGCTCCAGAAGCTCCTGGCTGATGTGGATGAGTCGGTCGGCGGCGTCGCTGATGTCGGCCACAAATTCCCGCGTCGTCTCCCGGTCGATGGACGCATCCTGCAAGATCGAGTCCGTCATGAGGCGGATGGACGCCAGGGGCGTTTTCAGCTCGTGGGAGGCATCGGAGACGAAGCGGCGGCGCTCCTCTTCGTTCACTTGCAGGCGGCCGGTGAGCTGGTTGAATTCCTCCGCCAGCTGGGCCAGCTCATCGTGGCCGGACATGGAGATGCGGTGGGTGTACTCCCCTTCCCGCACGGTCCGGATGCCGCCCAAGAGCGTCCGCACCCGGCGGGAGAGGAACGTCGAAAAGGCCCCGAACAGGGCCAGCACCGCCAGGCAGACCACCACGGAAATGAGCCGCAGGTTCCGCTGCAATTCCCCCAGCAAGGCCCCCTGGTCCCCGTCGGTCTCATAGAGGCAGACGGCCCCGACAACCCGGTTCCGGTTCATCACCGGCCAGGCCCCCCGGCTGGAAAAGAGGCCGTCCTGATAGGCGCTGGAAAAGGCGTCGTTCCCCCGCAGGGCGGCGACGACCTCCCCGGTGAGGGCGTATTTGCCCGCCACGCCGTTTTCCTGGCTGTCATACAGGACCAGACCGGCCTCGTCGGTGATCAAAATGCGCTGGACGTTCAGATCTTCCACCTGGCTCAGGGACTGCTCCACCCCGGCGGGGGTGAGCTGGTCCGCGGTGGTGAGGGCGTTGGTGATGACCACAGCCTGGTTGGCCAGGGCCGTCTGCTGGGAGCGGAACATGAGGTTTTGGCTCATGAGCAGCGGATAGGTGTTCATCAGGATCAGCAGAGCAGCGATGAGGGCCGAGTAGCCCAGGGCCAGGCGCATTTGCAGCGAATGGAGGACGGGGATCTTCGGCTCCACCTGCTCCTTCCACCAGGCCCGCCAGAGATGTGCTTTATTGTCCATGGAAGTAATACCCGACCCCCCACTTGGTACACAGCAGAGTGGGGCTGGCCGGATCGTCCTCCACCTTTTCCCGCAGGCGGCGGACGTGGACGTCCACCGTGCGGTATTCCCCGGTGTACTCGTAGCCCCAGACCTGGTTCAGGAGCTGCTCCCGGCTGTACACCCGGTTGGGGTGCTTCATCAGAAGCTCCAGGAGGTCAAATTCGCGGGCGGTCAGCTCCACGGGCTGGTCGTTTTTCCAGGCAGCGCGGGCGTCCGGGTCGATGGTGAGGCCCCCGCTGGTGAGGCGCTTGTCCTGCTCCTGCTGGCGCTTCGTGGCGGCGGAGCGGCGGAGCAGGGCCTTGACCCTGGCCTTGACCTCTAAAATGTTAAAGGGCTTTGTGATGTAATCGTCTGCCCCGTACTCAAAGCCCAGGAGCTTGTCCGTGTCTTGGCTCCGGGCGGTGAGCATGATGATGGGGACGGAGGAAAAGGACCGGATCTCCATGCAGGCCTCCAAGCCGTCCAGCTCCGGCATCATCAGGTCCAGGATAATGAGGTCGTAGTCGTTGGCCCTGGCCAGGTCCACGGCCTGACGGCCGTTATAGCCCACATCGACGGTGTAGCCCTCGTTTTCCAGGTTAAAACGGATGCCCTTGACCATGACTTTTTCGTCGTCGACGACCAATATCTTCGCCATTGCGCCTCTCCTTTCCAGGTTACGGTGTGACGGTCACATAGGGGCTGATGCGGGCCAGGATGCCCTCACCGATGCCCCGGACCTCTAAGAGCTGGTCCACGCTTTGAAAGCCGCCCAGCTCGGTGCGTTTGTCTAAGATTGCCTGCCCCTTTTTCTCCCCGATCCCCGGCAGGCGGGTCAGGTCAGAGAGCGTGGCCGTGTTCAGGTCGATGCGCTCCCCCTCCAACAGGCCGGGGGCCTCCGGGGTCTGCTCCGCCTGCTGCTCGGCGGCGGTAGGCTCGCCGGTGCCGGTAAAAGTCACCGCGCCCGGCGGGGGGCCGAAGTGAAACCAGAGGAGGGTCCCGGCGGCAAAACAGGCGGTCAAAAGCAAGGTAACCCATTCCAGGCGCGAAATTTTCGCAAATTTTCCGGTCATTGTCTCCCCTCCCCCATTGCGTCTTTCGACGCACTTTGTTATTATAGTCTATGTATCTGTTTTTTGAAACCCTCTGCTCGGCTGCAAACCGGCCGGGATGCAGAATACAAGACTATTATAACACGGGATGTGGTTCTTTCCTATGAAAAAAACGCTGATTCGCGCCCTTTCTTTTTGCATGATCCTGGCGTTGCTCACGGGCCTCATGGCCCCCTTTGCCAGCGCCATTGACTATGAGGGCGTCGAGCCGATCACCCTCGAAGCCGCCGCCGGCCTGCTCATCGACCTGGACACCGACCAGGTCCTCTACGAGCAGAACGCCGATGGGCAGCGCTACCCCGCCAGCATCACCAAGATCATGACGGCCCTGCTCACCCTGGAGGCCGTGGGGCGCGGGGAGCTGGACCTATCGACCGTGGTGACGGTGGACGCCGCCGCCCTGAAGGACCTGACCTCCGATTCCTCCACGGCGAACCTGAAGGCCGGGGAAGAGATCACCGTCCACGACTTGCTCTACTGCCTGATGCTGGCCTCCGCCAACGAGGCGGCCAATATCCTGGCCATGACCGTCTGTGGGGACATCCCGACCTTTGTCGAGCGGATGAACCAGCGGGCCCAGGAGCTGGGCATGACCGGCACTCACTTTATGAACCCCCACGGCCTGCACAACAGCGAGCATTACTCCACGGCCTGGGACATCTATCGCATGGCCAAGGAGGCCATGACCCACGCGGCCTTCCGGGAGATCGTCTCCACGGCCCGCTATGTCGTGCCCGCCACAAATATGTCTGGTGAACGCGTGCTGCTGAACACCAACGCCCTGCTCACCTCCGCCAAGTTCCCCGGCTATACCTTCAGCGGGACCATCGGCATCAAGACCGGCAGCACCGGCGAGGCCGGCTACTGTCTCGTCGCCGCCGCCAAGAAGAAGGGGCACACCCTCGTCTCCGTGGTCCTGGGCGCCGACAACCCCACCGGGGCCAACGGCAAGGTCCAGCGCAAGCAGTTTGCCGAGAGCAAGCGCCTCATGACCTGGGGCTTTGAGAGCTTTTCTCCCGCCACCCTGCTGGACGCGGAGAGCTACCTGAAAGAGATCCCCGTGCGCTTCTCCACAGAGAGCACCCATGTGCTGGTGCAGCCCACCCAGTCCGTCACGGCCATGGTCCCCGGCGAGTATGACGCCTCCCGCCTGGAGCTGCGGGTGAAGCTCAAGGAGGACACCGCCACCGCCCCCATCGAAGAGGGGGATGTCTTGGGGACGATCACCGTGATCTACGGCGGGGAGGATTACGGGACGGTCGACCTGGCCGCGGTGAACAGCGTGTCCTTCTCTCCGTTCCTGGCCTTTGTCTCCAGCGTGAACACCGTGCTGAAGAATATCTATGTCCGCCTGCTCATTCTGATCGCCCTGGTGATGGTCGCCATCGGCTTCGTGCGCCGCTACCGCCAGCGCACCAAAGAGGAGCGCCACCAGAAGCGCAAGGAGAAGCAGGAGGCAAAGATCGCCTTCCGCCAGCGGGAGGCCGAAGCCCGTCAGAAAGACGAGGAGCTGGCCAAGCAGGAGCGGGCCGAGCGCGAGCGCCTACGGAAGGAGGACCTGCTCCGCCGACAGCAGGAGCACCAGGAGCGCCAGGCCAAGCGGGAGCAGGAGCTGCTGGAACGCCAGGCCCGCCACGAAGAGGAGCGGAAGATCCGCGAACAGGAGCGCCAGGTCCGGGAGGAGCAGCGCCGCAAGGAGCAGGAGCAGCGAGCCAAGGAGCGCCTCCAGCGCCAGCAGGAGCGCGACGAGCGCAACCGCCAGCGGGAGGCCCAGCGCCAGAAAGAAGCCGCCGAGCGCCGCCAGCGCCAGGAGCAGGAGCGCCGCCAACAGGAGCGCGAAGCCCAGCGCCGCCGGGAGGAACAGGAACGCCGCCGCCAGCAGCAGGCGGCCAGGGAGGCCCGCCAGCGCGAGGAACGCCGCCGCCGGGAGCAGGCCGACCGGGAACGCCGCCGCTGGGAGGAATGGGAGCGCCGCAACCGGACCCAGCAGCGCTCCGGCTCGTCCGGCCAGCGCTCCGGCAGCGGACCGCAGAGACGGTCCTCCTATGACCGCTATCCCGACGACTATCGCAGAAACGACCATTCCGGCCGCTCGGACCGGAGACGGTAAGGAAATCCTTTTTGTGGTACCTTTTTACCGATACGCCTTCTATCTGCGGCGTGGCCCTCATCCGACCCGGCTCTAGCCGGGCCACCTTCCCCCTTGGGGAAGGCTCTGTTGACGCAATACAACTTTACAGGGTAGTACCACCCCAAAAAGCCTTCCCCTGGGGGGAAGGTGGCTGCGAAGCAGACGAATGAGGGCAACCTGCCGCAACAGAGCCGCAGTGTACTAAGGTACCCACCCATAGTCCCACCCATCCAATTCCAAAGGAGGTCATCCCATGGACGAAAACATCCGTAAACTGCAAGACTGGATCGATGAGAGCCAGAACATCGTGTTCTTCGGCGGGGCCGGTGTTTCCACCGAGTCCGGCATCCCGGATTTCCGCAGCACCGACGGGCTGTATCACCAGCAGTACGACTACCCCCCGGAGACGATCTTGAGCCACACGTTTTTTGAGAAAAACCCCGCCGAGTTCTACCGCTTCTACCGGGACAAGATGATCGTCCAGGGGGCCAAGCCCAACGCCGCGCACTTGAAGTTGGCCGAGCTGGAGCGGGCCGGCAAGCTCAAGGCCGTGGTCACCCAGAACATCGACGGCCTGCATCAGGCCGCCGGGAGCAAGGTCGTCTACGAGCTGCACGGCTCCACCCTGCGCAACTACTGCACCCGCTGCCGGAAGAAGTATCCCCTCTCCTTCATCACCGAGTCCACCGGCGTCCCCCACTGCACGGAACCCAACTGCGGCGGCATCGTCCGCCCGGACGTGGTGCTGTATGAAGAGGGGCTGGACCAGGACGTGATCGAGGGGGCCGTGGCCGCCATCCGGCGGGCGGACATGCTCATCATCGGCGGGACCTCGCTGGTGGTCTACCCGGCAGCCGGCCTCATCAACTACTACGCCGGGAAGAAGCTGGTGCTCATCAACAAATCCCCCACCGGCATGGACTACCGGGCGGACCTGGCCATCAGCGCCCCGATCGGAGAGGTCTTCTCCCAGATCACCGTGAAATGATCAAACGGATGGAAAGGAGGTGTCCAGGGCTTGGACATTGAGCTGAATATCCTGAAAAATTGGATCGAGGGCAGCGACAACATCGTCTTCATCACCGGCAAGGATTTCTCGGCGGAGGCCGGGTTTCCCGACTACCGGGCGATGGACGAGGACTTTTTGGACAAGTATAAGTATCCCCCGGACGACATTCTCTGCCTGACCTTTTTACAGCGCTGCCCCATGTTTTTCTACCGCTACTACCGGGACAAAATTCTCACCCCCGTCCTGAACGCCCAGCCCAGCCCGGCCCACGAGGCCCTGGCAAAGCTGGAGGAATCCGGCAAGCTCAAGGCCATCCTGACCGTAAACATCGACGGCATCCACCAGGAGGCCGGGAGCAAGGAGGTCGTGGAGCTGCACGGCTCCGTGATGCGGAGCTGGTGCGCGAAATGCGAAAAGTTTTTGGACTTTTTCTATATCGCCGACAGCCCCACGCCCATCCCCTACTGCAACGTGGATATGTGCGGCGACTATGTGCGCCCTGCCATCGTGCTGAAGGAGGAGCCCTATGACCTGGACCTGCTGCAAAAAGCGATGGACTACGCGAAGGCGGCGGATGTGCTGCTCATCGACGGCTCGGCCTTGGCGGAGTTTCCCGTCCCCAACCTGATGAAAGCCTACCAGGGGCACAAGCTGGTGCTGTTCAACACCGCCCCCCTGGTCTTTGACTCCAGGGCGGGGCTGGTGGTGCGGGGACACACCTACACCGACGTCTTCCAGCAGCTCCAGCTGGACCTATGAGCAAATCCTCAAATCATCCAACAACCAAATAACCCCATGCCCACATGACCCTATAAGGAGGGATCCCCTTGGAATACAGAATGGAACACGACACCATGGGCCAGGTAGCCGTCCCCGCAGACAAGCTGTGGGGGGCGCAGACCCAGCGAAGCTTTGAGAACTTCCCCATCGGGGAGGAAAAGATGCCCGCCGACCTCATCACCGCCTTCGGCGTGCTCAAGGAGGCCTGCGCCGCCGCCAACCACAAGCTGGGCAAGCTGGATGACACGCGCTACACCCTCATCCAGTCCGCCTGCCAGGCCATCCGGGCCGGGGAGCTGGCGGAGCACTTCCCCCTGGCCGTGTGGCAGACCGGCAGCGGCACCCAGACCAACATGAACTGCAACGAGGTCATCGCCCGCTACGGCAACAACAAGGCCGGGGAAGCCCTGCTGCACCCCAACGACCACGTGAACATGTCCCAAAGCTCCAACGACACCTTCCCCACCGCCCTGCACATCGCGGCAGTGACGGCGCTGTATGAGCGGCTCTTCCCCGCCATCGAGGCCATGCTCGTCTGTCTGGAGCGGCTGGAGCAGGAGAACGCCGGGATCGTCAAGACCGGCCGGACCCATTTGCAGGACGCCGTGCCCATCACCTTCGGGCAGGAGATCAGCGGCTGGCGCTCCATGGTCGAGCACGGGCGGGACATGATCCGCGCCTCCCTGGACGGTCTGTATGAGCTGGCCCTGGGCGGCACCGCCGTGGGCACCGGGCTGAACGCCCCCGCCGGGTTTGGCGAGGCTGCCGCCGAAGCCGCCGCAGAACTCACCGGCCTGCCCTTCCGCACGGCCCCCAACAAGTTCCACGCGCTGACCGCCAAGGACGCCCTCACCTTCTCCCACGGGGCCTTGAAGGCCCTGGCGGCGAACCTCATGAAGATCGCCAACGACGTGCGCTGGCTGGCCTCCGGCCCCCGGTGCGGGCTGGGTGAAATTTTCATCCCGGAAAACGAACCCGGCTCCTCCATCATGCCCGGCAAAGTGAACCCCACCCAGTGCGAGGCGCTGACCATGGTGGCCGTCCAGGTCATGGGCAACGACACCGTGATGGGCATCGCCGCCTCCCAGGGCAACTTTGAGCTGAACGTCTACATGCCCGTCATGGCCTACAACTATTTGCAGTCCGTGCGCCTGCTGGCCGACGGCATCACGTCCTTCACCCAGCGGTGCCTCAAGGGCCTCACGGCCAACCGGGAGAAGATGGCAGACAACCTCCACCGCTCCCTCATGACCGTCACCGCCCTGACCCCCATCGTGGGCTATGAGAACGGGGCCAAGATCGCCAAAAAGGCCCACAAGGAAAACATCTCCCTCAAGCAGGCCGCCGTCGCCCTGGGCCTGTTCACCCCGGAGGACTTCGACGCGGCCTTCCACCCCGAAGAAATGGCATAACGAAACCACCCCCTCCGCACTCTATCATAGAAAGGACCCTGATCCCCATGGACATCAGCGCAGAATCTTTGGCCTTACATTACAAGCTCAAGGGCAAGCTGGAGGTCATCTCCCGCTACCCCATCCAGACCCAGAAGGACCTCTCCCTGGCCTACACCCCCGGCGTGGCCGCCCCCTGCCTGGAGATCCAAAAAGACCCCGCCAAGTCCTTCCAGCTCACCCGGCGGCAGAACATGGTCGCCGTCATCACCGACGGCTCCGCCGTGCTGGGCCTGGGCAACATCGGCCCCGTGGCCGGGATGCCCGTCATGGAGGGCAAGTGCGTCCTCTTCAAGGAATTTGCAGGCGTCGACGCCTTCCCCCTGTGCGTGGACACCCAGGACGTGGACGAGATGGTCAAGACCATCGCCCTCATCTCCAAGAGCTTCGGCGGCATCAACCTGGAGGACATCTCCGCCCCCCGGTGCTTCGAGGTGGAGCGGCGGCTGAAGGAAGTCTGTGACATCCCCGTCTTCCACGACGACCAGCACGGCACCGCCGTGGTCATCACCGCCGCCCTGACCAACGCTCTGAAAGTGGTCGGCAAGAAGAAGGAGGACGTGAAGATCGTCTTCAACGGCATCGGGGCCGCGGGCGGTGCCTCCGCCAAGCTGCTGCTGGACCAGGGCTTTTCCAACATGCTCCTCTGCGACAAGGACGGCATCCTCTGCGAGGGCGACGCCGGTCTGCCCCCCCATCACGCCGCCCTGGCCGCCCGGACCAACCGGGAACACCGGCACGGCACCCTGGCCGACGCCTTGGTCGGGGCCGATGTGTTCATCGGCGTCTCCCGCCCCGGCCTGGTGACGGGCGAGATGGTCGAGCGCATGGCCAAGGACCCCATCCTGCTGGCCATGGCCAACCCCGTGCCGGAGATCATGCCCGACGTGGCCCTGGCGCACGGGGCCGCTGTGGTGGGCACGGGCCGGTCCGACTTCCCCAACCAGATCAACAACGTGCTGGTCTTCCCCGGCCTGTTCAAGGGTGCCCTCTCCTGCGGGGCCGTGCAGATCACCGAGGAGATGAAGTACGCCGCCGCCAAGGCCCTGGCCGACATGATCCCCGAAGGCGAGCTCTCCCCCACGAACATCCTCCCCTCCCCCCTGAACCGGGCGGCGGCGGACGCCGTGGCGAATGCCGTGGCCGCAGAAGCCCGGCGGTCGGGACACGCACGCTTTTAAGCATTTGTAATTTTTCTTTAAGACGCAACACAGCCCGGACATTCAGGTGTCCGGGCTGTTCGCTCCGCAGGACGCACAATACAGGGTTTACCCTGTATAGAAGTGCGCCATTCCGCTGGAATGGATTTTTACTTTGAGATTAGTTCTCGTAGCGAGTCCAATCGGGATCCTGCTTCATGCTGATCCAGGTCTCGTAGTTACCGGCCTTATGCTTGTAGTTGTGGGAGTTAGTTGCCTCCT
>SFHQ01000058.1 GCA_004556345.1 Clostridiales bacterium | reverse complement strand
AGGGCGCGTCATTGGGCTGAAAGCGCGTCTGCCAAGCAAACCGGCGCAAGTACCATCCCTGAGCCGTCCACCGAACTCTCCCTTCGCGTTTTCCGGGCAAGAGCGTAGGCTGGACCGGGTCCCCGCCCGTTACAGCGGAAACGAAGCGGCACGTCTTTTTTCTTGGGACGTTGCAAGCAGGGTGGAACCGCGAGATAATCCCAACACTTATCCCGCCCCTGACCAAAATCAGGGGCGGGTTTTCTTATTTTTCAGGAAACAGGAAGCGCAGACTTCCCCGCCCCAATTTCAGGAGGAACACACCATGTCTGAAGAAAACAACCTGTATACGTTTGAAAATCCCGAATACCGCCAGACCTACTGGCACACCTGTTCCCACGTCCTGGCCCAGGCCATGAAGCGCCTGCACCCGGAGGTGAAGCTGGCCATTGGCCCCTCCATCGAGAACGGGTTCTACTACGACTTCGACACCCCCGCCCCCTTCACCGAGGCCCAGCTGACCGAGCTGGAGGCCGAGATGCGGAAGATCTGCAAGGAGAAGCTGAAGCTGGAGCGCTTCGAGCTGCCCCGCGCAGAGGCCATCCAGTTCATGGAGGAAAAGGAAGAGCCCTATAAGGTCGAGCTGATCAACGACCTGCCGGAGGACGCCGTCATCTCCTTCTATAAGCAGGGCGAGTTCACGGACCTGTGCGCCGGCCCCCACCTGGACTCCACCGGCCGCATCAAGGGCAACGGCATCAAGCTCACCGCCTGCAACGCCGCCTACTGGCGCGGCGACTCCAACCGCCAGACCCTCCAGCGTATCTACGGCGTGGCCTTCCCCAAGAAGGACCAGCTGGACGAGTATCTGAAGGCTCAGGAAGAGGCCAAGAAGCGCGACCACAATAAGCTGGGCCGGGAGCTGGAATACTTCACCACCGTGGATGTGATCGGCCAGGGCCTGCCCATCCTGCTGCCCAAGGGCGCCCGCGTCATCCAGGTCTTACAGCGCTGGGTGGAGGACACCGAGCAGCAGCGCGGCTATCTGCTCACCAAGACCCCCCTCATGGCCAAGCGGGAGCTGTATAAGATCTCCGGCCACTGGGACCACTATCTGGACGGCATGTTCGTCCTGGGCGATCCCCACGACGAGACCAAGGAGTGCTTCGCCCTGCGTCCCATGACCTGTCCCTTCCAGTACCAGGTTTTCCTGAACCGCGGCCGGTCCTACCGTGACCTGCCCATGCGTCTGGGCGAGACCTCTACCCTCTTCCGCAACGAGGACTCCGGCGAGATGCACGGCCTGATCCGGGTCCGCCAGTTCACCATCTCTGAGGGCCACCTGGTCCTGCGCCCGGAGCAGCTGGAGGAGGAGTTCAAGGGCTGCCTGGACCTGGCAAAATACTGTCTGGATACCGTCGGCCTGCTGGACAAGTGTACCTTCCGTTTCTCCCAGTGGGACCCCACCAACCCCAACAACAAGTACGAAGGCACCCCCGAACAGTGGGATGAGGCCCAGCGCGTGATGGGTCAGATCCTGGATGACCTGGACGTGAACTACACCATCGGCATCGACGAGGCCGCCTTCTACGGCCCCAAGCTGGACATCCAGTACCGCAACGTCTACGGCAAGGAGGATACCCTCGTCACCATCCAGATCGACATGCTCCTGGCCAAGCAGTTCGGCATGGAGTACGTGGACGTGGACGGCCAGAAGAAGACCCCCTATATCATCCACCGCACCAGCCTGGGCTGCTACGAGCGCACCCTGGCTTATCTGATCGAGGAGTACGCCGGTGCCCTGCCCTGCTGGATGGCACCCGAACAGGTCCGCTTCCTGCCCGTCACCGACCGCGCAGCCGACCGCTGCGCCGAGCTGGTGAAGGCCCTGAACGCCAAGGGCTACCGCGCCGAGGCCGACTACCGCAACGAGAAGATCGGCAAGAAGATCCGCGAGGCCCAGATCGAAAAGGTCCCCTATATGGTCGTCGTCGGCGACCGCGACCTGGAAAACGGCACCGTCTCTCCCCGTCACCGCGCAGCCGGCGACCTGGGCGCCATGTCCTTCGAGGACTTTGAGGCCCTGCTCAAGAAGGTCGTGGACGAGAAGATCAAGGACAAGGACCTGTAATTCAGAACCCCAGGATCAGAATCGCAGGATCAGAACAAAGGAGGCGGATGACGATGTTCCTCACCACGACCCCGGAAGGGAAGATCTACAAAGAGCTGGCGACGGATCACTTCGCCGACCCCACAGGTCTGGGCAAATACGCCCTCTTCCTGCGCCCCAGCCAGGGGGACATCATCCCCGCACCCCAGATGGAACCCAGCCTGCTTCTCTCCGGCCGCTATCGGCCCGTGACCCTGGAGGGGCGGAACCTCTTCGTCAGCCGCGGTTTCTACGCCTTCTATAAGCACCTGGAGGAGCATGGCATCGAGGCCACCCACAAGGGCATGGTCGTCATCGCCATGAACAAGCTCCGCCAAATCATGCTGGAGGTCCCGGAGGTCCTGGACAACGCCCGCCTCACAGCAGACGGCCAGCACCTCTACCTCATCAAAAACAAGCTGACGAACCTTCGATAATTCAAATAAATTCAGAACAAAACAGGAGACACTGCGTTGCGCTTTTGGCGCGTGCAGTGTCTCCTGTTTTTATCGTATTGTGGGTGCGTTTTATCGGCTGACGCCCAAGGCTTGCTTGAGGGCATTTTGCAACACAGCGGATACGTTCAAGCCTGCTTTATCTGCTTCTGCGTTGAGCCAGCTAGGTAAAGATACGTTCCGGCGGATCGTCCTCATATCGTTCTGTCTGCGATACTCTGTAAAATCAATGTCCACAAAGGAAACCAGATCATTGGGCTTGGATGCAACATGATCGGATGCCTCCGGGAGCACTTTCCCATCATCCTCCATGTCGATGCCCATGAGCCCCATGGCGTCCCGCGCCATTTCGATGGCTTCTGCCAAGTTATCGCCTTGCGAGTTGATATTGAAGTCCGGCATATAGGACGTAAAACCGCCCTCTGCCGCCGGAGTAAAGATCACAGGATATGCTCGTTTCATACGCTCTGCTCCTCCTGACTCGGTGATATAGATGATACGAGGGGGCGGAGGGGCTTATTTCAGCCCTCTCCGTTTGATGATCGCTTTGGCAAGATCCTCTTTAATCTCGCTCTGTCGAGAGATCGGCTCGTTGTCCACGCCGTTGGTGTAAATGTCATGGTTCCCACCGTTTCGCTTCAAGTACCAACCGTTTCTCTCTAGGAGCTTTATCAAGTCTCTGCGTTTCATGACCTACCCCCTTATGTGTATTATACACACTAAATACACAAAAATCAATCACCGTTTTTGGGGGAAGAAAAATGGTCAGCCTCGCTCCCGCATGACGCTCATGTAGGCGGGGCGGATGATCTTGTTCATGCAGACCAGCTCCTCGATGCGGTGGGCGCTCCAGCCGACGATGCGGGCGATGGCGAAGAGGGGGGTGTACAGCTCCATGGGGATGCCCAGCAGGTCGTAGAGGAAGCCGCTGTACAGGTCGATGTTGGCGCTCACGCCCTTGTAGATGGGGCGGTTTTTGGATATGAGCTTGGGGGCCTCTACCTCGATGTTGCGGTAGAGGGCCAGGTCGTCCTGACGGCCCTTTTCGATGGCCAGCTCGTTGACGAAGGAGCGGAGAATTTGCTCACGGGGGTCAGAGATGGAGTAAACCGCGTGGCCCATACCGTAGATGAGGCCGCTGTGGTCAAAGGTCTCCTTGGCAAGGATCTTCTTGAGGTAGGCGCTTGTCTCGTCGGGGTCGGTCCAGTCGTTCAGATGGCCCTTGATATCCTGGATCATCTCAATGACCTTGATGTTTGCGCCGCCGTGCCGGGGGCCTTTCAGGGAGGAAAGGGCCGCAGCGACGGTGGAGTAGGTGTCAGACCCGGAGGAGGTGACCACGCGGGTGGTGAAGGTCGAGTTGTTGCCGCCGCCGTGCTCCATGTGGAGGATGAGGGCGATGTCCAGGGCCTTGGCCTCCAGCTCCGTGTACTGCATGTCATGCCGCAGCATCCGCAAAATATTTTCTGCCGTGGAGAGGTTCGGGTCCGGACGGTGGATGTACATGCTGTCGTCGTTCTCATAGTGGTTGTAGGCGTGGTAGCCGTACACGGCCAGCATGGGGAACTCGGAGATGAGGCGCACGCACTGGCGGATGGAATTGGCCAGATCACCGTTGACCTGGTCATCGTAGCTGGCCAGGGTGAGGACGCTGCGGGTCATGGAGTTCATGATGTCTTTTGACGGGGCCTTCATGATGACGTCGCGGGTGAAGTTGGTGGGCAGGGTCCGGCAGCTGCTGAGGATGTCGGTAAACTCCGCCTGCTGCTCCGGGGTGGGCAGGTCGCCGAATAATAACAGGTAGGCGATCTTCTCAAACCCGAACTCATGCGGGCCGAGGTTACCGATGAGCTGCTTGATGTCATACCCCCGGTACCAGAGGCGGCCTTCGCAAGGCTCCCGCTTGCCGTTGACGTTTTGGAACGACTTGATCTTGGAGATGTTGGTCAGACCGGTGAGCACACCCACGCCGTTGATATCCCGCAGGCCCCGGTTGACGCCGTACTCCTGAAAGAGGGAGTTGGGGATGAAGTCGTTCTGCACGCACAGGTCTTTCTGGGCGGCGGCGTAGTCTTCGACGGTGCGGTGGATCATGGTGCGTCACCTCCCACCTTTTCGGCCTCCTGCTGCAGAATCCCCTCTAACTGGGCGATCTCGCCGATGAGATGCAAAAAACGCTCCTCCCCGAACGCATTGACCACCCGCTGGTGGTAGCTGTGCAGCGCCTGGCGGCGGGTCCGCACAGAGCTGACGGCCAGCTCGGTGAGCATGATGTAGGTCCCCTCTTCCCCGTTGCCGTCGTGGGTCCAGGTGACCAGGCCCTTGTTTTGCAGGGAGCGGGCAATGGCGGTGACCTTGGGCAGGGGCAGGTTCATCTCCCGTACCATGTCCTTGAGATAGATCTTTTCGCTGCCGCTGTCCTTCATGTGCTTGGACAGCAGCCAGATCAGGGCGTATTCATCTGACGCATTCTTTTGAAACAGCCGCCGCATAGCGGGGCTGTGGAAGAGCTTGTCTGTCTGTTCCGGGGTCAGAGTGCTCAGCACGCCTTCCTGTTGGAGTTCAGTCATGTGTTTCACCTCGGTATCAGATTCGTGACCAGCTTGCGCTGGAGACGGAGAAATTCTTGGGAATCATCTGGGCCAAGCAGCTCCAGCATACGGGCCATGGCTTGGATGACTTTTTTGCGAAATGCTTCAATGGCCTTCTCGCCCTTAGGAGAGAGGGAGACAATGATCTGCCGGTTGTCCAAGGGGTCGGGCAGACGGGAGATGAGGCCCTTTTCCTCCATGCGGTTGAGCAGGGCGGCGATGCGGGCAGTGCTGACCACCATGTGGCGGCTCAGGTCCGTGGGATGGGCCTGGCCGTAGTGGGTCAGCAGGTAGTTCAGGACAAAGTGTTCCCCCCGGCTGAGTTTGCTGAGAAGGTCCTGAGCGGGCTGGTGGAGCAGGGCTTCGTTGACTTGTACTAGCTCGTTGGCCAATTGCTCATATTGTTCTGTCATCGTGTGTAACACCCCTACATTCCCTAACGTTGTTAGGTATTATACCAGAGAATGGAAGTCCTGTCAACGCCGGGGTTTCGCGGCAGTTCGACAGGGGGGTTCTTCGTAGAATGTTTGAGTTTTCGATCATTGAGTAGGAGGCTCCCAATGCCGCACAAAGGGGGGCTGCTGCAAACACATGCAGCAGTCCCCCTTTCCTTTCGGTGGCAATTAGGTGGCTAAGAATCCTGCCGCTCTCAGGCCTACTCTACCATTAATTTCGTTCATGCTCATACCTCCAGTAAACTATGCCATCGGTCAGCTTGAAGTACGTCCTGATTTTTCTGACCTTAGTGAGCACAAGAAACTCGTTCATAGAAATCTTAATACTGAGTCCTCAGACAAAGGCTCACAAAGAAACAGGTTGGTCCGGTTCATCCCCACACACATGGGATATACACAAGCATCTATACTAAAGCCATCAATATAGAGCTTTTTCCAATTCAGGTAGCCGGTAAGGGGTCCCTTTATCCAGGCAATCCCGAATCAATTTTTCCACTTCTGCGTCCTCAACACCCATCAAGGCGAACAGAGGGAAATTCTCATGGAAACGTTCCAGATACTGTCTGATCAGTTCAACCATT
>SFHQ01000003.1 GCA_004556345.1 Clostridiales bacterium | reverse complement strand
GACGCGCCCTCTCTGGGCCAGCTTGCCGGGAAGGTTCCCGTCAATGCCTGTTTCTGATGGGAGTTATTATAAGACGAGCGGGGGGAATTGTCAAGGGGGTGGATTTTGTTTTCAATCAGTTAAGTTTTCGGGATGAGGCGGATGTTCAGGTCCACGTTTCCGCTGATCCCCGGCACGGTGCCGGTGCTGGAATACTGCAATTCAATTGCTTACTGCACCGTGACCTGGGCAAAACCATAGCGGGCAGTATGTCCTGTTCTGGTGATTTTCAATTGAAGCGCGTGCTTTAAGGGAATTTTGTAATGTTTGACCAGCGCCTCAGGGTTCGCCGCTATTGTTTGGACCAGCTTTCCATCCAGATAGAAGTGATATTCGGCCTCATTCATTGATGCACCGTCAATATGGCCGAAGTCAAACTCCAACGTATCATAGGCTCCATTCAAGTGAAACAGCGCATATGCGCCGCGGTAGGCCATGGTAAATCCTTGCGCATATCTGTCTCCTGCCATCAAGAAGGTCTCTGGGACATCTAAGTCGTAGTTTTCGTAGGGAGGGCATACGTCCATCAAGTACGTGACCTGGCCGGGGGCCTGACCAAGATACACAGTTTTAGTCTCTCCATCCCAAGAGACCTGCTTACCTAGGGCTTCCCCAACCGCACGCACCGGCAGATAGGTCGTACCGTTGTAGATAAACGGCTCTACCGTCGATCCGTTGCTGTCCTTGGGCGTGATCGGTACGCCATCCACCACCAGCTTAATGTTCATGTAAGCGGCCTGGATGGTTTTCGTCGCGTTGGTGGCGTAGGCGACCGTAACCAGCGTTAACGCGCAGCACAGCACAGCCGCAAGGACCCTTCTTTTCTTCTTCATCTTGTTTCCTCCTATCGTTGGCTCATTGGCTCCATTCCCACTGTTTTCTTCCATTGAGTTATCGCGGTTCGACTATAACATTAAATTATTAATATGTCAATATTATTGCCTGCTTTTCACTTTAATCATATTCTACAAAGTATAGAATCTGTCGAATAAGTTCTAAATTGAAAAGTGTGTATTTTATTTTTTTTCGGTGCCCGTTTTCTTTCTCGTGATTTCTCTTGTATTCCGATAAAATTCTAATAAAATATAGGTAACCAAACGGAAGGATCTCTATGATCAACATTCGTCCATTCTCTCTATATTGCTATATTGGATATCATGAGACTAGAAGATTGGGGCGGGCATCGGCTGCGAAACGGAGCCATAAAGAAAACCCGCCCCTGATTTTGGTCAGGGGCGGGATAAGTGTTGGGATTATCTCGCGGTTCCACCCTGCTTGCAACGTCTCAAGAAAAAAGACGTGCCGCTTCGTTTCCGCTGTAACGGGCGGGGACCCGGTCCAGCCTACGCTCTGCCCGGAAAACGCGAAGGGAGAGTTCGGTGGACGGCTCAGGACGCGCCCTCTCTGGGCCAGCTTGCCGGGAAGGTTCCCGTCAATGCCTGTTTCTGATGGGAGTTATTATAAGACGAGCGGGGGGAATTGTCAAGGGGGATGCGTTTGGTTTTGAAGCAGTTAAGTTTTCGGGATGAGCCGGATATTCAGATCCACATTCCCCTGGATGCCCGGCACGGTACCTGTGCAGGAATACTGCCACATGTCAAAGTGATAGCGGAAGTTGGTCTTCTTTACATAGTTGGCCAGCCACAGGGGGAACTCGGCCAGCTTGGACATATCAAAGTGCAAGTAGAAATAGCTCAGGTTGGAGTAGACCATGCTCTCGTACCCGCCGTCCTCCACGGCCTGGCAGAAGGCCACGGCGCACTTGGTGAGCATCTTGTCAGAAAGACCGTTGGTGCGGGCGTTGGTGTTGTTGCTGTATGGCTCCCAGTCGAAGACGATGGGGTAGGTGATGCTGTAGTTCTGCAGCACGTCCATGCAGTACTGGGCCTCCTCCACGGCCTCAGCCTCGTTGATGGCCTGGGAGAAGAAGTACACGCCGATCTCGATGCCGTTGGCCTGGGCGTCCTGGATGTTTTGGCGGAAGTAGGTGTCCAGGACGATCTTGCCCGTGCCGTAGCCCCGGTAGCCCAGGCGGAGGATGGCGAAGTCTACGCCGGAGGCCTTCACCTGCGCCCAGTCGATATTGCCCTGGTAGCGGGAGACGTCGACGCCGACGGTGGAGGTGTAGAGGTCGCTCTCGTAGTGCATGTAGCCGTTCTCGTCCAGCTGGAAGAGGGAGGCGTCGTAGTCTCGCAGGGCGATGTTGTCGGGGATGTACACTTTATGGCCCTGGTAGTAGAAATACTTGCCGGAGGTGGGCTTGGAATTGTCGTCATCCGGGTCGATGGTGCCGGGGTCGTCGGGGATGTCCGGGGGGTTGTCCGGCTCGTCGGGGGTCTGCTCCTGGTTCTTCTTAAATTCGTTTACCCGGCAGATGACCGTGCTGATCTCGGCGCGGGAGATGTTCCGCTGGGGGTAGAAGTAGGTCTTGCCATCGCGTTCCGTGGTGCCCTCGAAGATGCCGTGGTCGGAGAGAATGAGGGCGGCTACGTCGCTGGTGTCGGTGAAGGGGGAGGCGGTCTGCTGCTTCCGCTCTACGCCCAGGACGTTTACGATGAGCTCCGCGATCTGCAGGCGGTTCATGGCGTCGTTCAGGCCCAGGCTCCAGCTGCTGTTGAGAAAGCCTTTTTCCTGGGCCAGCTGGTAGTAGCCGCTGGCCCAGTTTTTGCCGCTGGTGGTGGGGGCGGTGTACCCAGCGGCGTTGAGGACGAACTTCAGGGCCTCGCCCAGGGTCACGGTGTCCTGGGGGGAGAAGGTCGTGGGGGTGGTGCCGGAGACCAGTTCGTTGTCGTACATGGTTTTGACATAGGAGTAGAACCAATCAGATTCTTTTACGTCGGTAAAGGGCATCGTCCCGGCTGCCGCTGCCGGGACGGCCAGGGAGAGCAGCAGGACAAGCGCGAGGAAAAGGGAACACATTCTCTGTTTCATGGGGAACATACCTCGTTGTTTTTATAGTTATATTGGGTGTCTGGCGTATTTCGTAGGGGCCGCAGACCCCTGCGGCCCGTGCGCTCCGCTCACAGCCCCCGCCGAAATAACTTCGGCCGCAGCCGCCGGACATACAGATCGGCGATCCGCCCCAGCACCACGTCGTACAGCAGGAAGCTGATGTTGCCCAGGACGAAGAAGGCCACCAGCAGCAGGGCCGTCCAGCTCTGGGCCTCCTGCTGCAAGTCCGGCATGACGAAGACGAACAGGAGCAGGGCGTAAATGGCGAGAAGGGCGGCGTTGAACAGCGCCAGCTTGACCACCAGGCGCACGGGTTTCTGCCGGATGTGCTGGAGCTTGGGTCGGGCCACTGGGTACCAGCCAAACAGCAGCACGAAGCACAGGGCGGCCTCTTTGTCAGGGGCCAGGAAAAAGACCAGCAGCGCCACGGCGGCGTAGAGCAGCCCGCCGGCCTTTCCGCCGAAATCCCACACCACGGGGATGAGGAACACCCCGGCGGCGGCAGGCGCGACATAGGTCATGGTGGGGATGAGCGGCCCCACCAGCATGATGACGGTCATCAATGCGGCCAAAATGCCGCAGAAGGCCACGCGGAAACTCATTCGGTTTTTCAGCATGGGAAAGGGTCACCTCCGGGGGTGGGGTCAATCATCGGGTTTGTCCGTGTCATCCCTTGACTTCCGATGGGGCGGGGTCGGGTGCTGGAGCCATTGGGCGATCTTAGCCCGCAGGCTGTTGCTGCCCCGGAACAGGGGGTGGAACTCGATGGATGGAGGCGGCATGTAGGAGATGGTACCGTTCTCGTCGATGCCTGCCACGTGCACATAGTCCTGGGTCGCCAGGGGCAGGCCCTTCTTTTTCAGGCGGCTGTTGATGAACTCCCGCAGCAAGTAATAGAAGGAGGCAAACAGCGGCACGCCCAGCAGCATCCCCCAGAAGCCCATGAGATGGTTGAACAGCAGCAGGGAGAAGAGCACCCAGAAGGCCGACAGGCCCGTCGAGTCGCCCAAAATTTTGGGGCCGATGATGTTGCCGTCCACCTGCTGCAAGATGACGATGAAGATCAGGAAGACGAGACATTTGTAGGGGTCGGTCAGCAGGAGCAAAAACGCCGAGGGGATGGCCCCAAAGAAGGGACCGAAGACGGGGATGATGTTGGTGATGCCCACGATGGTGCTGATGAGACCGGCGTAGGGGATGCGCAGAATGGCCAGGCAGGCGGCACAGAGCAGGCCGATGATGAGGGAGTCCAGCAGCTTGCCGGAGACGAAATTGGTAAAGATGCGGTTGATGACCCGCAGGTGCTTTAGGATGCGGTCGCAGGTGGTGCGCTTGCGGCAGAGGGCGAAGAGAAGCTTTTTCCCCTGGCCCACGAAGTGGTCCCGGCTCATGAGCACATAGGCCATGACGATGATCCCAATGATAAAGTTGAGCACACCGACAGCAGCGGCGGCGACCCGTTCCATGACGTTCGACAGGGCAGAGAGAGGGTCATCCTGGAGCCAGGACTGGAACATCCCGGCCACTTTGTCCAGTGTTTCCTGAATGATCTCGGTGGACTGGCCATGCTCCACCAGAAAATCGGAGAGAT
Source organism: Clostridiales bacterium (assembly GCA_004556345.1). Taxonomy (GTDB): domain Bacteria; phylum Bacillota; class Clostridia; order Oscillospirales; family Oscillospiraceae; genus Evtepia. The sequence goes on along the minus strand of SFHQ01000003.1, from coordinate 72,219 downwards.
TTTTGGAAAAGCTCTGGATCATTTCCGGCAGCCCTTGGATCAGCGGCGGAAGATTCACTACCATTTGGGGGATGATGAAATAGGCGAACAAAAAGATCAAGGTCAGCAGGACGATGGTCGAAAAGGCGGTGGAGAGGGTGCGGGCCGATTTGGGCTTCACATGATGGAAGAGCAGAAACTGCTCGGCAAACCGCGTCAGGGGGTAGAGCAGGTAGGCCATCACGCAGCCCAGCACGATGGACCGCAGCGCTCCGACCACGCTGGACAGGGCATGGCCTACGGCGCTGAGATTCAGCATGAGCCGGCAGACCAGAAAGACGATCACCAGCCCCAGCAGCACCAGGGCGCTGTAGAGCAGGATTTTCTTGAGGGGAATTTTCAACTTGGGGAACCTCCTTCATCTGTGGTCGTTCACGGGGCCGGACGGACCGGGCCGGAGCGAAGGGACCGTAGATAACGTATAGTATAACAAAGGGCGGGGAGGCTTGCAAGGAAAACTGCGTGCAACAGGAAAAATATTCCTGACAACTTCCTGTCTGTGCCAAAAATTTGGAGAAAATGGCAGGGGAGGGCGGTTCCCTTTTTCCCACAAGCATGGTATAGTATAAAAGATTTGACACGTCCGGCCTTCCGCCGGAGAAGGGAGACGCACCATGGAGGAGAAAAAACAGACCATTCGCCTGACCGCCAAAGAGAAAAAGCAGGAGAGACGCCACGAAAAAGCGGCCAAGCCAGAAAAAATGGCCAAGGCAGAAAAGCCTGAAAAAGAGGACCGCCGCCTGGCCCCCATGATGCGGGCGCTGAAAGCCATCCACTCCGTCAGCACCCCAGGCTCCATGGAGCCGGAGGAGCTGGCCAAGCAGCGGGCCGCCCAAGAGGTCCTGGGCCGGTTGGCGGCCCCCATGATCGTCCTGAAAAAATGGGAGACCTTTCAGCTCAAGGGCATGTCCGCCGCCTGGGTCCTGCCCGACTGGCCCCATGACAAGCACAAAGTTATCCTCTACTGCCACGGCGGCGGCTACACCAGCGGCAACCTAGGCTACTCCCGCCCCCTGGCCTCGAAGCTGACCAACGCCACCGGCTGGGAGACGCTGTGCTTTGAGTATCGGCTGGCTCCTGAACACCCCTTCCCGGCTGCTGTGGACGACGCACGCAAGGCCTGGGACTATCTCATGTACCTGGGCTATGGGGCCAGGGACGTGATGGTCGCCGGGGACTCTGCCGGAGGAAATTTGGCCCTGGTCCTCTGCCACCAGCTCAAGCAGGCGGGGCGCCAGCTGCCGGGCAAGCTGGTCCTTATGTCTCCCTGGACGGATATGACCGCCAGCGGCCGGTCCTATACCCAGCGGGCGGAGATCGACCCCACCATCACCATGGACTATATCAGAGCCGTCCGGGAGGTCTACGCCGACGGCAAGGACCTGACCTCCCCCTTCCTCTCGCCCCTCTTCGGTGACTTCACCGGCTTCCCGCCCACCCTCATCCAGGTGGGCACCAACGAGATCTTATACTCGGATAGTATTCGCCTGCGTGAGCGGATGCTGGCGGATAACGTGCATTGCCAGCTGGAGGTCTGGAACGACATGTGGCATGTGTTCCAGATGTTCCCAACCAGAAAATCCGCCCTGGCCATGGAGAGCATCGGGAAGTTTTTGCTGGACTAAATGAAACACGGAGACGCGACACCGTTTTTTGTGAACGGGACGTCTCCGTGTTTGGTTTTTCAAGGACAAATTTCGCCTTCCTGATAGCAGGCGAAGAGATAGTCGCGGGACTGATAATAAAAATCTGAGTTATAATTAGAAATGGCGTCGTCGATCCAGGAGGTGTAGACCTCCATGAGATGGTCGATGAGGTGCTCGTCGTCCTCATCCTCCCCTGTCACATCTTCGATCAAGCGCTCATATAAATTTAGAATAAGTCGCTATGCGTTCCAGTTCTTAATAACTGTAAGACCAGCCGATCCTGAACAATTCAATAGACCAAAAGCCAATCTGGTTGAATGTGACATTCTCTTACATTTTTATAATTTCTGGAGTTGACTAGTGCGTGGTCACGATAGGAGGCTGGCAGCTGTTCTTCCTGACACAGGAGCGTAATGACACGCTCTAACTTTTTCGGGTCACAGCCGCGCTTCAGTGCCAGTTTATAGTCTTTCTTAAACTGACCAGAGAATTCCGGTTTAAGCATTTAGGGCCTCCATCAATTCGGCCACACTGTCAAAAGGACCGTACATCTCGTCGTCTTTTTCTGCGTCTGCGAGGGCGGCGTAGGTCGTTTCGTTCGGCTCGTCGAGCTTGACCTCAAAAGGAAGACCGTGGCAGCGAAGCGCCTGGCGGTAGAAGATCCCTGTGGCGGTGCTGAGGTCCATTCCAAGGGCTTTGAAGAGGGCGGCGGCCTGAGCCTTGAGTTCCGGCTCCATGCGGAGGGTCAGATTACTTTTGTTAGCCATAATGTTTGAACTCCTTTCCATGCGTATCATAAAATTCTATCTTTATTATATGCATAAAATAGAAATTTTGCAAGTGCAATGCACACAAATAAGAACAGCCAGCAGCTTCCCATCGCGGCTCCAGACATCATCGCGGGGGCATCCCAGGCAGTGAAACGGTTTTTGGAATATCTGTCGGCCCGGTGAGTTCAGGCGAAGGTCAGCCAGGGGAAGAGAAAGAAGTTCAGCAGCAGGACAAGGAGGCAGAGAAGCGCCGGGCCTGGTTTGCTGTTTTCCATAGGTGTGAGATGCTTTCGCTGGGAGAACAGGCGGAAGAGGGCGTAACCGACCAACGCCCCCAGGGTGTTGCAGAGTAAATCATCTAAGTCCGTGGTGCGGAAGTTGAAGAGCTGCATCAGCTCGATACACAACGATAACCCACCACCGAAGAGAACGGTGCGCCAACAGACGCGGTACTTGTCCCAAAGCAACGGCAGTAAAATGCCGAGCGGGACAAAGAGAACTACGTTCAGCACCGGCTGAAGCAAGCTCCCGGGCAGCCCCTGGGGGACTTCGGAGAACGGGATGAGGTTGATGGTAAAGTCTGGGATCAAATAGCGGATGCTGGGCACACCCGTCACAGTCAGCACGCCAAAGAGAAAGAGGACGAATACTTCCAGCAAAAGCACACGCTGGCCGCGCCGCTCCTTCCAAGCAAACCGCAGGAGAAGCCCTGTCACCACCACCAAAACAACGGCGGGGAGCAGAGCTTCCAGGGCCAGAAAGGTCAAGCGAGAAACCATAGAAAAACCTCCCAAAAATCTTGTGAATAGGATAGCACAAAAATCTTTGGGAGGAATGTAGGAAAGATTAAGGTTTTCTTAAATCAAGAGATTTGTTATTCTGCCCCGTCAAAGTTCACATCGATACAGCAAATTTCGCTCTTCGTCCCCACCCGCATGTTAGGCCCGAAAACGCCCAGGCCGGAGGTGACGATGTTGTGCATCCGGCCCTTTTGCAAGTAGCCACAGGGGTTTTCCCAGAAGAGGTGGATCGTTAAGTTGCCGGGGAACATCTGGCCGTCGTGGGTGTGGCCGCAGAGGTCCAGGTCCACCCCGGCGTCGGCCAGCTCTTGCAGCTCCCGCGGCTCGTGGTCCAGGACGAGGATGGGCTTGCTCTGGTCCATGTCCTGGGTGAGTTCCGCCGGGGACTGACGCTGCTGGATGCCCCGGCCGGGGCGCTCGTAGTCGGCGCGGCCGTAGAGATAAAAGCTGTTGTCGATGAGCACGCCCTCGTCCTGCAAGAGATGGATATTGGAATCGGCCAAAAAGACATCCATGCGCGGGTCGCTGGCCTTGGCTTCGTCCTGGTGGAAGGTGAACCCGGCGAGGATCTTTTCCTGGATGTCGTGGTTGCCGTAGCAGGCGTAGACGCCGTAAGTGCTTTGAATAGTGCGGAGCGTGGCGGCGAGCTTTGCGGGGTCGTCCAGGGCGTCATACTCGTTGTCGAAGATGTCCCCGGCGATGACCACCAGGTCGGGGTTTAAGGCATTGATCTTCTCGACCATGTTGTTCATGTGCCACTGGCCGATGCTGTATCCCAGATGCAGGTCCGCCACCAGGACCACGCGCAGGGACTCCCGCCCCTCCACGGCCTTGTGGACGGTGACCTGGTAGTCCGTGGTCTGCAAATTCTTGGCCCCGACCACGCCGGAGACGCTCAGGCTGACCACGATGACGAGACAGAGCCAGCCGGTGAGAATAAAATGTTTTTGGTTAAACAGATGTTCTTTGCGGGCGAAGTTGGTGCGCTTGAGCACCAGGCGGAGAAAGCCCGCAATGCCCACCGTCATGATCAGATAAACGAGCACGCCCAGCCAGACATTGCTGATGCACTTGAGCACCCGCTGGAGCGGCGAGACCGGCAGCAGAAATGACGTGAGCAAACTCAGCGCCACAAAGGCGTAACCGATCACCAGCCCGAGCTGCACCTTCTTTTTGTGAAAGACGCCATGGCAGGCTTTCATCCACCGCAGGATCCAGCGGAGCAGGTACCAGCAGACGAGTAGGTAAATGGGGGAGAGAAAAAACGCGATCATAAGAATTTGCCTCAGCTTTGGGATAAAGTGCGCGGCCCAGCCCGGACCGGTGGGGCTATTATACGCCGCCGCTCCTACTTTGTCTAGTTTGGAATGATGTGACGAAGACAGGAAAAATATTGAGAATTTCGTGACAAAATCGTTGTTTTCCCCTGGGAATTATGTTACAGTGAAGCTATTAGGAGGTGGCGCGATGCTGGCGCGAAAAGCATATGACAAGCTCTTGGCGTGGAAACAACAGCCCAAGAAAAAGGCGCTGTGTATCCTGGGCGCCAGACAGACCGGAAAGACAACCCTCATCCGGCAATTTGGGCGGCAGGAGTACGTGCATTTTGTCGAAGTCAATTTCATCACAGACACCGGGGCCGCACAGATTTTTGCCGGAGATTTGGACGCGGACACCCTCATCACCAATCTTACGGCTTATACCCGGCAGGTCATGGTCCCCGGCCAAACGCTGGTGCTCCTGGACGAGATCCAGGCTTGCCCCAACGCACGGACGGCCATCAAGTTTTTGGTGGAGGACGGCCGCTTTGACTATATCGAGTCCGGCTCACTGCTGGGCGTGAACTACAAGGAAGTCCGGTCGTATCCGGTGGGCTTTGAAGAGATATATCAACTATATCCCATGGATTTTGAGGAATATGCCCGGGCCAACGGGGTGCAGGAGAGCACGATACAATATTTAAAAACCTGTTATGAAACCACCAGTCCCGTGACGGAAGCCGTCCATGAGACGATGTGTAAGCTGTTTTTCAGTTACTTGGTGGTGGGCGGGATGCCGGACGTGGTGCAGACCTATGTGGACACCCACGACATCGCCCAGGTCATCGCCCGCCAGCGAGATATCCTGGCGCTGTACCGGCTGGACATTGCACAGTATGCCCAGGGGAACGACAAGCTCAAAATTCGGGCGATCTTTGACAGCATCCCCGCCCAGCTGAGTGAAAAGAACCGCCGCTTCATCTTGGCGGCCCTGGACCCCAACGGCCGCCAGCAGCGCTATGCCGACAGCTTCCAATGGCTGGCGGACGCGGGGGTGGCCCTGCCTTGTTATAATGTGACGGAACCGCAGCCGCCCCTTCGGTTGAATGAGAAACACAATCTCTTTAAGCTCTTTCAGGGGGACACGGGTCTGCTGTGCGCGGCCTGCATGGAAAATGTTCAGTTTGCGCTGTTGCACGGTGACTTGCAGATCAACATGGGCAGTATTCTGGAAAACGTCGTGGCCCAGGAACTCAAGGCTCACGGGTTCCAGCTCAACTACTACGACGGCAAGAAGACCGGGGAGATCGATTTCGTCCTGCAAAACGGGATGCAGGTGGACCTGCTGGAAGTGAAATCCGGCAAGGATTTCAAGCGGCATTCAGCTCTGGACCGGATGCGCCGGGTAGAGGGCTGGAGGTTCGGCCAGGCAACGGTTCTGTGCAAGGGCAACGTGGCCGTGGAGAACGGCGTGCGCTATCTGCCCTGGTATATGACGCTGTTTTTAGGGCCCTATCAGCCCCCGAAAGAAATGAAATATGAGATCGACTTGAGCGCCTTACAGAACGGTTGACATCTCACGCCCACCTTGGTACAATAGCTCCTGTCTGGAACAAAATATTGTAGAGTGTTTGTAGCGTTCAGGTGCCTGCCGTCTTCGGCGGGTGAAAAGGGAATACGGTGTGAATCCGTAACGATGCCGTCACTGTGTAAGGGAGCGGCCCCCATGACCTCACTGGGCAACCGGGAAGAGGGGGGCGGCGATGACCCCAGTCAGGAGACCTGCCCGAACGTAGAATCTCAGACCTGCGGTCCACGGGTCTATGTTCTCACAAATGTTTTTTCAAACCACACCACGCGCGTTGGGGAAAGCATTGGGGGAGGAGCGGCCGCAGAAATGCGGTCGTTTTTTTGCAATGTTTTGCCCGGAACAAATTCATAGAAAGAGGTAACATGAAATGAAGAAAATCTTCGCTCTGCTGCTCTCTGCTGCGCTGCTGGTCACCCTGCTGGCCGCCTGCGGCGGGGGCAACACCACCGACACGGACACCGACACCCAGGAGCCCGCTGCCGACGCCTCCACCACCCAGGTCGAGGAGCAGGAACCCGACACCGGCGACGCCTCCAAGGACGATCCCCTGAACCAGGACGAGATCGGCGAGAAGGAGCTGCTGGTCGTGAGCTTCGGCACCAGCTACAACGACAGCCGCCGCGAGACCATCGGCGCCATCGAGAAGGCCATGCAGACCGCCTTCCCCGACTACTCCGTGCGCCGCGCCTTCACCAGCCAGATCATCATCGACCACGTGAAGGATCGTGACGGCGTGACCATCGACAACGTGGAGCAGGCCCTGGAACGCGCCGTGAACAACGGCGTGAAGACCCTGGTCGTCCAGCCCACCCACCTGATGAACGGCCTGGAGTACGAGGAGCTGACCGACGAGCTGGCCAAGTATTCCGACAGCTTTGAGAAGATCGCCATCGGCGACCCTCTGCTGACCTCTGACGCCGACTTCGAGGCCGTCATGACCGCCATCACCGACGCCACCAAGGACGCCGCCGACGGCAAGACCGCCATCTGCTTCATGGGCCACGGCACCACCGCCGACTCCAACTCCGTGTACAGCAAGATGCAGACCCTGCTGACCGACAAGGGCTTCAACGATTACTATGTCGGCACCGTGGAGGCTACCCCCTCCCTGGACGATGTGCTGGCTGCCGTGCAGAAGGGCAACTATGAGAAGGTCATCCTGCGGCCCCTGATGATCGTGGCCGGCGACCACGCCAACAACGACATGGCTGGCGATGAGGATGACTCCTGGAAGAGCACCTTCGAGAAGGCCGGTTACACCGTCGACTGCCAGGTCGAGGGCCTGGGCCAGCTGGAGGCCATTCAGCAGCTCTTCGTGGAGCACGCCAAGGCCGCTGTTGCCAGCGCCGAGGCAGAGTAAGCGATACACAGTATACTGGACCACTGCGGCCGCCCGGAAGCCCTTTCGGGCGGCCGCAGTTTATCGAGCCAACACAAGTAGGAGGAGATCAGAATGAAGAAAGCACTGTCCCTGTTTCTGGCGGGGCTGATGGTGGCCTCTCTGTCTGCCTGCGGCAACAACGCCGAGCCCCAGCCTGCCACCGACGAAAACAAAACGGTCGCCGACCAGAGCGACATGGCCGCCCCCCAGGAGATCGAAGAGAGCACCCCCGTCTATGCCGACGTGCTCAATGACGGCACCTATGACATCACCGTGGAGTCCAGTTCTTCCATGTTCAACATCGAGGCTTGCCAGCTCACCGTGGCCGACGGCAAGATGACCGCCGCCATGACCATGGGCGGCACCGGCTATCTCTATGTCTTCCCCGGCACCGGCGAGGAAGCCGCCGCTGCTTCCGAGGACCAGTACATTTCCTTTGAAGAGAACGACGCAGGCCAGCACGTCTTTACCATCCCCGTGGAGTACCTGGACAAGGGCGTGGACTGCGCTGCGTTCAGCAAGAATAAGGAAATGTGGTATGACCGCACCTTGGTCTTCCAGTCTGTCTCTCTGCCCCAGCAGGCTTGGAAAGAAAGCCCCCTGAAGACGGTGGCAGACCTTTCCCTGGCCGACGGCACCTATCAGGTCGCCGTGACCCTGGAGGGCGGCTCCGGTCGGGCCAGCGTGACCTCGCCCGCCAAGCTCGTCATTGCCGACGGCAAGGCCACCGCCACCATCGAGTGGAGCAGCTCCAACTATGACTACATGAAGGTGGACGACGTGCAGTATGACCCCGTGAACACCGAGGGCAACTCCACGTTTGAGATCCCCATTACCGGGTTCGATGCCCCCATAGCTGTTGTCGCTGACACCACCGCCATGAGCACGCCCCACGAGATCGACTATACCCTGACCTTCGACTCGGCCAGCCTGGAGCCTGCCTCCTGATGCGCCGGGGTTTTTTCCAAAAACTGACTGCCCTCCTGCTGACCTTGACCCTCGCCCTGAGCCTCTGCGCCTGCGGGGGCCAGGGGGCGGGGGAGAGCGGCAGCCAGACGGCGGGCAGCGTTTCGTGGGCGGATCTGACCTTTGACCAGCCCGTGGAGCTGCAATATGCCACCCAGTTTACGGCGGCCTATTCCAAAGAGGGATACTGCCGCATCGACATCCAGGACGGCAGCAGCTGTCTAGTGGTCCCCGAAGGGGCCAGCGTTCCCAGTGATGTGCCGGAGGGAATGACCATCGTCCAGCAGCCTCTCGACAATATCTATCTCGCCGCCACGAGCACCATGGACTTTTTCCGGGCGGTGGACGGCATCGGGAACGTGACCCTGTCCTCCCTCAAGGCGGATGACTGGTACATCCCGGAGGCCAAGAACGCTATGGAAAACGGCACCATGACCTACGCCGGGAAGTACCGCGCCCCGGACTATGAGCTCATTCTCTCCAAAGGCTGTGACCTGGCCCTGGAAAACACCATGATCTACCACACCCCGGAAGTGAAAGAGGAGCTGGAGAGCTTCGGCATCCCCGTCCTCGTGGAGCGCTCCAGCTACGAAAGCCACCCCCTGGGGCGAATGGAATGGGTGAAATTCTGCGGCATCCTCCTGGGAAAGACAACGGAGGCGACGGCCTGCTTCCAGGCACAAGTAGATAAGCTTCAGCAGTTTGCCGACCTTCCCGCGACGGGAAAGACCGTGGCCTTTTTTGCCATCACCAACAGCGGCGGCGTCACCGTCCGCAAGCCGGGGGACTACGTGGCCAAGGCCATCGAGCTGGCCGGGGGGACCTATGCCTTCCGCGATCTCAAAGCCGACGAAAACGCCCAGGCCACCACCACGCTCCAAATGGAGGCCTTCTACACCGGCGCAAAAGACGCAGATATTTTGATCTACAACAGCACCATCGAGGGCGAGCTGACCACCATCGACCAGCTTCTGGACAAAAGTCCGCTCCTGGCGGATTTTCAAGCGGTCAAAGCGGGCAACGTCTGGTGTACCGGCAAGAACCTCTTCCAGGAGAGCCTGGGCCTCGGCGATATGATGGTCGATTTCCACACCATCTTCACCGACCCCAGCGTCTCCGACGACGCCCTGACGTATTTACACAGACTGACCTGAGACAGGAGGGGACCCCCATGCGACGGGAGACAAAACGATATACCGTAGCTTTCGTCATCCTGGCCGTGTTGTTGGTCAGTTTCGTGGTTTGGAACCTGAACGCGGGGAGCTATGGCATCTCCGTGGCTCAGGTCATGCAAATTTTCCTGGGAAACGGGAGCGACGCCACCGCCAGCCGGGTCGTGTGGGACATCCGTCTGCCGAGAGTGCTGGCGGCCATCCTGCTGGGCGGAGCGCTCTCTGTGGCGGGGTTTCTGCTTCAGACGTTTTTCGCCAACCCCATCGCGGGGCCCTTCGTGCTGGGCATTTCCTCCGGGGCAAAGCTGGTGGTCGCCATGACCATGATCTTCTTCCTCCAGCGGGGTCTGCTCTCCAACTCTGTGGTGATGATCGCCGCCGCCTTCGTGGGGGCCATGCTCTCCATGGCCTTTGTGCTTCTGGTGGCCCGCAAAGTCCGCAGTATGTCGATCTTGATCATCTGTGGCATTATGATCGGCTACATCTGCTCGGCCCTGACCGACTTTGCCGTGACCTTCGCCGACGACGCCAACATCGTGAATCTCCACAACTGGTCCATGGGCAGCTTTTCCGGCATCACCTGGTCCAACGTGCGTGTCATGGCGGTGACGGTGGGCGTGGCGTTGGTCTGGGCTTTTTTGCTGTCCAAACCCATGGGGGCCTTTCAGCTGGGGGAGGGCTATGCCCTGAGCGTGGGGGTCAATGTCCGCCGGTTCCGGGTGGAGCTGATCCTGCTCTCCAGCGTTCTCTCTGCCTGCGTCACGGCCTTTGCCGGCCCGATCTCCTTCGTGGGCATCGCCGTGCCGCATCTGATCCGAAGCCTCTTTGGGTCGGCCAAGCCCATCCTCATCATCCCTGGGTGTTTTCTGGGGGGCGGGGTGTTCTGCTTGTTCTGTGACCTCATCGCCCGGACGGTCTTTGCGCCGGTGGAGCTGAGCATCAGCTCGGTCACAGCCCTCTTTGGGGCACCGGTGGTCATTTATATGATGATCCGCCGCCAGACCAAGCGGACCTGAGAAAGGGGGAGGCGCTATGCAAGCGTTTTATCTGCAAACCCAGAACATGACCGTGGGCTACGACAAGCCCCTCATCGAGCACATCGACCTCCGCCTGCGCCGGGGGGAAATCATGACGCTCATCGGCCCCAACGGGGCGGGGAAATCCACGATCTTAAAGACCATCGTCCGCCAGCTGCGCCTCCTGGGCGGCGTGGTGGAGCTGGACGGCCAGAGCCTGGCGAGCTTAGACAACAAAACGGTCGCCCAAAAGATGTCGGTCTTAATGACCGAGCGCCACCAGCCGGAGCTGATGACCTGCCGCGACGTGGCGGCGGCGGGGCGGTATCCCTACACCGGGCGCATGGGGGTCCTCTCCCAAGCCGATCGGGCAAAGGTAGACGAGGCCTTGGCCCAAGTCCGGGCCGCGGACCTGGCCGACCGCCCCTTCTCCGCCATCAGCGACGGCCAGCGCCAGCGGGTCCTGCTGGCCCGCGCCCTGTGCCAGGAGCCGGAGATCCTGGTCCTGGACGAGCCAACGTCGTTTCTGGACATTCGGCATAAGCTGGAGCTGCTCTCCACGTTAAAAGAGCTGGTGGCCGAGCGGCAGCTGGCGGTGGTGCTGTCTCTGCATGAATTGGACTTGGCCCAGCGGGTGTCTGACCTGGTGGTCTGTGTCCACAACAACAGCATTGAGAAAGTCGGCCCGCCGGAGGAAGTGTTTACGGAGGACTATATCGCCCGGCTCTACGAACTGCCCCCCGGCATCTATTCTGCGGCCTACGGCAGCTTGGAACTGCCCCGCATTCCCGGCCCGCCGAAGGTCTTTGTCATCGGCGGCGGGGGGAGCGGCATCCCGGCCTACCGCCGTCTGCGGCGGCAGGGCATCCCCTTTGCAGCGGGCATCTTGCAGGAACATGACTTGGATTTCCCGGCGGCCAAGGCATTGGCGGTAGACGTGATCTCATCCCCGGCCTTTCAGCCGATAGAGGAAGGGGCGTATACCCAAGCCCTGGCCGTGCTGAAAACCTGCGAGAACGTCCTCTGCTGTTGTCCCGGATTCGGCCCGGACAACGACGCCAACCGGCGCTTACTAAACGCAGCGCAGGAGACGGGCAAACCCGTTGTATTTTCAGAGGGGGTGTCCCATGGCCTTTGAACACTATATTTACGCCGACGGCAAACAGCTCCGCTGTGGATACACGACGGGGACCTGCGCGGCGCTGGCCGCATCCGGGGCGGTGCAGAGATTGCTGACCGGCGTTTGGCCGGAGACGGTCTCCCTGCGGACGCCCAAAGGCTTGACCGTCGAAGTCCCCTTAGAGCATTGCCGGGTGCAGGGCGACACCGCCCAATGCAGTGTCTGCAAGGACGGCGGCGATGACGTGGACAAGACCACGGGGGCGCTCATCCAAGCCAACGTATCCTTGTCTGACACCCCCGGCGTTCGCATCCGGGGCGGCCAGGGCGTGGGCCGGGTGACGAAGCCCGGCTTAGATCAGCCCGTGGGGGAAGCCGCCATCAACCGCGTGCCCCGGCAGATGATCCGGGAGGCGGTGGAGGCGGCCTGTCGGACGGCGGACTATGACGGCGGGGCGGAGGTGACCATCTCCGTCCCGGAGGGAGAGGCCATTGCCCAAAAGACGTTCAACCCCCAGATGGGCATCGTGGGGGGCATCTCGATCTTAGGCACCTCCGGCATCGTGGAACCCATGAGCATGCAGGCCATGATCGATACCATGGCCCTTGAACTCAGGCAGGCCGCTGCCCAGGGGCACAAGCGACTGATCCTGACCCCCGGCAATTACGGCCAGGATTTTCTCACCCGACACGGGCTGGACGGCCTGGGCGTCCCCGTGGTGAAGTGTGCAAATTTCATCGGGGATGCCTTGGACCAAGCGGCGGCGGAGGGCTTTGAAAGCGTTCTGCTGGTGGGCCACGTGGGCAAGCTCGTGAAGCTGGCCGGAGGCATTATGAACACCCACAGCCGCTACGCCGACTGCCGGACGGAACTATTCTGCGCCTACGCCGCCGTCTGCGGCGGGGGACAGGCGTTGTGTGAGGCCCTGTTAGACAGCGCGACGACCGATGCTTGTATTGCCTTGTTGGACCAGGCCGGCCTGCGTGCGCCGGTGATGGCCCGCCTGCTCGCGGCCATTGACGGGCACGTCCGCCGCCGGGTGGCGGGGGCGTATCCCGTGGGGGTCTTACTATTTTCCAACGTCTACGGCGTGTTGGGGCGGACAGAAGGGTATGAGGAGGTACTGCACGAATGGAAGAAAGGTTAGGCGTATTTTATGGGGTGAGCGTCGGCCCCGGCGACCCGGAACTCTTGACGGTAAAAGCCTGCCGCGTGCTGAAGGCCTGCCCGGTCATCGCTGCGCCCCAGTCGCAGTCGGGGGAGCAGCTGGCGCTGTCCATTGCGGGCCAGGCGGTGGACCTGGACGGGAAAGCGTTGCTGTCCCTGCCCTTCACCATGTCGCGGGACCCGGAGGTTTTGGCGGCCGCTTGGGAGAAAAACGCGGACTTGGTGGCGGCCTATCTGGACCGGGGAGCAGACGTGGCCATGGTCGTGCTGGGGGATGTGTCCACCTACTCTACGTATTGCTATGTGATGGAGCGCCTGAAGCAGCGGGGGTATTCCACCCGGATGATCCCCGGTGTGACGAGCTTTGCGGCCATCGCTGCTCGGTTGGGGGAGAGCTTGGTGGAGGGGCGCGAGGCCCTGCACGTTCTCCCGGCCTCTCACCCGGACCAACTGGCGGGGCTGGACCTGCCGGGGACGAAAATTTTGATGAAATCGGGGCAGGAGCTGCCGCAGGTACTCGCTGTTCTGCAAGAAAAGGGCCTGCTGGACCGCGCCCAGCTCGTGGCCAACTGCGGCCTGCCGGGGGAGCTGGTCTGCCGGGACCTGCGGGAGCTTGATCAGGCCGTAGGCTATTACGCCACCATCATCGTGAAGGAGGAGGCACCATGATCCATTTTGTCGGCGCGGGGCCGGGGGCCCCGGATCTCATCACCCTGCGGGGGGCAGAGCTGCTCAAGCAGGCGGATGTCTGCATCTATGCAGGCAGTCTCGTGAACCCCGTTTTGCTCGGCCTGTGCCGGGAGGACTGCGCCATTTATAACAGCGCGGAAATGACCCTGGAAGAGGTCTTGGCCGTGATGGAGCAGGCTGAAGCCAAGGGGAAACAGACCGTCCGCCTGCACACCGGCGACCCCTGTCTCTACGGGGCCATTCGGGAGCAGATGGACGCCTTGGATACCAAGGGCATCCCCTATGCCATTACCCCTGGGGTGTCCAGTTTTTGCGGAGCCGCAGCGGCGGCGGAAGCGGAGTACACCCTGCCCGGCGTGAGCCAGACGGTCATCATCACCCGCATGGCAGGGCGGACGCCGGTGCCGGAGCGGGAGGGCATCGCATCCCTTGCCGCGCACGGGGCGACGATGGTGATTTTTCTTTCCGCTTCCATGTTGGAGGGTTTGCAGGCCGCCTTACTGCAAGGGGCTTACACGGAACAGACCCCGGCGGCGCTGGTCTACAAGGCCACCTGGCCGGAGGAAAAGGTCGTCCGGTGCCCCCTGGGAGAACTGGCGAAGACGGGGAAAGAACACGGCATTTCCAAGACGGCTTTGGTCCTGGTCGGCGGTTTTCTGGGGACGGACTACGAGCGCAGCCGCCTCTACGCCCCGGATTTCTCCACGGAGTTTCGGAGGGCGACAAAATGACCTTGGCCTTTGCCGCCTTCACCCGGCGGGGGGAGGACCTGGCCCGGCGTCTGGCGGAACAGTTCGGCGGAAGCGTGACGAGAATTGACAAGGAAAATCCCTTGCCTGTGTGGACGGCACAACAGTTTTCAGAAAAAGAGGGCCTGGTTTTTGTCGGGGCTGTCGGCATTGCGGTGCGGGCCGTTGCGCCCCATTTGCGGCACAAGACCACGGACCCCGCCGTGGTGGCGGTGGACGAAGGGGGGCGCTTTGCCATCCCCTTGGTCAGCGGCCACTTGGGCGGAGCCAACGCCTTGGCGCAGGCCGTTGCGGCTCATCTTGGCGCGATCCCTGTGATCACGACAGCCACGGATGGCCGGGGGCTGTTTGCGGTGGATAGCTGGGCAAACGCCCAGGGGTGCCTGGTGAAGGAACCGGAGCGCATCAAATGGGTCTCTTCTAAAGTGTTGGACGGGAAGCAAATTTTGCTGCGCTGTCCCTGGCCCATTTCCGGAGAGAAGCCGGAGGAAGTTTCTCTGACGGAAGAGGAGGCCTGCGACGCAGCGGTCACCTTGTATCAGGAGGAAAACACGGCGCTGCATCTCATCCCCAAGGCCCTGACGCTGGGGGTCGGCTGTCGGAAAGGGACGTCTCAGGCGGCGTTAGAAAGCGCCTATCAAGCTCTGCTGACCGAGAAAAACTTGGCCCCGGAGGCTTTTGTTCAGGCCGCGTCCATCGACCTGAAAGCCAACGAACCCGGCTTGCTGGCCTTCTGCACGGATCACAGCTGGGAGCTCAAAACCTACTCCGCGGAGGAACTTTCCAAACTCCCCGGCGACTTTACCCCCTCGCCCTTTGTGGCCCAGGTCACGGGCGTGGACAACGTCTGTGAGCGGGCGGCGGTCCGGGCCAGCGGGGGGCATTTGCTCCAGAAAAAATGGAAGGGGACGGGCGTGACCTTTGCCGTCGCTCTGGCTCCTGTGCACTTTGATTGGCGGTGGTAACATGAACGAAAAACGCATCTATCTCGTGGGCCTTGGCCCCGGCGAGGTTTCCCAGATGACCGGCCAGGCCTTGGCGGCCCTGGAAGACGCCGACGTGCTGTGCGGCTATCCCGTATATGTGGACCTGGTAAAGGATCGGTTCCCGGACAAGCAGACCTACACCACCCCCATGCGCCAGGAATTGGAACGCTGCCGCTGGGCCATAGAGACGGCCCGGAGCGGCAAGACGGTGGCTTTTTTATGCAGCGGGGACGCGGGGGTCTATGGCATGGCCGGGCCTTTGCTCCAGCTGGCGGAGGGGGTCGAAGCGGTGGAGATCGAGGTGGTCCCCGGCGTGACGGCGGCGCTCTCCGGTGCGGCGGTGCTGGGGGCGCCGCTCATGCACGATTTCTGCGTCATCTCCCTCTCGGACCTGCTCACGCCCTGGGAGACCATCGAGAAGCGCCTGCGGTGCGCGGCACAAGGGGATTTTTCCCTTGCCCTGTACAACCCCGGCTCGAAGAAGCGCACGGAGCATCTGCGCCGCGCCTGCGACATTTTGCTGGAGGACAAGGACCCCGCCACCCTCTGCGGCTGGGTGCGGAACATCGGCCGGGAGGGGACGGACCACGCCCTGCTCACCCTGGAACAGCTGCGGGACTTCCGGGCGGATATGTTCACGACGGTCTTCATCGGCAACCGCACGACGAAAGCCATCGACGGCCGCATGGTCACGCCGCGAGGCTACGAGAATAAGACATGAAGATCTTGCTGTTCGGCGGCACGACCGAGGGCCGTGTCCTGGCCCAGAAGCTCCTGGCCTTGGGCCATGCCGTCACCGTGAGCGTGGCGACGGCGTTGGGCGCGGAGATGCTGGGGGACTTTCCCAAAGACCATATCTTAACGGGCCGCTTGGAGCAGCCTGACATAGCGCGACGCTTACCAGACTACGCCCTCTGCATCGACGCCACCCACCCCTATGCGGTGGAGGTGACGAAGAACATCCAGGCGGCCTGTGAAGCCACCGGCACCCCCCTCCGCCGCCTCCTGCGCCAGGAGAGTGCGACGGAAGCAACCTGGGTCACGGTGGAGAGCACGGAGCAGGCGGCGGCGTTTTTGCAGACCACCGAGGGGAATATCCTCCTCACCACCGGCGCAAAAGAGCTGCCCGCCTTTGCCAGCCTGGACCCCACGCGGCTCTATCCCCGCGTCCTGCCCACCCACGCGGCGCTGGACGCCTGCGAGGCCCTGGGGATCCCCCACAAGAATATTCTGGCCTTACAGGGGCCGTTCACCAGGGAAATGAACAAAGCCATGCTGACCCAATACAACGTAAAATGGCTTGTCACCAAAGATGGGGGCAAGGCCGGAGGCTTTACAGATAAAGCGGACGCTGCCCGCGAAAAACACGTCCCCCTGGTCCTCATCCGCCGTCCACAGGAGGACGGTCAGACCATGGAAGAAATCCTGCACGAACTGGGAGAGGAGAAAGGCAAATGCAAGTGACCCTTATCGGCCTGGGCGGGGGGACATTCGATACCCTGACCCAGCAGGCACGGGAGGCTTTAGAGAACGCCCCCCTCATTTTAGGAGCGAAGCGCCTCTTGGAACATCTGCCAAAACACGATGCGAGAAAAGTGTCTGCCGTGCGTTCTCAGGAGATCTTGGACCTGCTTCAAGCAGCCCAGGAGGAGACCGCCTGCGTGGTCTTCAGCGGCGACACGGGCTTTTACTCCGGGGCCAAGGGCCTGCTGCCTCTGCTGGAGCAGGCGGGGATACCGGCGCGGGTCTTGCCGGGCCTCTCCAGCGTCCAGCTCTTCGCTGCCCGGCTGGGCCGCCCCTGGCAGGATTGGCGACTGTGCTCCGCCCATGGGGTGGAGCTGGACCCGGTGGCGGAGGTGCTGCACGGCCGCCCCGTCTTTTTCCTCACGGGCGGCATTCTCACGCCGCAGAGCATCTGCCGGAGATTCGTGGAGGTGGGGCTCGGCGACCTGCCCGTCACCGTGGGGGAAAACTTATCGTACCCAGAGGAGAAGGTTTGTTCCGGCACCGCCCAGACCCTGGCGGAAGAGACCTTTGCCCCTCTCAGCGTCCTCTTGGCCGAACCGGCCCCCACGCCCAAGCGCCGCGCCCCCGGCATCCCGGATGCGGAATTTCTGCGGGACAAGGTGCCCATGACAAAGCAGGAGGTCCGGGCGGCAGTCTTGGCGAAGCTGGCCGTGGGGCCGGAGGACCTTTGCTGGGATGTCGGCGCGGGCACGGGCAGCGTCAGCGTCGAGCTGGCGCTCCACAGCCAGGCCGTCTGGGCCATCGAACACAAGGCGGAGGCCTGTGAACTCATCCGATGCAACCGGGAGAAGTTTTGCGCCTGGAACCTGCGGGTCGTGGAGGGCCACGCGCCCGAAGCGCTGCACGAATTGCCTGCGCCGGATGTGGTTTTCCTGGGCGGCACCGACAGGAAGATGCCGGAAATTTTACAGGTTGTCCGCGCGAAAAATCCCAAGGCCCGCGTCTGCATCTCCGCCATTGCGCTGGAGACGCTGCACCAGGCCGTGGAGGAACTGACCGCCCTGGGTCACGCCCCGGAGATCACCCAAATTGCCGTCAGCCGCGCCAAGGCGGCGGGGGACCTGCACCTGCTCCTGGCCCAAAACCCCATCTTTTTGATTTCTGCCGGAGGTGACGCATGAAGCGCCTGATGCTGTCCGCCCCGGCCAGCGGGAGCGGCAAGACGGTTCTGACCTGTGGCCTGCTGGCGGCCCTCACCGCCCGCGGCATTGGGGCGGAGGCCTTCAAATGTGGGCCAGATTACATCGACCCCATGTTTCACCAAAAGGTCTTGGGCGTCCCCAGCCGGAACTTAGACCTCTTTCTCCAAGGCGAGAGGGGCGTGCAAAAGACCCTCGCCAAGCAGAGCCGCCCCGTTGCCCTCATCGAGGGGGCGATGGGCTATTACGACGGCGTGAACGGGACCGACCAGGCCAGCGCGTGGCACCTGGCCACCGCGGCCAAGCTGCCCGTGGTGCTGGCCGTTCGGCCGGGGGGGAGCAGCTTGACCCTGGCGGCGCAGATCCAGGGCTTACAAAAGTTCCGGCCGGACAGCCGTTTGCGGGGGCTGCTCTTGACCCTCTGCAAGCCGTCCCTCCACGCCCACCTGAAACCGATCTTAGAGCGGGAGACGGGCCTGCCCGTGCTGGGCTATCTGCCGCCCTTGGAGGCGGCTTGCATCGAGAGCCGACACCTGGGGTTGCAGACGGCAGGGGAGATTCAGGACCTGGCCCAGCGCTTCGCCCAAGTGACGGCGCAGCTTGAGAAAACCGTGAATCTGGACGCGCTCCTAGCCCTCGCTGACGAAGTGCCGGACGCGCCAAAGGCCCGGGGCCGGCAGGGGGAGAAGACCTGTACCATTGCCGTGGCGCGGGACGAAGCCTTTTGTTTTTACTATGCGGACAATCTCGACGCCTTGGAAGCCGCTGGGGCGGAGCTGGTGTTTTTTAGCCCCCTGCATGATGAGGCCCCGCCAAAGGCCGACGGCCTCTATCTGGGCGGCGGATACCCGGAACTCTACGCCGCGCAGTTGGCTCAAAAGACGGGGATGCGGAACGCCATTGGCGGGGCGGTGGCCAGCGGCCTGCCCACCGTAGCCGAGTGCGGGGGATTTCTTTATCTGCAAGCGGCCTTACAGAACGCGGCGGGGGAGGGATATCCCATGGTGGGTCTCTTCCCCGGTGAGGGTTACCCCACGGGCCAGCTCCGCCGCTTTGGGTATCTGACCCTGACGGGGGACCGCGACAGCCTGCTTTTCCGGGCGGGCGAAGCGATCCCCGCCCACGAATTTCACTACTGGGACACCACCGCCAACGGGGAGGAGCTGACCGCCGTGAAACCCTCTGGGCGGAGCTGGCGGTTTGGCTATGCCAGCGAGAGCATGTACGCCGCCTTTCCCCACCTGCACTTTGGAGGGGAGACCCCCATGGCAGAACGGTTTGTCGCCATGGCAACTTTTTATAGAAAGAGGACGAGAGCATGACCCTGGAAGAAACCATTTCTGCCATTCGCCCCGGCGACCCGACGGCGCAGGACGCCGCCCGGCGCTGGTGGGATCGTCTCGCCAAGCCCCTGGGCAGTCTGGGGCAGTTGGAGGACGCCATCACGAAGATCGCCGCCCTGACCGGGGATCCGGACGTGCGTTTGGACAAGCGCATGTTGTTCGTGGCCTGCGCCGACAATGGCGTCGTTTGCCAGGGCGTGAGCCAGTCCGACGAGAGCGTCACCCGCGCCGTGACCCGGGCCCTGGGGCAGGGGACCAGCACGGTGAACTATCTGGCCGCCCAGGCAAACTGTACCGTGATCCCGGTGGATATCGGTGTAAAGGATCTTGACTTTACAGATGGTGTTTTGCCAAGAAAATGCAAAAACGGGACCGACGATTGCAGCGCTGGCCCTGCCATGACACGGGCCGAGTGTACCCAGGCCATCGAGACGGGCATTGCCCTAGCTCTGGAGGCGAAAGCCCAGGGAGCGGACATCCTGCTCACCGGCGAGATGGGCATCGGCAACACCACCACGGCCTGCGCCGTGGCCAGCGTCCTGCTGGGCAGCGACCCGGCGGCGCTGGTGGGGCGGGGTTCCGGCCTGTCGAAC
The DNA here is from genome assembly GCA_004556345.1 of Clostridiales bacterium. Lineage (GTDB taxonomy): Bacteria > Bacillota > Clostridia > Oscillospirales > Oscillospiraceae > Evtepia. Next base: position 52,265 of record SFHQ01000003.1, on the reverse strand, counting down.
GCGGCGTTTCTGAAAAAAATTCAGGTGCTGCACAAGGCCGTTGCCAGAAATCACCCGGATCCGGCGGACCCCGTGGGGGTCCTGGCCAGCGTGGGGGGGCTGGACTTAGCCGCCCTCTGTGGCCTGTGTCTGGGGGGCGCTTTCGTCCGTCTGCCGGTATTGCTGGACGGGTTCATTGCCGACGCTGCGGCCCTGTGCGCGGTGCGGCTGTGCCCGGCGGCGGGAGATGCACTGCTGGCCAGCCACGTCTCCGCCGAGCCGGGGGCCAAGGCGATCCTAGAGGGGTTGGGCCTGTCGGCACCTCTCTGCGCCGGCCTGCGCCTGGGGGAGGGCAGCGGGGCTGTCATGGCCCTGCCCCTGCTGGACATGGCCCTGGCCGTCTACCACAGCGGCCACACCTTTGGGGCGCTGGGCATCGACGCCTACACGCCCCAGCACTGACAGGAGGAAACGCGTTCATGTTCACCTTAGTCATCGGCGGCTCCGCCAGCGGAAAAAGTGAATACGCCGAGCAGCAGGTCATGGCCTTGCCGGGGCGGCGGTGGTACCTTGCCACCATGGAGCCCTGGGACGACGAGTGCGTGGCTCGCATCGCCAAGCACCAGGCGGCCCGTGCCCAGCGGGAGTTCACCACTGTGGAGTGTTACCGCAACCTGCCCGCCCTGGACCTGCTCCCCGGCGGCAACGTCCTTCTGGAGTGCCTGAGTAATCTTACCGCCAACGAGCGTTACGGACCGGAGGCCGGGGGCGTGGCACGGGTGCTGGCGGGCATCGAGCATCTGTTAAAGACCTGCGCCCACCTCACCGTGGTGACCAACGAGGTCTTCTCCGGCGGGGCAGAGTATGCGGGGGACACGCTGGCCTATCTCAAAGACCTGGCCTGGCTCAACCGCGTGCTGGCCCGGCGGGCCGACCGGGTGGTGGAATTGGTCTGCGGCCTACCCAACGTCCTCAAGGAGGCCCCATGAAAACTTTGCTTCAAACGGTGGCGGTGGCGTTTTCCATGTTCTCCGCCGTGCCCATGCCCCAGTTTCCCTGGGATGCAAAAAATATGCGCTATGCCCTGTCCGCCTTTCCCCTCATCGGGGTGCTCATCGGCGGCTTAGGCTGGCTGTGGTGGCTGGCCTGCGGCTGGCTGGGGTTTCCCGCTTTGGTGCGGGGGGCAGGGCTGTGCCTGCTGCCCCTTTGGGTGACGGGGGGGATCCATCTGGACGGCTACTGCGACACCCACGACGCACTCGCCAGCCACGCCGGGCCGGAGAAGCGGCAGGAAATTCTCAAGGACCCGCATATTGGGGCCTTTGGGGTCATGCGGCTGTGCGGGTATCTGCTGGTCTCTTTTGTCCTCTGGGCGACCTTGCCGGACTATGCCGGGGTACCCATCTGGCTGAGCTTTGTGCTCAGCCGGTGCCTTTCCGGGCTGGCGGTGGCGACGTTTCCGCTGGCTCGCGGGTCCGGGCTGGCCTATACCTTTGCGGCAGCGGCGGACAAGAAACGGGTGGCGCGTATGTTATGCGTGGCGTCCGTCCTGCTGGTGCTGGCCTTGTGCTGGTTCCGCCTGCGGGGGATGGGCATGGCGCTGGCCGCGCTAGGGATCTTTGTCCATTACCGCCGAAAATCAGAGCGGGAGTTCGGCGGCTTATCCGGCGACTTGGCCGGTTGGTTTTTGCAGCGGGCGGAGCTGGGGATGCTGGCCGCCCTGTGGCTGGTGGAATGGCTGGAGGGAATCGTATGATCTTTGTGACCGGCCCGCTTTTTGCGGGGAAAAAAGAATATGTGTGCCAGGCGTTGGGCTGGAGCGAGGAAGCTTTGTCCCAAAAGGCGGCCTGGGATGTGCAGGACCTGGCGGCCCAAGCCGAAGACTTAGAAGCCCTGGCCGACGACCTCAGCGCCCAGTACCCCGTCCTCATCGCCACGGAGGTGGGCGGCGGCGTGGTCCCCATGGAACCGGCCCAGCGCGTTGCACGGGAAGCCGCCGGGCGGCTGGCCTGCCTGCTGGCCCAGCGGGCGGAGACCGTCATCCGCGTCTGCTGCGGCCTGCCCCAGGCGCTCAAGGGGGAACTGCTATGACCGTCGAGCTCATCCGCCACGGGAACACCCTCTGGCAGGGGACCGGGCGGTATCAGGGAAAGTCGGACGTTTCTCTCTCTGCCGCCGGGCTGGCGGAATTGCACCCGCCAGAAATTGGCCCGGAGACGGTCTACATCACGAGGCTCTGCCGCACCCGGCAGACGGCCGAGCGCCTCTTCCCCCATGCAAAGCTCGTGGAAACGGACGGCCTGGAGGAGATGGATTTTGGCGACTTCGAGGGCCGCAGTGCCAACGACATGGAGCACGACCCGGCCTACCGTGCCTGGGTCGATACGATGTGTCAGGGGCCTTGCCCCAATGGCGAGAGCCAAACCCAGTTTATCCGGCGGGTGACGGCAGCCTTTGCTCGTCTTTTGGATGCAGCGGCTGTAAAGGAAACTAACTTGACGATCGTCGCCCACGGCGGCACGCAGCTGGTGGTCCTATCTGCTTTCGCCGACCCGAAGAAACCCTATTTCGACTGGTCTGTCCCCTGCGGGCACAGCTATGTCTTAGACGCCAGCCGCTGGCCCACGGAACGCCGCCTGACCGTCCTGGCCCAACGGGACTACACGAAGGAGGCGGCACCATGATGTGGCTCTTAGGTGCGGCCCTGAGCTTCGTGCTGGACCTGCTCTTGGGGGACCCGGAGAAGTTGCTCCATCCCGTGGTGGTCATGGGCAAAGCCATTTCCCGCCTGGAAAAGATCCTGCGGGCGGGCTTTCCCAAAACGCCGAGGGGAGAACGGGCGGCGGGCTTTGTCCTGGCGCTGCTCCTGCCGGTGGGGACGCTGGCGGTGACGAGCGCAGCGCTGTGGGCTGTGGGCCTCATTCACCCGATCTTGCGCTTTGCCCTGGGGATCTTCTGGGGCTGGCAGGCCCTGGCCCTCAAGGGGCTGAACACGGAGAGCAAACGGGTCTACACCGCCCTCACCACGGGGACCATCGAGGACGCCAGAAAGGCCGTGAGCCGCATCGTGGGCCGGGATACCCAGCGCCTGGACGAGGCCGGGGTCACCCGCGCGGCGGTGGAGACGGTGGCGGAGAATTTCTCGGATGGGGTCTTAGCGCCCCTGTTCTATCTGCTCCTCGGTGGGGCTCCGCTGGCCCTGTGCTATAAGGCCATCAACACCATGGACAGTATGGTAGGGTACAAAAACGAACGCTATCTCTACTTTGGCCGCTGTGCCGCCAAGCTGGATGACGCGGCCAACTGGCTTCCGGCCCGGCTCTCTGCACTGCTGTTGGTGCTGGCCTCTGCCCTGCTGGGGGAGGACGCCCAAGGTGCCTGGCGCATCTGGCGGCGGGACCGGCGGAACCACGCCAGCCCCAACTCCGCCCAGACGGAAGCGGCGATGGCCGGGGCCTTGGGGATCCGGCTGGCTGGTCCCGCCTGGTACTTTGGCGAGAAGTATGACAAGCCCACCATCGGCGACGCCAAGCGCCCCGTGGAACCAAACGATATTCTGCGGGCCGACCGTCTGCTCTACGGCGGGGGCGTGCTGGGTCTGGTTTTGCTGGGCCTGGTGCGCTGGGCCGTTTTGCGCTGGGGAGGGATCTGATGCGAAAAGGAAACCACGGCGGCGACTGGGCCGCCTACCAAGCCAAACACGACGCACTGCCCCGTTTCGATTTCTCCGCCAACGTCAGCCCCCTGGGTCCTCCGGAGGGCGTAAAGCGGGCCATGCGAGAGGCCATCGAACACGTGGCACAATACCCCGACCCCTGTTGCTGCGCCCTGCGGAAGGCCCTGGGGGAGCATCACGGGGTAGACCCCGCCCACATCCTCTGCGGTAACGGTGCGGCGGACCTCATCGACCGTCTGGCCCTGGCCCTGCGGCCCAAGCGGGCCTTGGTGACGGCCCCGACCTTTTCCGAGTATGCCGAGGCCCTGGAACGGGTGGGGGGGCAAGTCATGTCCTTTCCCCTGCGGGAAGAGGACGGCTTTGCGGTCACGCCGGAGATACTCGACGCGATCACACCAGACGTAGACGTTCTCTTTTTGTGCGAGCCGAACAACCCCACGGGGCGGACAACAGAGCCGGGTCTGCTCCAGGCGATTCTGGAGAAGAGCCGGGCCTGTGGGGTGCTGCTGGTGCTGGACGAGTGCTTTGCGCCGTTTTTGCTGACTCCCCGGTCTCAGATCCCGGTTCTGAGGGCCTACCGTTTGCTGATTTTACGGGCCTTCACCAAGTTCTACGGCCTGGCCGGGGTGCGCCTGGGCTACTGCCTGTGCGCTGACACGGATCTGCTCGACCGCATGGCCCTGGCGGGCCAACCCTGGCCGGTGTCGAATCTGGCCCAGGTGGCGGGGGTGGCGGCCCTGCGGGAGACGGCCTACGCCGAGAAACTCCGGGCCTTGCTCGCGCAGCAACGCCCCTGGCTGAAGCAACAGCTGGAACGCCTGGGCTGCTTCGTGCTTCCCGGCGAAGCCAACTATCTTTTGTTCCGAAGCCCCGACCCGAAGCTGGGCCGGCGCTTAGAGCGCCAAGGGGTGCTGATCCGCACCTGCGCCGACTATGACGGTCTGGGGCCAAATTGGTTCCGCGTCGCCGTCCGCACGGCGGCAGAAAATCAACGTCTGATCGAAACCATGGAGGGCCTGCTATGACCAAAAATCTGATGATCCAGGGCACTATGTCCGGCGTGGGCAAGAGTCTGCTCACCGCCGCGCTCTGCCGCATTTTTTGGCAGGACGGCTACCGGGTGGCCCCCTTCAAGAGCCAGAATATGGCCCTCAACAGCTACATCACCCAGGACGGTCTGGAGATGGGCCGCGCCCAGGTCGTCCAGGCCCGCGCCGCCGGGAAAGAGCCGGACGTGCGTATGAACCCCATCTTATTAAAGCCCTCCAGCGACGTGGGCAGCCAGCTCATTGTGGGCGGCAAAGTCCGGGGGGAGTATCGGGCGGCGGACTATTTTAAGATGAAGCGCTCTCTCATCCCCGACGTGTTGGCGGCCTACCACAGCCTCGCCCAGGAGAATGACATCCTCGTCATCGAGGGCGCGGGCAGTCCCGCTGAGATCAATCTGAAGCAGGATGACATCGTCAACATGGGCCTGGCAAAGCTGGTGGACGCCCCCGTCCTCCTGGTGGGAGACATCGACCGGGGCGGCGTGTTCGCCCAGCTCTATGGCACCTTGGAACTGCTGGAGCCCGATGAGCGGGCGCGGGTGGCCGGGTGCATCATCAACAAGTTTCGGGGGGATGTGGGCCTGTTAAAACCAGGCCTGACCATGCTGGAAGAAAAGACCAACATCCCCGTCCTGGGCGTGGTGCCTTACGCAACGGTCGATCTGGAGGATGAGGACTCCCTCGCCCTCTGCCTGGACCAGACGGAGGCGAGACGGCCCGTCGACATTGCTGTCCTTCGCCTGCCCCGCATCTCGAACTTCACGGACTTCACCCCGCTGGAGCGCCACCCGGCCTTAGGCGTGCGCTATGTCTCTAAGGTGGGGGAGCTGGGTCAGCCCGATCTCGTGGTCTTGCCCGGTACGAAGAACACGATGGACGATCTGCTCTGGCTCCGACAGAACGGCCTGGAGACTGCCGTGAAGCATCTGGCCGCCAACGGCACACCCGTTTTGGGGATCTGCGGCGGCTACCAGATGCTGGGCCGGACGCTGGCTGACCCCTATGGGGTAGAGAAGCTGGGCGTGTTATCCGGCCTGGGCCTGCTGCCCTGTGAGACGGCGTTTTCCGCCCAGAAGACCCGCACCCGTGTCACAGCAGAGGTGACCGCCCCTCTCTTCTCCGGGGCCAAGTTAGACGGCTATGAGATCCACATGGGCGTGACCAAGGTAGGGGAGGGGGCAACGCCCTTCTGCCGCCTGTCCGACGGGCGGACGGACGGGGCCGTGGTCGGGAACATCTTTGGGACGTATCTCCATGGTCTCTTCGACACGGGGGAGCTAACCGATGCCCTGGCCCGTTGGCTGCTCACCCGCAAGGGCCTGGACCCCGTGGCCGTCCAGCCGGAGGACCAGAAAGCCTATCAGGAGCGGCAGTTCGACCTCTTAGCCGATGTGGTCCGAAACAGCCTGGATATGCACGCCGTTTACGCCGCCTTAGAAGGAAAGGAGACGCCATGAAACACGAACGCCCCGCCGACATCGAGCGCACCAGTATGGCCATCATCACCCAGGAGCTGGCGGACCTGGGCATCGAATTGCCCCCGGACGAGGCCCCTGTCATCAAGCGGGTCATCCACACTTCGGCAGATTTTGATTACGCCAAGAACCTGGTGTTCACCCCCAACGCCGTCCGTCTGGCGACGGACGCTTTGCGGCGGGGCGGGCAGACCATCATCACGGACACGAACATGGCCAAGGCCGGCGTCAGCCGCGTGGGCCTGGAGAAGCTGGGGGGACAGGTCCTCTGCTTCATGGCCGACCCGGACATTGCCCAGCGGGCGAAAGAGCAGGGCAGCACCCGCGCTGTGGCCGCCATGCAGAAGGCTGCGCAGGCCTACCCCGGCGCGATCCTCGCTGTGGGCAATGCGCCCACGGCCCTCTTCGAGATCGTCCGCCAGATGGAGCGGGGGCTTCGCCCCGCCCTGGTCATCGGGGTGCCCGTGGGCTTTGTGAACGTGGTGGAGGCGAAAAAGGCTGTCCTCGCCGCCTGCCGGACATACGACGTCCCCGCCATCGTGGCCCTGGGCCGCAAGGGGGGGAGCAACGTGGCCGCCGCCATCTGCAACGCCCTGGTCTACGGGGCGGGGGACCTGCTGGACCCCACGGCCCGTGGGTGGCAGTAAGGCCCAAAATTTGACAAAAAAACAGGGACGCGGCCCGGTTATGGGTTGCGTCCCTGTGCTGTCCCTATTATAATAAGGGGGTGCTTACTTGGCGTGTTCCGTCTGCATCCGCAGGTGGATGCCCCGCATGTGGTCCTGGAGCATGGTGTCGGCAAACTGGATGAGTTCCTCCGGCGTGCGGTCTACCTCGCCCAGCAGCCAGCTCTCCACGGTCCCCACCAGGGCGATGGTGTAAAACTGCACCACCAGCTCGTCGGCGGGGCAGTGCAGCTCTTCCGAGAGTTTGTCCACTGTGGCCCGAACGATGCTGATGATGTTTTCCTGAAAGAGCTTCCGCAGGTGGCTGTGCCCGATGGACCGAAATGCACAGAGGCAGAAGGCCCGGTTGTCCTGGATGTATCGGAAGAGCTGCAATAACCCCTCCCGCCAAAACTGCACGCCCTCGTGCTGGCGCAGGAGAGCCAGAGCCTCTTCTTCAAACATCCATTGGATCAGGGCGTAGATGTCGGCAAAGTGATAGTAAAACGTCTCCCGCCGCAGACCGCAGAGGCTGGTGATCTCCCGGATGGAAATCTTCTCCAGGGGCTTTTGCTCCATGAGCTGCTTGAGCGCTGCGGCCAGTTCTTTCTTGGTGGTGCTTGCGTTGTGGTATTGCATGGCGGAGTCTCCTAAACACTTGGCTCCCCTGAAAGCGAAGCTGACGGAGGGCGTTTACCTTCTCAGTATAGCATAGAGAGCATCGTCTGCGCACCCGCCAAACCCACCGAAGATTTTTTACAAATCACAAAAATATGTTAAAATTCTAACAACAGTGGGGCATTTGTCTCTTGCCCTGCCCGCCCCTTCCGTCGTATCCTGACAGAAATGCTTTTTTGAACGGACTGAAAATTCCCAAACCCCACAGGAGGTGGATCTATGAGCAAAAAACCCGACGGGCCGTCTTTTTTTGAAAAGCTGGCTACCGCCATCGTGGACCGGCGCAACCTGATCTTCTTTCTCTATCTCTGCGCCATGATCTTCTGCGCCATTTCCAGCGGGTGGGTCCAGGTCTGCAACGACCTGACCGACTACCTTCCCGCCAGCACCGAGACGCGCAGGGGCCTGACCATCATGGACGATGAGCTGACAACTTACGGCACCGCCCGCATCATGGTCACAAACACGACCTATGACATCTGCGCGGACCTGGCCGACCAGATCGAACGCATCGATGGCGTGACCAGCGCCACCTTCGGCGAGGACACCGTGAAGACCGACGCCGATACCACTGGCGACGACGAGGACGCCCCGGAGACACCGGAGGACATCGCCGAATACTTCAAGGGATCGGACGGCCTCATCAACGTCACCTTCGCCGGGGAAGAGGATGACCAGGTCAGCCTCGATGCCATGAACGAGATCAAAGAGGTCCTCGCCCCCTATGACGTGTACATCGACAGCAACGTGGGTGACTCCCAGGCCGACACCCTGGCCGGCGAGATGAACATCATTTTCGCCATCGCCATCGTCATCATCGTCCTGGTGCTGACGCTGACGTCCCACTCCTTCGCGGAGGTCCCCGTGCTGCTCGTTACCTTTGGCGCGGCGGCGCTGCTCAACAAAGGCACCAATTTCTTGTTGGGAGAGATCTCGTTCATCTCCAACTCCGTGGCCGTGGTCCTTCAGCTGGCCCTGGCCATCGACTACGCCATTATTTTGCTCCACCGCTTCCTGGAGGACCGGCAGCACACGGACAACGACCGCAGCGCCTGCATCTCCGCCCTGGCCGCGGCCATCCCTGCCATTGCTTCCAGTAGTTTGACGACGGTCTCCGGCTTGGCTGCCATGATGTTTATGCAGTTCCGCATCGGCTTTGACCTGGGCCTGGTGCTCATCAAGGCCATCTGCTTCAGCCTCATCTCCGTCTTTACCCTGATGCCCGGCCTGCTCATCCTTGCCTCCAAGGCCATGGAGAAGACCCAGCACCGGAACTTTATCCCCTCCATCGATGCCTGGGGCCGGTTTGTGGTCAAGGCCCGGTACATCAGCGTGCCGATCTTTGCGGTGCTGCTGATCCTGGGCTTCTGGATGTCCCAAAAGTGCCCCTATGTCTACGGCTACACCCTGCTGGACACCAGCCGTCAGAGCGAGAGCCAGATCGCCGAGGATCGGGTCAATGACGTCTTCGGCCAGCAAAACGTCGCCGCCCTGCTGGTCCCCAAGGGGGATTATGCCAAAGAAAAGGCGATCTTAGACCAATTAGAGACTTATGACGAGATCGACACCGCCATGGGCCTGGCGAACATCGAGGCGAAAGACGGCTATACGCTCACCGACGAGCTCAAGCCAAGGCAATTCTCCGAGCTTATCGATATGGACTATGAAGTGGTCTGTCTGCTTTACAGCGCCTACGCTGCCGACAACGAGGATTACGGCCGCATCGTCGGCGGCATCGAGGACTACGCCGTGTCCCTCATGGATATGTTCCTCTTCGTCTATGACGAGGAGCAGGCGGGCTACTTCACCCTGGATGACGATGTCAAACAGGACTTGGAGGACATGCACCAGCAGCTCACCGACGCCCAGGCCCAAATGCTGGGGGAGAACTACTCCCGCATGGTCCTGAAGCTCAACCTGCCGGAGGAAGGCGATGAGACGTTCAACTTCCTTCAAACCGTCCACAAGATCACCGGGCAGTATTACGACAGCGATGACTTTTACTTAGTGGGCAACTCCACGAGCGACTATGACCTGTCTACGTCCTTTGCCCATGATAACGTGATGATCTCCGTCCTGTCGGTGGTCTTTGTCATTCTGGTCCTGCTCTTTACGTTCCAGTCCGTGGGCCTGCCGGTGCTGCTGATCCTGGTCATTCAGGGCAGTATCTTCTTTAACTTCTCCTTCCCAGGTCTGACGCAAAGCCCCATCTTCTTCCTGAGCTACTTGATCGTCACGTCCATTCAGATGGGCGCGAACATCGACTATGCCATCGTCATCTCGACCTGGTACCGGGACCTGAAAACGACCATGGAGCCGAGGAAGGCCATTGTGAAAGCCCTCCAGCTCTCCTTCCCCACGGTGCTGACCTCCGGCTCCATCCTGGCTGCTGCCGGCTTCCTGATCGGCAAAATTTCGACGGACGGAGCCATTGTGGGCATTGGTTCCTGCCTGAGCCGAGGGACCCTCATCTCCATGTTCCTGGTCATGTTCGTCCTGCCGCAGATCCTGCTGCTGGGTGACACCATCGTGGAGAAGACCAGCTTCCGCGTGCCCGTTCCCGAAGCCCGGCGGCGGGCCACCGGCACGGTCTTTGTCAATGGCCGCGTCCGGGGCCGCATCTCCGGCATCGTCGACGCCAACATCCAGGGTGTGATCCGGGGGGATGTCAACGCCCTCATCGGCACCGGGGCCTACCAGAACCAGGAACCGGGGGAGGAGAAACGCAACCCCTTCGCCCCCACGATCAAATCCACCGGCCCAGTCTCGCAGGCACCTGCCCCGGACAGCCCGCCGGATCAGGATGCAAGCCCTGCGCCCATTCCCAGCGGAAAGGAGGAGACAGACCATGAACAGCAAGACCAGTAAAGTCCTGGCCGTGTTTCTAACGCTCTGCCTGCTCCTGAGCCTGGCGGCCCCGGCCTTCGCCGCGGGGAACCAGATCACCATCGGCACGAAGGAAGAACTGCTGACCTTCGCCCAGAACTGTACCTTAGACAGCTGGTCCCAGGGCAAGACCGTCGTTCTCACCAGCGACATTGACCTGACCGGCACTGACTTTACCCCCATCCCGACCTTCGGCGGCCACTTCGACGGCCAGGGCCACGCCATCACCGGCATTACGCTCGACGGCAGCGGCAGCAATCGGGGTCTGTTCCGGTACCTGCAAAAATCCGCCGTGGTCGAAGATCTGAAGGTAGAGATCAGCATCACCCCGACGGATTTTCAGGATTCCCTGGGTGGCCTCGTGGGCAACAACCGGGGCCTTATCCGCAACTGCACCATCACCGGCAACTTGAAAGGAGAGAGCAGCGTCGGCGGTATCGTCGGCATCAACGAGGCCGGGGGACAGGTCATCAACTGCACCTTCAACGGCACGGTCGTTGCCACCCATTATGTGGGTGGTATCGTGGGCCAGAACTTGGGTAGCATCTTGCAGTGCGTGAACCAGGGCGGCATCAACACCGTGGAGATCGAAAGCTCCACGGACTTAGATGACCTGCCCGACCGCCAATGGAACTCCACCGAAAACGTCCCCACCAGCACCGACATCGGCGGCATCACCGGCTACTCCTCCGGCATCGTCCAGAGCTGCCGGAACATCGGGGCCGTGGGTTATGCCCACATCGGCTACAACGTCGGCGGCATCGCCGGGCGGCAGGCGGGCTATCTGGACGGCTGCACCAACGAGGGCCTCATCTTAGGCCGAAAGGACGTGGGCGGCGTGGTCGGCCAGCTGGAGCCGGAGGTTTTTCTCCGCTACGGAGAGGACACCCTCAATGACGTCTGGGATAAGCTGGACACCCTGGGCAGCCAGGTGGACGGCCTGCTGGGCACCATGGACAACGCCAACACCAATGTGACCCGCCAGCTCAACAGCCTCTCCTCCAACGCCTCCAACGCCCAGAACGCCGCCAGCGACCTCATGGACCTGGCGAAAGACTGGGCCAATGGGAATTTAGACTCCATCAATGATCTCACCGCCCGCATCTCCTGGAGCCTGGACCAGATGGAACCCATCTTAGACACCCTCACGGACCTGCCCGACCAGATGACCAAGGCTGTGGACTACTTAAACGACGGCCTCGACAAGCTCAAAGACGCCGGGAACATCACCAGCGACGCCATGGATGCCATGAAGGACGGCATCGACCAGGCCCAGGACGCCGCTGACCAGCTCTCCGACGGGCTCAAGCACCTGCAAAATGCCAAGACGTATCTCCGCGATACTCTGGGCGACTGCAAGAAGCTCCGCCAGGGCCTGGACCAGCTGGCCAACGGTATGGAGGAGATCAGCACCGGCATGAAGGGCTTCTCCACCGGCATGGGGGAGATCCAGGAGGCCCTTGGTACCCTGCTGGAGGGTGACCCAAGCGGGAGCCTGAAGCAGTTTCAAGACGCCCTCAAGACGCTCTCCACCGCCAGCGACAACGTCTCCAGCGGCTTCTCTAACGTGAACCAGGCCCTGAAAAAACTGCGGGATAACTTCAATGCCAACGGCGACCCCATCGAGAACATTCAGGCCGCCTTAGACGAACTGGACCGCGCCGTGGATGACCTCCGGGCCGCCGCCGACACCCTGAACGACGCGGGAGATTCCCTCAAGGACGCCATGGACATTCTGCAAGACGCCGAGACCGTGCTGGAAGACGCCATTGACGCATTCCAGTGGGCAGGCGACGCCATGAACGAAGCCTTTGCTCTCTTGGACAAGGCTACGGAAGACCTGCACACCATGGTCAAGACCCTGGCTGAGGAGCCGACCATCTCCTTCACCCCCATCGGCAGTGACATCACCGCCAAGGGCGACGAGCTGGACGATGCAGTTTCGGACATCATCGACAACGCCAAGAAGCTCACGGACGTGGTCAGCGGCTCGGCGGACAACATTCTGGCGGACCTGACCACCATCAGCGACCAGGTCCAGTCCATCACCGACCTGCTCCGCCAGGAGACCCAGGACGCCAAGGACGAGGCCGACAAGAACCTGGTGGAGGACATCTCCGACCAGATCGACAGCGACCAGCAGCGCACCGGCTGCGTCTCCTCCAGCACCAACAACGGCGAGGTCCAGGGCGACGTGAACGTGGCGGGTATCGCCGGGTCCATGGCCATTGAATACGACTTCGACCCGGAGGACGATCTGGTCAAAGAAGGGGACCGCTCTCTGGACATCACCTACCAGACCAAGGCCGTCATCCGCCGCTCCGTGAACCACGGCACCATCACCGGCAAGAAGGACCAGGCCGGGGGCGTGGTGGGCCGTATGGACCTGGGCCAGGTCACCCACTGCGAAAACTACGGCACCGTTTCCAGCACCGACGGCAGCTACGTCGGCGGCATCGCCGGCGGCTCCTGGGGCACCATCCGGGAGAGTTGGTCCCGCTGCACCCTCTCTGGGGACCATTATGTCGGCGGTATCGCAGGCTACGGCACGAACCTGAAAAACTGCCGCTCTGCCGTGGAGATCACCGACGCGAAGGCCTACACAGGCACCATCGCCGGGGACCGGGACACCGAGGGCATCGTCACCGGCAACACCTTCACCCACGACAGCCTCGGCGGCATCGACGGCATCAGCTACGCGGGCAAGGCCACCCCCGTGACTTTCTCTGCCCTCTGCGCCAGCGGGGCCCCCAGCACCTTCGCCCAGATGGAACTGACCTTCCAGGCCGACGGGAAGCTGGTGGAGATCGTGCCCTTTACCTACGGCGAGGGCTTGGACAGTCTCCCCGACATCCCCGCCAAGAAGGGCTACTCCGCCGCCTGGCCGGACATGGATTACAGCCACCTGACGGCCAGCCAGACGCTGGAGGCCATTTACACCCCCTACACCTCCTCCCTGACAGACGGCGGCCAGCTGCCGGAGATCCTGGTGGACGGCAGCTTCAGCGCCCAGGCCGAGGTCAGCCACACGAGCCAGGAAGTCTCCTGGACCACAGAACGGGGCCGCACCTACAACGGTCAGGGCTACACCGTCACCGTCAACGACCCCACCCTGGACGTCGTCTCCTACACCGTCCACTGCCGCATCCCCGAAGAGGGCGGCCGGTACAGCGTCTGGATGGAGCAGGACGACGGCACTTGGGTCCGCCAGGACAGCACCAAGGACGGCAGCTACCTCCTCTTCCCGGCCACGGCGCATAGCGTGACCTTCTGCCTCATCCAGGAGCCCAGCGCCCTCCAGCTCCTCGTGCCCATCGGCATTTTGGTGGCAGGGCTGCTCTTCCTCCTCTGGTACCGGAAGAAGGCCAAGAAGAAAGCGACGGAGGGGGAGAAGGCGGAGAAGCCTAAGAAACCCAGAAAGAAATTCAACCTGCGGAAAAAGAAATAACTTCCTCACAAATGCGGCAGTGTCACACGATACTGCCGTAATTTGCTTTCTCCCGCCTCCAACACCTGGTCAATGTCCCGCAACAACCGCGCCCGTTCCCAAGGCAATTCTCCGTGCAGCTGCACCGCATTTGAAGCTCCCATCGCCGCAAAGGTCACGGGGATGGTCAAAGTCTGAACGAGCGTTTTTAGCTCCTGATACTTCTCCACTTCGCTTTCCTCTTCCCAGTTCCCGCGCTGAATCTCTGCAAAAAGTTCGGACTCTGAATAAACCGTCAGCATGTTTGCTCCGATGAGCTGTGGGTGAAGCTGGTTGCAAAGCTCCGCCGTAGCCTTTGCTCCCGCCTCCCCCCGTCCTGCGCCAGAAATGCCGGTGAGATAGAAAAAGTTGTAACCGATGCCCACTTGGTCTAAACGGCTGCACTGGGTCAAAATGTCTGCCGCTGTGTAACCCTTGTGCATGAAGCGCAGAGCCTCGTCATCCCCCGTTTCCATGCCGATGGTCAGGCCGTCATACCCCGCCTGACGCAGGGCGAATAGGTCTTCGTCTGTTTTTTGGACTGCATCCGTTACCCGCGCAAAGCAGCCGATCGTCTCCACCTTGGGGAGATACTGCCGAATGAGGTCTGCGATCGCCAACAGCTTTTCCGTCCGCAGGACAAAGGAGTTGGCTCCCGTCAAAAAGACCCGGTAGATTTCTTTGGGGGTGGGGATCCCATTTAACCGGGCGATGAGCTGCGAAATGGGGTCACGGTCTGCCGTCTGCACCTCCAGCAAATCGCTCTCTAACTCCTGTCTGGGCGAGAGGCGAAAGGGAAAGGGCAGGTCCGCATAAAGCGTGCAGAATTTGCACTTGTGGTGGGTACAGCCTGCGGTGACTTGCAGCAGCAGCGAACCCGCCTCATAGGGCGGCCGCCAGATGGTTCCTGTGTAATGCATGGTGCTTGCCTCCTTTTTTGCCACAGTATAGCAGGCCGCCGGAAAAAGAAAAGTACGGTACTTTTTTGCAGTACTTGTCTGCATGTCGGTTCCAGGCGTATACTGAGCAGGAAGGAGGGGAGCGCCATGCGAAAAACAGAGATGGCCATTCAGCGCTGTAAGACCATGTCCACCCTGCAAAAAATCTTGGGCGGCAAGTGGAAGCTGGAGCTGCTGTATTACATCGGGGTAGAGCATATCTGCCGCTTCGGGGCCTTGCGGCGGAAGCTGGGGGAAATCACGGAGTCCTCGCTGACGAAACAACTGCGGGAACTGGAAGCGGATGGGTTTCTTTTCCGCCATGATTTTCAAGAGGTGCCGCCCCACGTGGAATATGAGCTGACAGAGCTGGGGGAGAGCTTTCTGTCGGTGCTGGATGTGATGAAGCGGTGGGGGGATGAAAACTTGAGTGGGTTGGGAATTACTTAAGCAAGTGCAAGGCATTGTGTGGGCGCAGGGGCGCCCCCGGCGGCAACGTTGCTCTTTTGTGATCCTCTTGCAGGATAGACTAACAACAGAGTGCAAAACACAGCGCCGGTATCGTTGCTACGATACCAGCGCTGTGTTTCTATCACGACACAAAGTCCAAGGGAAAACTCAGCCTTCGATCATGGCTTTTAATTCTGCCCGGTCCAGGTCGCTGAGCAGATTCGTCATGCTCCGCAGGCTGATCGATGGTGGAGACGTTGTGCAGCAGAGCGGAGGTGGCGGGAGGCAGGACGCCGAAGGCGCCCAGGCCGATGAGAGTGCCGTTGAAGCCGATGACGAAGCGGTAGTTGGACCGGATGCGCTTCATCAGCTCCATGGAGATCTTCCGCAGGGTGACCAGCTGCGCCAGGCTGTCGGCGGCCACGGTGATGTCGGCGATCTCGCGGGCAATGGCGGCGCCGTCGCTGATGGCGATGCCCACGTCGGCGGCGGAGAGGGCGGGGGAATCGTTGATGCCGTCGCCCAGCATGATGACGGTGCGGCCTGCGGCGTGCTCGGCGGCCACGTAGCTGGCCTTGTCCTCCGGCAGGACCTCGGAGCGGTAGTCGTCCACGCCGACCTCGGCGGCGATGGCGGCGGCGGTGCGATCGCTGTCGCCGGTGAGCATCACGGTCTTGCGGATGCCCAAGGCACGCAGAGCGCGGATGACGCCCTTGGCCTCCGGGCGCAGGGGATCAGAGATGCAGATGACGGCAGACAGCACGCCGCCAATGGCCAGGTACAGATGAGTGTACTGGTTGGGCAGAGCGTCGAACTTGGCCTGCTCCCCTTCGGGGACGACGCACTGCTCGTCCTCAAAGACGAAGTGGGCGCTGCCGATGACGACCTTCTCCTCGCCCACCCGGCTGGCGATGCCGTGGGCAACGATGTAATCGACTTCGGAGTGCATCTCCTCGTGGGAGAGGTCCTTGTCCTTGGCGGCCTGGACCACGGCGTTGGCCATGGAGTGGGGGAAGTGCTCCTCCAGGCAGGCGGCCAGGCGGAGCATGTCGTTCTCCTCCTTGCCGTGGAAGGGCACGACCTGGACCACGGTGGGGCAGGCGCGGGTGAGGGTGCCGGTCTTGTCGAAGATGATGGTGTCGGCCTGGGCCAGGGCCTCCAGGAACTTGCCGCCCTTGACGGTCGTGTGGCTGCCGCTGGCCTCGCGCATGGCAGACAGCACGGCCAGAGGCATGGCCAGCTTCAGGGCGCAGGAGAAATCGACCATCAGCACGGACAGGGAACGGGTCACGTTCCGGGTCAGCAGATAGGTCACGGCGCTGCCGGCCAGGGTGTAGGGCACGAGCTTGTCGGCCAGATGGGCGGCCTTATTCTCGGCGGCGGACTTGAGCTTCTCGGACTGCTCGATCATCTGGACGATCTTGTCGTAGCGGCTGGTGCCCTTCTGCTGGGTGATCTCGATGAGGCACTCGCCCTCCTCAACGACGGTACCGGCGTAGACGGTCTTGCCGGGGCTTTTGGGCACGGGCACGGACTCGCCGGTGAGAGAGGCCTGGTTGACCATGACCTCGCCGGACTGGACGACCCCGTCCACGGGGATCATGCCGCCCATGCGGACGAGGATGGCGTCGCCGGGCCGGACCTGGGACAGGGGGACGAGTACATCGCCGTCTGCCGTGTGCAGCCAGACGCGGTCCACGTTCAGGGACATGCACCGGGCCAGGTCGTCCACGGATTTCTTGTGGGTCCACTCCTCCAGCAGCTCGCCCAAGCTCAGCAGGAACATGACGGAACCGGCGGTAGAGAAGTCTCTGCGGGCCATGGAGATGCCGATGGACAGGGCGTCCAGCAGTTCCACGTGCAGTTTACGCTTCCACAGACACTGGATGCCCTTCACCAGGTAAGGAACGGAGCGATACAGCGTGTAAGCCGTGGCCAAAGGCGCAGGGAGAAGGGCAGAACGCAAGGCCTTGGACACGATCTTCATCACCAGCTTTTCCTGATACTCCCGGTTCAGCGCCCGCCCGGTGTGGGTGGGGGCCAGCTTGGCGATCTCGGTGGACGTATAGGAGAAGCGGCTGAGGAAGGTCAAAAGTTCTTGCCGGTCGCCCTCATACCGGACAATGGCGCAGCAGGTGCGCTCATGCACGGTGACCTGCTGGGCGGCGGGCCAGGTGCAGAGATAGGCTTCCAATAAGTCAGCCTGCTCCAGCGTCATGCGGTTCTGGATCACCTGCACCCGGATACGCCCACGGGATTCATGGACGATTTTGAATTTCATAGTGAAAACCTCCAAAACGGGAAAACAGAGAGGGCATTTGGCCCTCTCTGCCTCATGATCGATCAATGGATGTGCGGAACATCACGGGGGGAGAGAGTGGGATCAAGCCTCCGCCTCTTCTTCGGCAGCAGCCTCGGTGGTTTCCTTAGCGGCGTCCTCGATGATGACGTCCTCCTTGGCGGCGCGTTCCTCGTTGATGTCCTTGGCGCTGGCCACGATGTCAGCGGCGCTCTCCTGCACCTTGTCCACGCCCTTCATCAGGCAGTCCTTCACGCGCAGCGCAGCGGCGGTGGTGTGGGCATAGACATTCTTGGCATCCTTGCTGGAGAGCAGCTTCAGACCAGCCGTGCCAAACAGCAGGCCGCCGGCGAACAGAGCTGCGTGAGTGTACTTCTTAAAGTCGATCATGATCGTTACCTCCTGGTCAATTCGGTTGTTTTTAGCTAATTAGATATGTCTTACTTGCGTTTGCGGCCGGTAAGCATGGCCATAATCATACAGATCATAGCCGCATGCGCCCAAAAAGAATGCTTTTTCACTTGGCCACCCCCTTAACAAAGCCACAAGCTAGGTTATCGTTTGGTAAAATTGTAGCGAATTTTAGACGCAAAAACACACCGATTCCGTCAGGAATCGGTGGTTTTAGACATTTTGTTGGGCCATCTGCCGCCGGTACTGGGCAGGGGGCAGGTGGTAGTGCCGTTTGAAGATCTGGGAGAACTGGCTGGCGCTCTCATAGCCCACGGAGGCGGCCACCTGCAAAACCGTCTGGTTGGTGTTTCGCAGCAGGTCGGCGGCCAGATCCATCCGGCGGGCCTGCAAAAACTTTCGGGTGGACTGCCCGTACATCTGCCGGAAACCTTCCTTTAAGAACGTCCCGGAGATGTGAAAGCGCCGGGCCATGGCTTCGATGGTGAGAGGCTGGCTGAGGTTTTCCAGCATGTAGTCGTGAGCATCCCGAATGGACTGGACCTGTTCCCGGTCCCAATAGCGCCGACCGGGGCTGCGCAGGGGGACGATGGCTTTGCTCTGCATCAGGTACAGCAGCTCCACGCCCTTCATGGCGCAGTATTGGCCCCGTTCCGTTTCCGGTAAGTCGTCCAGCTGGGCGAAGAAGGCGCTGTTCCAAAGGCTGCTGGGGAAAAGCAGACACCCGCCGCCGGCCTGGAGCAGCTCATCCAGTTTGTGGGTCAGCAGCTGGCTGTCGGCTGCGCCCCAAAGGCTGGTCAGCGCGGCGAAGGGGGTCGGTCCGTCCAGCCGTATTCGGATGAGCTGGACCCTTGCCTCTCGGCTTTCCACCCGATGCACCCGCAGGCGGGAGGAGACGAGTAGAATGTCCTGGGGATTCAGGTCCAAGACCTGTCCCTGCTCCAAATAGAGCTGGAGGCCGCCAGCCTGACAAAACAACAGGCAGACCGGGCCACGGAGGGAATCCGACAGCCAGGCATCCCCCTGGCCGCCGGTCAACTGGCAGATCTGTAAGCCCGGCAGGGCATAGGACCATGCGACACTGCCATCTGGCTCCATCGGTAGCAAACGCTCGACCATGGCAGTACCTCCTCCCAATTGTTAGCAAATCCTAACGCTCGGCCAAGAAAAAAGTTCATCTGGAGGATGAACCTGCGAAGAATTCACTACAAAGAATTAGCGTTCCCTAATTACGGGTTAGATGATAGCATAGACTAACTGAAAAAGCAAGAGGAAAATCCGAAAAAGAGGAAAAAATTTTCAAAAAGGTCCTCTGCCGGCAGGGCAGAGGACCAGGACTTGTTATTGAATGGACAGGACGGTATAGCCCACATCCTGCACGGCGTGGCGCAGGGCGTCGTTGTCCGGCGCTTGCTTCAGGCGCACATCGGCCTTACGCTCGCCGAGGTCAACCTTGGCCCAGACACCGTCCAAGCTATTCAGTGCGTTCTCCACCCGGCGGGAGCAGTTGGAGCAGGTCATTCCGTCGATGGTCAGGGTGACCTCATAGGGGTAGTGGTCCTTGTTCTTGTCCGCGACCTTCACTTTCTTCTCTGCAGCCTCGTGGGACCCGCAGCATCCGCCGCCGTGCCGCATCTTGTGGCCGTAGCTGTAAATCGCAAACACACAGATCACGACGATGATGACAATGACGATGGCTGTACCCATGGTTTGGTTTCCTCCTCGTGAAACAAAAATCAACTGCGAGGTTAGAACTCGCTAATCACGTTCCCTACCATAGCACAAACCAACCTGCCTGTCCAGTAGGTACTACCCAAAAAATTGTAAAAATTTTGTGGCATTTTCTTCAACCTCTTGTGTCGGTAGGGAAAATGGTCTATACTACAAAAAACCAAAAAATATGATTTCAACAACATCCATCGGAGGGAAGAGAAGATGCTGACACTGGACAAGATCTACCACGCCGCCTTTGTCTTAAAAAAGGTAGCCAGAAAAACGGACCTCATCAAGGCCACCAAACTTTCCGACCACTGTGACCTGTATCTCAAGACCGAGAACTTACAGGAGACCGGCAGCTTCAAGCTCCGCGGCGCTTACTATAAGATCAGCCAGCTCACGGACGAAGAAAAGTCACATGGTATTTTGGCGTGCAGCGCCGGAAACCACGCCCAGGGCGTGGCCATGGCTGCCACCCGCAACGGCATCAAGTCCCTCATCTGTATGCCCGACGGTGCCCCCATCAGTAAAGTCGAGGCGACCAAGCAGCTGGGGGCAGAGGTCCGCCTGGTGAAGGGCGCTTACGACGATGCCTACGCCACCGCCCTGCAAATTCAGGAGGAGACGGGTGCCACCTTCATCCATCCCTTCGACGACCCGGAGGTCATTGCCGGCCAGGGTACCATCGGCCTGGAGATCTTGGACGAGCTGGAGGATCCGGACGCAGTCGTCGTTCCCATCGGTGGGGGCGGGCTCATCTCCGGCGTGGCCTACGCCATCAAGCATTTGAACCCCAAGGTCAAGGTCTACGGCGTCCAGGCCGCCGGGGCCGCCAGCATGGTGGAGAGCCAGAAGGCCGGGGAGCCCATCATGCTCGACCGGGCCGATACCTTCGCCGACGGCATCGCCGTGAAGCACCCCGGCGACCTGACCTATGAGCTGGTGAAGGAATACGTGGACGAGATCGTCACCGTCACCGAAGACGAAATTTCCACTGCCATTCTGGCCCTGCTGGAAAAGCAGAAGGTCATCGCCGAGGGCGCGGGGGCTGTGGGCGTGGCAGCCGTCCTCTTCCACAAGCTCCCCGTCCAGGGCAAGAAGGTCGTTTGCATCGTCTCCGGCGGCAACATCGACGTGAATATTTTGAGCCGCGTCATCACCCGCGGCCTCGTCACCAGCGGTCGGAACGTCAGCCTCACCCTCTCCCTGGCCGACAAGCCCGGCCAGCTGCAAGAGGTGGCGGACATCATCGCCCACTGCGGCGGCAACGTGGTCTCCGTCCACCATGACCGATCCGATGCCAATATGTCCATCACCAGCTGCTTCCTCAAGCTGGGCCTGGAGACCAGAGACCGGGAACAGATCGCCCAGATCAAAAAAGAACTGACCGAGGCGGGGTTTCATCTGGTCAGCGAGCGGGTTTGAACCGGCGGGATCCCCCCGCTGTTTCAAATAAAAAAGATAAGAAGACAACAAAAGGAGGGTTATGGGTATGGCTAGCTATCAACCTGTGACCAAAGAGATCGTAGAACAACTGGAAAAAATCGCCCCCGGACGGGTCTATTTCGGGGACGACGTGAATCCCGACTACGGCCGGGACGAAATGCCCATCTATGGCACCCGCGTGCCGGAGGCGTCGGTGGATGCCCTGACCACGGGGGAAATTGCCGCTGTGATGAAGCTGTGCTATGAAAACAACATCCCCGTCACCACCCGCGGTGCGGGCACAGGGCTGGTGGGTGGTTGTGTGCCCGTGATGGGCGGCGTGGTCATCGCCACCACCAAAATGAACAAGATCCTGGGCTATGACCTGGACAACTACACCGTGACCGTCCAGCCCGGGGTTCTCCTCCAGCAGCTGGCGGAGGACGCCCTGTCCCACGAATGTCTCTATCCCCCGGATCCGGGGGAGAAGCTGGCCACTTTGGGCGGCAACGTCTCCACCAATGCCAGCGGCATGCGGGGCGTGAAGTACGGGGCCACGCGGGACTATGTGAAGGCCATGACCGTGGTCCTGCCCACCGGCGAGATCACCCACTTCGGCTCCTCCGTCTCCAAGACCAGCTCCGGCTATAACCTCCTGCACCTGATGATCGGCTCCGAGGGCACGCTCGGCATCATCACAGAGCTGACGCTCAAGCTCATCCCTGCCCCGAAAGCGGCGGTCAGCCTGGTCGTCCCCTTTGAGGACCTGGCCTCCTGCATCGCCATGGTCCCCAAGCTCCGCCACAGCGGGCTGAACCCCCAGGCCATTGAGTTCTTTGAGAAGGCCATTCTCGTGACCTCCGAGACGTACCTCAAGAAGCAGGTCTTCCCCCGCGTGGTCGATGGGGTAGACGTGGGCGCCTATCTGCTCATCACCTTCGACGGCGAGTCTGAGGAGGCCCTGAACCCCATCATCGAGCGGGCCGCCGAGCTGCTCCTGGACCAGGGCGCCTTAGACGTGCTGGTGGCCGACAGCGCCCCCAAGCGCAAGGAAGCCTGGGCCGCCCGCTCCTCTTTCCTGGAGGGCATCGAGGAGCAGTGCAAGCTGCTGGATGAGTGCGACGTGGTCGTCCCCGTGACCCAGATCCCGGAGTACGTCGTCTACGCCGACACCCTGGCCAAAAACTACGACTTCCAGCTGCAATACTTCGGCCACGCCGGGGACGGCAACCTGCACATCTACGCCTGCTCCAACGATTTGGAAAAGGATGTGTTTGTACAGCAGGTGGATGACTTCATGTCCAAGCTCTACGCCAAGACCATGGAGCTGGGCGGCCAGATCTCCGGCGAGCACGGCATTGGTCGGGGCAAGATCAAGTACCTGGCAGAGGCTGTCGGCCCCACCAACATCGCCCTCATGCAGGGCATCAAAAAGGTCTTTGACCCGAAGCTCCTCTTAAACCCCGGCAAAGTATTCACCCTGCCGGAGGCATGACCCGCGGAAATACACTGCCTGCGAGAGGAGGGAAGAAACCATGCAGGATGCCATCGTCATCAAGCCGTTCGTGGCAGACCAGGTGAAAAACGCCATGATCCACGGCAGGGTGATCTTCTTCAGCGCCCCCTGCGGCTTTGGCAAGACCACCACGGCCTGGGCTTTGCTGGAGGGGAAGAAGGTCTATTTCGCTGCGGCAGGGGAGCCGGGCTTTCGCCTGCCCCTGCTGCGGGAGACGTGGGACGTGCTGCTGCTGGACCAGCTGCAAAACCTGCCGGAGGAGGAGCAGGAGCCTCTGTGTGAGCTCATCCGCCGCAGCCCGAACCGGCGCTTCTTCCTTCTCTCGCGGGGCACTCCGCCGGGGTGGCTGATCCACTTTCAGTTTTCCGGCCTCATGCTGGTGCTGGATGCCAGAGCCCTGCTCTTCGACCGGGACAGCACAGCCAAGCTTCTTCACCTCATGGGGGGCGACCCCACGGATCTGGAGGTCACGGCCATTCAGCGGGAGTCCCTGGGGTATCCTCTGGCTGTCGCCATGATCGGCCGAGAAATGGCCAACGGCTCACCGTACAGCCCGGAGATCGACGCCAAGGTCCGCCGGGAGCTGTACATCCACTATGAGACGGCGGTCTACCGCCGCTTCGACCTGCCCATCCGCCGCTTCCTCCTGGAGATCTCACCCTTTGCGACCTTCGACATCGAGCTGGCCCGGATGGTTACCGGCGACAGCGCGGTGGGGGAAGTCATCGACTGGCTCCAGCGCAACACGTCGATGCTTCAGTACGACGGCATCCAGAGCTTCCACTTCTGGGATATTTTCCGCAACTTTCTGCAATGGGAGATGGACCGGGAATACACCCCGGAGAAACAGCGGGCCATCTTCGACCGGGGCGGTCTATACTACGAGCTGAACGGTCAGTCGGCCTTGGCCCTGGAGTGCTACACGAAGGCGGGGGACCACGCCAAGGTCTCCGACCTGCTCACCCGCAACGCTGAGTATCACCCCGGCACCGGGCATTATGAGGAAATGGAACGCTATTACCGCGCCCTGCCGGAGGAGGAGATCTTAGCCTCTCCGGCCCTGATGCAGGCCATGTGCATGCTCTGTGCATTGGAGATGGAGTATGAGGAGTCCGAGCGCTGGTACCAGACTCTGGCGGACTTCGCCGCCCGCTGCGAGCGGACCGACGCGGCCCGGAAACAGGCCCGCAGCCGTCTGGCTTGGCTGGACATCGCCCTGCCCCAGCGGGGCGTGACGGGCCTGATCGACACCATCCCCAAGGTGTTTCGGCTGCTGACCAACCGGGAGATCGCCCTGCCGCCCTTTTCCGTGACCAGTATGCAGCCGAGCATTCTAAACGGCGGCAAGGATTTTTCCGCCTGGAGCAAGAAGGACGATCTGCTCTATCAGACCATTCGCCTCCCCGTAGAGGCTGTCCTGGGCAAGGACGGGGTAGGCCTGCCGGACTGCGCCATAGCCGAGAGCAAGTTTGAACAGGGCGAGGACGTCTCCAACCGGATGCTGGCCCTCATGTCCAAGCTCAACGACATCCACCGCCGGGGCACCCCGGACATCGAGTTTGCCGTGGTGGGGATGCTGGTGCGCTACCAGACCAGCGTTGGCCGCGCCCTGGACGCCCGCACTACGCTGGAGTCTCTGCGCAAACGTTTTGTCGAGGTGAATGAGGGGCGCTTCCTGCCCAACCTCGACGCCATGCTCTGCCGCATCGACCTGCGGGAAGGGGACCTGGTGGCGGTGGGGGACTGGTACCGGGACAAGGCCCCCAAGGACCAGATCCATTTGCAGACCATGAAGCGCTACCAGTATTTGACCCAGGCCATGGCGGAGATCGCCCTGGGCAACAGCCGGGCGGCCCTGCTGACCTTGGCGGCACTGGAGCCTTACTTCACCGCCTGCCAGCGCCACATCGACGGCATCCACCTGCATCTCTTGATGGCCATCGCCCGCCACCGCCTGAAAGACGAGACCTGGTCCCAGGCCCTCTGCCAGGCCCTGGACACGGCGGCAGAGTACCACTTCCTCCGCCCGGTGAGCTGCTACGGCGCATCGATCCTGCCTCTGCTGGAAAGATGCGGTTGGGCGGGGGACCCGGCCTTCCTCAAGCAGAGTGTCGCTTACGCCAGGGTCCAGGCGGCCAACTACCCGGATTTCCTCCGCCTGCGCTTGTCCCCGGCAGAGTCCCTCACCTCGACGGAGCTGCAAGTGCTCAAGCTTCTCTGCGCCGACCGGAGCAACGCGGAGATCGGCGCAATTTTAGACATCAAGCTGGCCACCGTGAAGAGCCACGTCAGTCATATCCTGCAAAAACTGGGCGTGAAACGCCGCAGCGAGGCCAAGACCGTGGCCGAAGAACTGTGGCTGCTGTGAGGTTTCTGGTTTGCAAGAAATTGGAAACTATAAAAATTTTTCCCTGTTGCCCTTCTGTTGTGATGCTTGCAGTATCCTGAATGCGGGAAAGGGAAGAGCGGTACCTGTTATAGCTTCCGAGCTATAGCGGGTACCGCATCATCTTTCTCCCCGTATTGCTGCAAAGCTTCCTCCGCTGCGCTCCTTGCAGACCACGATCTGCCGGTCGATGCGCTCCTTGAGCTCTGTCACGTGGGAGATGATGCCCACCAGCCGATTTCCGTCCGAGAGCCCAGCCAGGGCTTGCAGGGCCAGCTCCAGGGCCTGTTCGCTGAGGGAGCCGAAGCCCTCGTCCACAAACAGTGTGTCCATCTGGATGCCACCGGCGGAGGCCTGCACCTCGTCCGACAGCCCCAGAGCCAGGGAGAGGGAGGCGAGAAAGGCCTCGCCGCCGGAGAGGGTGTCGGCGCTGCGCTCGGTGCCGTTGTAGTGGTCCAGCACGTCCAGGTCCAGGCCGCTCTGGGAGCGGACGTCTGCGGCGACGGAACGCCGCTTGAGCTCATACTGCCCCCCGGACATGACCATGAGGCGCACGTTGGCCCGGTGTAAGATGCGGTCGAAATAGGCCATCTGTACATAGGTCTCCAGCATGATCTTCGCCTTGCCGGGGAGACTGCCGTTGGCCGTCTCATGTAAGGACCAGAGCCACTGGAACCGCGCCTCCGCCTGGGACAGGGCCTCAGACTGGGCGGAGACGTTTTGCCGCACTGTCTCATTCCGGCTCTGCCGCACGGCCAGGGTCTTGCTGTCCTGGGTCAAAGCGGCCTTTTGGGCTTGGAGCCGCCGCTGCTGCTCTGCCAGGGCGTCGAGATCCTCCTGGGGCGACTGGGCCAGCAGAGCCTCTAATTGGATCCGCTGACCGCGGAGGCCTTCCAGGGTTTTCCCGGCGGTGTCCAGGGCGGTCTGGGCCAAGGCCACCGCGCCTTCGATCTGATGGGCCTCTGCTTCCATGGCCCGGATCTGCCGGGTCACCGCCGCCTGGTCTGGGAAGGAACACTGTGCTTCCAGCTGCCGAAGCTGGGCTTGCAGATTCTCTGCGTGGACCCGCTCCCCGGCCAGGGCTTGCTCCGCCGTCTGCTTGTGCTGGCTGACCTGCGTCAGCTGGGCCTGCTCCTGGGGCAGGCGCTGCTCCAGCTGTTTGCGGCGGTTCTGCTGGGCTTCTAAGCCTTTGCGCCGGTCGGCCAGGGAACGCACTTGGGCCTGGGCTTCGTTCCAAAGGGCTGTGACGCGGTCCTGCAAGGTCAGCAGGTCTACTTCCGCCGTTTCCACGGCGTTTCCCAGGTGCTGGGCCAGTCGGTCCCGCAATACACTTTCCCTTGTGTCATACTGACTTTTCTGCGCGGCGGCCGCCGCGCTTTTTTTGGCGGCTTCTGCACCGGAGCGGTCTGCTGCGGCTTGGGCCTGCTCCACGTCTGCCTGGGTGGGGGCGTGTGCCGCAAGCTGGGCCAGGGCCGGGTGATGGACCGCCCCGCACACCGGGCAAGGGAGACCCTCTTCTAGGTCCTGGGCCAGGATACCGGCCTGGGCATCTAAAAAGTCCTGGTTTTTCTGCTCATACTCCGCCCGGTCCCGCTGGGAACGGGTGCGGGCCGTGAGATACTCCTCCTGCGCCCTCTTCCAGCGCTGCTGCAGCGTGACCTGCTGCCTGAGGTCCTGCAAAAGCGCAGAAAGCGCTTCCGACCTGGCGGTCTCCTGTTCGGCGCGATAGGTCACGTCCAGAAGCGCCGCCGAGGTGTCCGTCAAGTCTGCCAGCTCCGTTTGCAGGGCAGAGATGGTCTGAGCCAGCCTGTCGAGCTGCTGGTGGTCCTTCTGGAGTTGCCGTTCATAGGAAGTCACGGCACGTTCTGCGGTTTTGACTGCCGTCCGCGTTTGCTCCAAGGCGTCGTATTGGGGCAGTTGCTGTTCCAGGAGAACGGTTTGGGCCTTGAGGGCTTCGGCGCGGGGGAGCATGGCCTGTACCGCTTCCAGTGCCGTCTGCTTGGCTGCTTTGGCGTCGGTCTGCTGGGCGATCTTGGTTTGCAGGGTCTCTAAGGTCTGCTGGGTTCTGGCGCGGTCCAGGGCGGCCTTCTGCCGCTGGGCCAGGGCACGGAGCTGCTGGTCCGTCTCGTCCAGCTCGTCCGCCAGCGTGACGGCGGCCTGCGCGTCCTGACGGATGAGCTGGTCCAAAAGGGGAAAGAGGTCCGCAGAGGGGAGCTGCCCGGCGCGGGCCGCCTCCACCTGGGGAGACAAGGGGTCATCCTCGCTGCACTGAATGCCGGTCAAGTCCTGCTGGACGCTCCGCCGCAGCTCGTCACAGGTGCTTTTGGCGGCCAGAGCCTGGGTTCGTAAGCGCTGCTGGAGGGTCTCGTAGCGCTCGGTGTGGAAAATACTCTGGAAGATCTTCAGCCGTTCCTTGGTGTTGGCCTGGAGCAGGCGGCGAAATTCTCCCTGGGCCAGCATGGCGATCTGGGAAAACTGCTCCCGCGTGACCCCCAGGATGGTCTGGATCTCGGCGTTGACCTCTCTGGGTTTGGTGATCAAACGGCCGTCGGGCAGGGTCAGCTCGGCCTCGGCCTTTTGCAGGACCAGCTTATTGCCTCGCTTGGCGGGGCGCTGGTACTCCGGGTTGCGCCGGACGGTATACTGCTTCCCGGCGTATTGGAACACCAGCTCCACTTCCGTGGGCATCTCCGGCGCGGCGTATTTGGAGCGAAGCATCTCCGGGGTACGGCTGTCGCCGCTGGCCTGGCCGAAGAGGGCGAAGGTGATGGCATCAAAAATCGTGGTCTTGCCCGCTCCGGTGTCCCCGGTGATGAGATAGAGACCGTGGTTCCCCAACTGCTCCAGAGCAAGGACGGTCTTCCCGGCGTAGGGGCCAAAGGCGGATAGGGTCAGCTGCATGGGTCTCATGGCGCATCCTCCTCCCAGATGGTTTCGATGAGGTCCCGGACAAAGTCCGTCTGGGCCTGGGTCATGGGCTGGTTGTTCTGCTGCCGGTAAAACTGCGCGAAGAGGTCCAGGGGAGAGAGCTCTTCCACGGGGGCTGCCTCCTCCAACTGGACCGCTCCGCGGGTGCGGGTGTTGTCATAGTCCAGCTTCATCAGGTTGGGGTAAATGGCCCGGAGCTTGCCGATGGCGTTGGGTACGTCCTCCTCGTCGGTGAGGGTGATGTGCAGGTAGTCGTCGGTGGCTGTCCCGTCATAGAAAGATTTTTCTGTCACGGCCAGGTAGGTGCCCCGGATCTCCCGCAGGTCATGCCGGGGCACCAGCGGGACCGTGCGGACCTGGACTTGTCCTTTCTCTGCCAACTCTATAAGGGTGACGGACTTCTGCTGCTTTGCCTCGGAAAAAGAATATTTCAGCGGGGAACCGCAGTAGCGAATGTGCTCCCCTCCAACGCTCTGGGGGCCGTGGAGATGTCCCAGGGCCACATAGTCAAAACCGTCAAAAACGGAGGCGTCTACATGGTCTGCACCGCCCACGGAAAGCTCCTCGGACTCGCACCGGGCTGCGCCGGTGACGAACTGGTGGGTCAGCAAAAGGTTCCGCGCCCCGGCGTCGATCTCCATTTGCTCGATGGCTACCCGCAGGGCGTCGGTGTAGCTCTCAATGGTCTCGTCGGGGAAGCACCGCCGCACATGTGCGGGCTTGAGGAAGGGGAGCAGATAGATCCGCACCTCTCCCCAGGCGTCGTGCAAAGCAACCGGCTGGACGGCCCCGTCATACACCGGGGAGACATAGACGCCGCTGCGCTCCATGAGCCGCCCGCCAAAGGCCACCCGCTCGGCGGAGTCGTGGTTGCCGCTGATCATCAGTACCGGTAGTTTGCGCTGGGCCAGCCGGCACAAAAATTCGTCCAGCACCAGCACCGCCTCCGCCGACGGGACGGCTTTGTCATACACGTCCCCGGAAATGAGCACGGCGTCCGGTCGTTCTTCGTCAATGATCCGCAGGATCTCTTTTAATATATAGCGCTGATCCTCCAGCATGGAAAAGCCGTTTACGCGCTTGCCCAGGTGGAGGTCAGATAAGTGGATCAGTCGCATGGTCATCACCTGATTTTCTTGTTTGGTTTCGTTGGAAGAAACAAGCTGCCCCGCCTGCCGGTCAACGACCAGCGCGGCAAAGGCAGCTTTCTGCGTCGTATGCTACTATCATACGATAGTTTTTGGAACAGTGCAAGAACGTCTCTACTCGTGCTGTTCCATCGCCTCCCGCAGTTTCTCCAGGGCTTTTTTCTCCAAGCGGGAGACGTAGGAGCGGCTGATGCCGCAGGCGGCGGCGATCTCCCGCTGGGTGCGGGGGGGTTCGCCGTCTAGGCCATAGCGGAGAGTGATAACTTTCGCCTCCCGACCGCTCAGGCAGCGGTCCACGCACCGGCGGACTTTTTGGCAGGACTCTCTGGTGTCCAGGTTTTCCAGCATGTCATCGTCGACCCGAATGACATCCATGAGGGAGAGGGCGCTGCCCTCCCCGTCGCTGTCCAGGCTATCTGAGAGGGAGACGTCCCCCTGATATTTCCGCTGGCTGCGGAAGTACATGAGGATCTCGTTTTCAATACACCGGCTGGCGTAGGTGGCCAGGCGGACTTTTTTGTCGGGCTTGAACGTCGTGATGCCTTTGATGAGCCCGATGGTGCCGATGGAGATCAGGTCGTCCTGGTCGCTGGCCTGGACGTAGTATTTTTTCAAAATGTGGGAGACCAGGCGGAGATTGTGCTCCACCAGCTTGTTGCGGGCTTCCAGATCGCCCTGGGCCAAGCGTTCCAGATAGGCCCGTTCCTCCTCCGCCTTCAACGGACGGGGAAACGACCCCGTGCTCCCCAGCCGAAGAGGGTAGCAGAGGGTGTGGAGCAGCAGTAACAGAGCAGATAACATAGGGCAGCACCTCCTGTGTTCCACTCTATTCCAACAGAGCCTGTCTTTAGTTCTTTTTTTCCGTTGTCGTCTTCCCAAGCGTTGTCTTTTCTTCTGCCTGCTGTTGTGGTACACTAAAAATAAAAGAAGGTGATAGAAGATGAATTGCCCCAACTGCGGTGCGGCGGTCTTTGTCAAAGGCAGCCAATGGGAATGTGGCTGGTGTGGGAACTGCGGCCGTCTTGCCCCCGTCCCTCAGCCTGCGCCGACGGTCCGCCTGACGATCCTGCCCCAGACGCAGAGCGCGTCCCCGTCGCCCGCCAGACCCAAAAGCGCACCTGCACCCTGGACCTCGCCCACCTGGCAGCTCCGGCTCAAAAACTACTTTGCGGAAGATCCTAGCGCCGCCCTGGCCCTCTGGCGGGAAGCGTTGGACGCCGCCGGCCCCCAACTCCAACGCAGCCGCACCACGGCGGAACAGCTCCTGCCCAACGTCATCCAGCGCCCTTGGCTCTATGAGAACGACGAAACGCACCTTCTCCCGCTCCTCTACGCCCTGGAAGAGGAGCGCTTCGCCCGCCAGATCTTTCAGAGCGCCTCTGTCGACGGCCTGCAATTAGACCTCCTCCGCGCCTGCAACCACCTGCACCGCCAAGCCCTGGGCGCCCGCCTGCTGGCACTCCTGCGGCAAAACCCCTTTCCTGCATCCGCCTGGCAAATGCCCCCGTCCCGATATGAGCAGGCCCTAGCCCGCGGCCTAAGCGGGAAGAAACCTCGGTAGACAACGAGGGGAATTGGTCAATGCAGCGCCTTTGTGGGACAGACTTTCGTGCATTTGTAGCAGAGGATGCACTCCGTTCCATTTTTCCGTCTGCGGGATTCTTTGTTGACCTCCACGTTCATGGGGCAGACTCGGAGACACTTCCCACAATGGACGCACTGATCCTCATCGCAGTGGACGCGCAGCAGAGAAAAATAGCTCATGGGCTTGAGAAACACCGTGATGGGACACAGATACTTGCAGAACGCCCGATTATCTTTGAATCGGAAGGCAAACGCAATGCCGACAATATAGTAAAGTGCATTCCCGGCGAGGAATAGCCAGAACATGATCTGTTCCAAGTGTGTGACCTTCATCAGAAAAAGCCCGGATACCAGCGCCAGAGACAGAGCGAACATCACATAGCGCAGAACGCCCAGCTTTTCCCTGCGCGGCTTTTGTGGCTGCTTGTAGGGCAGAAAGTCCAGCACCATCGCCGTCCAACAGGCGTAGCCGCACCAGCCGCGCCCAAACAGCAGCGGTCCCAAAATCTTTGCAACTGCGTAGTGGATGGTCGCCGCCTCAAAAACACCGAGAAACAGGTAGTACCAGAAGCCTTCGATCTGCATATTCTCGTGGGAGATCACGCCGAGGTACAGCAGCATATAACTGCCCACCGCCAACTGGACGAAATGGCGGGCATAGCGTTTCTCAGCGGTAAAGAGCGCCGTCCCCAGCGCAAGGCAAGCTCCGATGTAGCTGAAATTCAGCAGATAGAATAGATTGTCCTTTGTGAGCCATAGCGTGACCGCAACAGCTTCAAATAGCAGAAACAGCAGCAGGGACGGCACATAGTTGTGAAATCTGTTATGGCTTCTCATCGTCTTCCTCTTTTCTATATTGACAATTCAGTGTAGCAGACAAATGAAAAAATAGTAATCATATTCTCGTAAAACATCGGTAAAATACAAGAAGCGCCTCTGTCGATGCCTGGTTGCGTGTCGGCAGAGGCACTTTTTTGTCAAAAGAAAACCACTAGCTCTGCTAGTGGAAAGAAAAAGCCAACATCATTTCATTTTTTGGGGGGAAGGATCTCAATCGTACTTTCCCGTACCCTAGGCGGTTCGGGCTCCTCCTCCTCAGCGGTGCAGATATAGATCTCCTCTGCCCGTGCCAACGCCGCCCGCAGAATACGGGCAGAGGACAGAGCCAACGGGATGCGTTCCAGTGGATCGATCACTTCGTCCACCGCGCTGCACAGCACGGCGTACATCTTTTGGTAGTCAGCCATCGGCCGTTCCCTCCGTTTTGTTGTTCATTCAGCGCCAGTGAGATGCCGTGCGCTGGGATCAGGAAAGGGAAATGGGGGAGTATCCTGCAAGGATCTCTGCTGCCTCTATTTTAGCCGAAGCGACCGCCAGATGCAAGCAGAAAAAACTGTCCGGGAACCGCAGGATTCCCGGACAGGATACAGAGGGGGAAACGTCAGCCTCGCAAAGTGATCTCGTGGCGCTTGGGGCCGGTGGAGACGATGCGGATGGGTGTTTCGATCTCTTTTTCGATGAAGTCTACATAAGCCTTGGCGTTGGCGGGCAGGGCGTCGTAGTCCGTGATGCCGCGGATGTCGCTCTTCCAGCCGGGCAGGGTGGTGAAGACGGGTTTGGCTCGCTCCAGCAGGGCGGGGACGGGGAAGTCCTTGGTGACCTTGCCGTCGATCTCATAGCCGGTGCAGACCTGGATCTCGTCCAGATAGCCCAGCACATCCAGGCAGGTCAGGGCCACTTGGGTGGCACCCTGGACCATGCAGCCGTATTTCGTAGCCACGGTGTCGAACCAGCCCACCCGGCGGGGACGGCCGGTGGTGGCGCCGAACTCGCCCTTGTCACCGCCGCGGCGGCGCAGCTCGTCGCCGGCCTCGCCCAGAAGTTCACTGACGAACGGCTCCGTCTTCGAGCCGACGCAGGAGGAGTAGGCCTTGGACACGCAGATCACGTCCTCCATGGCTGTGGGAGGCACGGGAGCGCCCACGCAGCCGAAGCCGGCCAAGGTGTGGGAGGAGGTGGTCATGGGAACGATGCCCAGGTCCGGGTCCTTCATGGCCCCCAGCTGGCCCTCCAGCAGGATGGATTTTCCGTCTTTCACAGCCTGGTGCAGGAAGGTCACGGCGTCACCCACATAGGGCTTGATGATCTCGCGCATCTTCAGCAGGTCCTGGAAGAGCTCGTCTGCGTCGATGCGGGGCTTGTGATACATGTTCTCGAAGAGAATGTTTTTGATCTCGACAGCGTGGTTGAGATGCTCTTTCAGGCGGGCCTCGTCGAACAGATCGCAGACCTGGATGCCGATCTTGGCGTACTTGTCGGAGTAGAAGGGGGCGATGCCGCTCTTGGTGGAGCCGAAGGCATGGCCGCCCAGGCGCTCCTCTTCGTAGGCGTCCTGGAGGACGTGATAGGGCATGAGCAGTTGGGCCCGCTCCGAGATGATCAGGTTGGGGGCGGGTACCCCGGCGTCCAGCAGGCTGGTCAGTTCATCGGTGAGCTTGCGGATGTCCAGGGCGACCCCGTTGCCGATGACGTTGGTGATGTGAGAGTAGAACACGCCCGAAGGCAGGGTGTGCAGGGCGAAGCGGCCATAATCATTGATGATGGTGTGCCCCGCATTGGCGCCGCCTTGGAAGCGGACGACGATGTCTGACGTCTCCGCCAGCAGATCGGTGATTTTCCCTTTGCCTTCGTCGCCCCAGTTGGCGCCGACGATCGCTTTTACCACAGGAACCCCTCCTATTATAATAAGAAGATAAATTGTTTGTCTTGTTTCTTTCGGCGGTGGGGAAGTGCCCCCGAAAATACAACTCATTATAATACTCTGTATTTCAAGATGCAAGGGTGAAGTAGAAAAATTTCATGGATTCCCAGATTTTTGTCAAAATCGCGGAAAGTTCCCCTTTACATTCATGATTTAACTTGCTAAAATATGAAAGCAGATAAGACAAAGGAGTGGTGTTCCCATGAAGAAAACACCCAAGGAAGACTACGAGCTGCTCTACGAGAGCCTCTTGCAGTTAAAATCGGTGGAGGAGTGCCGCAAGTTTATGGAGGACCTATGCACCGTCACCGAGCTCAAGGCTATGGGCCAGCGGATCGAGGTGGCCATGTACCTGCGGGAGGGGATGATCTACCAGGATATCCTCAAGCACACCGGGGCCAGCAGCGCCACCATCAGCCGGGTCAACCGCTGCCTGCAATACGGCGCAGACGGCTACCAGACCATCCTGCCCCGCCTGGACCCCATCTGGGAGGAGAAGAAGCACCGTGACACAGAAGCATGAACCTTTCGGCGATCTGACCCTGGGCGAAGAAGAGACCTACGACGCCCTGGCCGCCTGCTATGACGACATGACCGCAGATGTCGATTATCCCGCCTGGGCAGATTTTATCGAGGCCCTCTTCGCCGGCTCCCCCTGTCCGGTCCATGGGGAGCCGTTCCACACGGTCCTGGACCTGGCCTGCGGCACAGGCACCATGTCTTTTTTATTGGCCGAGCGGGGCTATGAAGTGATTGGCGTGGACTTTTCCCCGGAAATGCTGGCTGTGGCTGCGGAGAAATCCCTGGAAGGGGAGGGGGAAGCCCCCATTTTCCTCTGCCAGAGCATGGAGAAGCTGGACCTCTACGGGACCGTCGACGCCTGCGTCTGCCTGTTGGACAGTGTGAACCACGTGACGGAGCCGGACCGCCTCCAACAGGCCCTCCGCCGCGTTTGGCTGTTCTTAGAGGCCGGGGGCCTCTTTATCTTTGATGTGCACACCCCAGAGCACTTGCAGAGCCTGGACGGCGGCTTGTTTTTGGATGAGACCGACGATGCCTACTGCGTCTGGCGCACGGAGTATGACCCGGAAGAAGCGATCTGCACCTATGGCATGGACGTCTTCCAGCGGGAAGGGGAGGCCTGGTACCGCTCCACCGAGGTCCACGAGGAGCGGGCCTATTCCATCGAGACCCTGACGGAAGCCCTGCGTCAAGCGGGCTTTCTTGACATCCACACCTATGGCGACCGCCGCCTGGACGCCCCCCAGGCCGGGGAGGCGCGGGTCTTCTTTACCGCCCGCAAGCCGGAGGAAGCCATTGAACACATGCGATAACACGAAACGAGGATATGAGAGCAATATGGATACGATAATTAGAATGATTGCCAAGGACGCCCCCATCAAAGCTATGGCCATCCAGGCCAAGGGCATTGTAGAGCGGGCCCGCGAGATCCACAAGACCCTGCCCGTGGCCACTGCCGCCCTGGGCCGCACCCTGATGGCTGCCTCCATGATGGGCCAGCAGATCAAAGAGAAGGACGGCTCCGTGACCCTCCGCATCAACGGCGGCGGCCCGCTGGGCAGCATTTTGGCCGTGTCCGACAGCGACGGCAACGTCCGCGGCTACGTCCAGAACGGTCAGGTCGAGCTGCCCCTGAAGGGCCCCGCCAAGCTGGACGTTGGCACCGCCGTGGGCACCAACGGCTCCCTGACCGTCATTAAAGACTTAAAGCTCAAGGAACCCTATGTGGGCACCATCCCCCTGGTCTCCGGCGAGATCGCCGAGGACATCACGGCCTACTTTGCCGAGAGCGAGCAGATCCCCACCGCCTGCGCCCTGGGCGTCTTAGTGGACAAGGACCTCTCTGTGGCTGTGGCCGGCGGCTACCTCATCCAGCTTCTCCCCGGTGCCACCGATGAGGACATCGACAAGATCGAGGCCGGCATCGCCCGCGCGGGCCAGGTGACCACCCAGCTCAGCCAGGGTCTCAGCGCCGAGGCGCTGCTGCGCCTGGTCCTGGCAGACTTCGACCTGGAGCTTCTGGAGACCGTCCCCGTGGAGTACCGCTGCTATTGCAGCCGGGACCGGATGCGCCGCGCCCTGATCAGCATGGGCAAGCAGGAGCTTACCGACCTCATCCGCGAGCAGGGCCGCGCCGAGATGACCTGCCAGTTTTGCGACGCTGTCCACGTCTTTGAGAAGGACGAGCTGGAAGCCCTGGCCGCATCCCTTTAAGGGGACGAGAACAGAGCGATTTCAGCCAAAAAATGGGTGGAAAAACAAGTTTCAAAAAAATCTGATTTTTTTGAAAAAACCTATTGACAAAGCGGTAAGTCTTGGATATAATAGGCTACGTTGCTTGAGCGGTGCGGCCGAAACGGAGTCCACCGAACAAGAACAAAAGTTCATCGGGAGCATAGCTCAGCTGGGAGAGCACATGCCTTACAAGCATGGGGTCACAGGTTCGAGCCCTGTTGTTCCCACCACCCATTTGGCGCGGTAGTTCAGTTGGTTAGAACGCCGGCCTGTCACGCCGGAGGTCGAGGGTTCAAGTCCCTTCCGCGTCGCCAAAAGGGTAGAGATTTCATCACTGCCCTTTTCTATGCCCAGGTAGCTCAGTTGGTAGAGCAGCGGACTGAAAATCCGCGTGTCGCTGGTTCGATTCCGGCCCTGGGCACCACGCTGTGAAACTTCACAGCGTCATGCGAGTGTAGCTCATCTGGTAGAGCGCCACCTTGCCAAGGTGGAGGTAGCGAGTTCGAGCCTCGTCACTCGCTCCAACGGCGCCATAGCCAAGTGGTAAGGCAGAGGTCTGCAAAACCTTTACCCCCAGTTCAAATCTGGGTGGCGCCTCCAACAAAAGCCTTGTCGAAAGACAAGGCTTTTTTCTTTTGTTCTTACCTTCCACGATCTTCCTGTATGACGCGCGAAAAAGGAGGACACGCCATGATCTACTTTGTGGAGGACGACGCCAGCATCCGGGAGTTGGTCACCTACACCCTAAACAACACCGGCCTGCCCGCCGAGGGCTACGACCGCCCCTCGGCCTTCTGGACCGCCATGGGGCAAAATAAACCCAAATTGATTTTACTGGACATCATGCTTCCGGAAGAGGATGGTATGGTGATTTTACGCAAGCTCCGGGCCGACCCCGCCACCCGTGCCATCCCCGTGATGATGCTCACGGCCAAGGGGACGGAATACGACACGGTCTTAGCCCTGGACGCCGGGGCGGACGACTACGTCCAAAAGCCCTTCCGCATGATGGAATTGCTTTCCCGCATCCGCGCCCTGCTGCGCCGGGCAGAGACCTATGGGACGCCCGCCGAGCAGGTGGTGGTCTACCGGGTGGGCGGGTTAGAGGTCTCGCCCTCCTGCCACCTGGTCAAGGTCAACGGACAGGATATCGCTCTGACCCTGAAAGAATTTGAGCTGCTGTGCCTGCTGCTGGAAAACCGGGGCATTGTCCTCTCCCGTGACAAGATATTAGACAAGGTATGGGGGGACACCATGGGCCGGGAGAGCCGCACCGTGGACGTCCACATTCGGACCCTCCGCCAGAAGCTGGGCCCCTGCGGCGAGCGCATCGAGACCGTCCGCGGCATCGGCTATAAGTTCCAGGGCGAGGCGTGAGCGCATGAAGACCCTGCAAAAGTGCTTTCTCCTGGCTGTGGCGGTGCTCTTGGCGGTGGGCCTGGTCCGCACCCTCTGCTTTCCCAAAGAGATCAACGACTATGAAAACCGCTACGCCAGCCAGTTCCCGGCGGCTTCGACCAGTGCCTTTCTGGACGGGACCTTTCAGGACGAGGCGGAGTCTAGTCTGAGTGACCAGATCCCGTTTTCCCAGTACATGAAAAAGGCCTATAACAACACGAAAACGAGCTTCCTCCTCCACGCCATCCACGGTGTCCGGGCCCTCACCGGCGGCGACCAAGGGCGCTATGCTTCCTTCAATGGGCTGTGTCTCTACGGGGACGACTTCATCACCAACTGGCCCCGCACCCTGGCCAACAACCAGGCGGACCTGGACCGCAAGAGCGCCGTGCTGAACCAGACCTTTGCCAACCATCCGGAGTTGACCTTCTGGGTCTACTACGTGGAAAAGGACACGGATGTGGACTTTTTCACCCAGGAAAAGGCGGGCTTCTCCGAGTACCTGATGCAGCATCTCGACCTGCCGGACAGCCAAAAAGCGACCTACACCGTAGACGATTTCGACGAATTTTCCCGCCAGTTCTTCCGCACGGACACCCACTGGAATCTCTACGGCTCTTACGCCGGGTACCGCCAGCTCTTCGACGTTCTCCACTGCACCGGCACGCCCCTGGAGCCCACCGGCGACCCGGTGCTGGTGGGGGAGTTCAGCGGCGTGAAAGCCCGCCGGGTGGGGGCGGACGATGTGCTGACGGAGCCGTTCTACGCCTACTCCTATGCGTTCCCGGACATGACCGTCACCATCGACGGGCAGCCGGTGGGGGACTACGGGGACCAAGCGAATTTCCTGGCCGGGACCAGCGAAAAGAACCTGTCCTACGGCGGCTTCTACGGCGGGGACGAGGGCGAGGTCATTTTCTCCACCGGCACCACTGACCGGGGAAGCCTGCTGGTGATCGGGGACTCCTTCGACAACGCCATTCTGAAGCTCCTGGCCAGCCACTATGACACGCTCTATTCCGTGGACCTGCGTTACTACGCGCACAGCATGGGCCAGCCCTTTGATCTCACGGCCTACACCCAGGCCCACGGGATCACCAACGTCCTGCTCCTGGGGAACATCGACTACTTTTCCCAGGACACCTTTGATCCGGAGGGCTGAGCCATGGTATTCAGCAGTTTGACCTTCCTCTATCTCTTCCTGCCCCTGGTGGTCCTGCCGTATTTCCTTGTCAAAAATCGCACCTGGCGCAACGGCCTGCTCCTGGTCCTCTCCTTGTTCTTTTACGCCTGGGGAGAGCCAAAGTATGTTGTGATGATGTTGGCCGCCACTGTTGTGGCCTATGCGGGGGGACTGGCCATTGAGACCCTGCGGGGCCGCCCCAAGGCCTGCAAAGTGGCTTTTGTCCTGACGGTCTGTCTGGTGACGGCAAATCTCTTGGTGTTCAAGTACGCCAATTTTCTTTGGGATACGCTGAACAGCATCGTCTCCACCGGCGTGACCCTCCCGACCATCGCCCTGCCCATCGGCATCAGCTTTTACACGTTCCAAATTCTCTCCTACGTCATCGACCTCTATTGGGGCAAGGTACACGTCCAGAGGAATTTCTTCTATCTTCTGCTGTACGTCAGCTTCTTCCCCCAGCTCATCGCCGGGCCGATCGTGCGGTACAGCACCATTGAGGACGAGATCCTCCACCGCAAAGAGACTTGGGGCGACGTGGAAGCGGGCCTGAAGCGCTTCCTCCTGGGCCTGGCAAAGAAAGTGCTCATCGCCAACAACGTCGCCGCCATCGCGGACATGATCTACCAGGGCAACCAGAGCATCTACGGCACGGCCCTCTACTGGCTGGCGTCCGTGGCCTACACGATGCAAATTTACTTTGACTTCTCCGGGTACAGCGACATGGCCATTGGCCTTGGGCGGATGTTTGGCTTCCACTTCTTGGAGAACTTCAACTACCCCTATCTCTCCCGCTCCGCCACAGAGTTTTGGCGGCGGTGGCATATCTCCCTCTCTTCCTGGTTCCGGGATTACATCTACATCCCGCTGGGGGGAAGCCGGGTCAGCCGCCCCAAGTGGGTGCGGAATATTTTCATCGTCTGGGGCCTCACCGGCTTCTGGCACGGAGCCGCTTGGAATTTTCTCCTCTGGGGCCTGTATTACGGCGTCCTGCTGGTGGTCGAGAAATTCTGGCTGGGGAAGGTGCTGGACAAACTCCCCAGTGTCCTGCGCTGGTTCTACACATTTTTCGTGGTGAACCTGGGCTGGGTGTTCTTTCATCTCAGTGACCCTGCCTTTCTGTCCTACGCCCTGCATGTCATGTTCCGCTGGCAGGCGACGGATTGGCCCAGGGTGTTGACGGCCAACTCAGACATCTTGTTGGGCATCCTCTGGTTCCCGCTGGCGTTCCTCTTTTCCTTCCCGGTGTGGAAGAAGCTGCCCCGGCCCAAGGGCTGGAAGGGCGCTTTGGCGGCGGATTTGGGCTATGGGATCTTATTGATGCTATGTATCCTGTATATTCTCAGCTCGTCCTACAACCCCTTCATCTATTTCCGCTTCTAAGCAAACGAACACCCAGAGAACAGCGAACACATCATGTGCTGTCCTCTGGGTGTTGTTTAGTCGTTCGGATACACTAGTTCGGATACACTACCTTGTCCAAAATGCCCGTCATCGCGGCCAGCACGATACCGTAGTTGCAAATGGGCACGCCCTGTTCCTCCGCCTGGGCGATGCGGTTTAAGACATGCCGGCGGTTGAACATGCAGGCCCCGCAGTGAATGACGAGGTCATAGGGCGTGAGATCCTGGGGGAAGTCATTGCCCCGCACAAAGTCAAAGGAAAGTCCCTCACCGATCTTCTTCCGCAGAAGGTTTGGGATCTTGACCCGCCCGATATCCTCCGTCGTGGGGGCATGGGCGCAGGCTTCGGCCACCAAGATTTTTGCATCCTCTGTCAGCCCTGCCAGGGCCGCTGCGCCCTTCCGAAAGACGGTGATATCGCCCTTATACCCGGCAAACAGGATGGAGAAGGACGTCAGCAGGCTCTCTTCCGGCTTTGCGGCCCAGACGGTGGGGAAGGCCTGGGAATCCGTGATGATGAGCTTCGGGGGCTTCGCCAGCGCTGACAAGGTCTGTTCCAGACAGTCCGCCGTGCAGCTCATGACGGAACATTTTTTGTCCAGCAGTTCCCGGATGGTCTGGACCTGGGGGAGGATCAGCCGCCCCTTGGGGGCCTGAATGTCCTGGGGCATCACCAGCAGGACCGTGTCTCCGGCCTGGGCCAGGTCTCCGGTGATGGAGTTGGCCCAGAAATCATCGGGGATGCACTGGACCAGCGCCTGCCGCAGCTGGGGGATGTTCTCCCCGGTCTTGGCGCTCACGGGCAGGACCGGCAGCCCGCCCAGCTGGATGGAAAGCTCCGCCAGCACGGCGGAGGCATCCTCCGGCGTATCGTATTGGTCGCATTGGTTCAGCAGGGCCAGGACCGGCAATTTCTTCTCCTGAAACTGCCGGTACCAGGCCAGCTCCTCGTTGGCCCGCCCGGTCAGCACGAGAATGGCGACGTCCGTTTTTTCCAAGGCCTCTTTGGTCTTCTGGACCCGCAGCGCCCCCAGCTCACCCGCGTCGTCCAGTCCGGCCGTGTCGATGAACACGACGGGTCCCACGCCGCGCAGCTCAAAGGCTTTGTAGACTGGGTCCGTGGTCGTCCCGGCGACAGGGGAGACCAGGGAAATGTCCTGTCCCGTCAGGGCGTTGATGAGCGAGGATTTCCCAGCGTTTCGGTTGCCGAAGAGGCCGATGTGCAGGCGGCTGGCCCGCGGGGTATCTTGCAATCCCATAATAGATTCCCTCGATTCTTTGCGAAGTTGTAGTGTGATGGTTCTATTGTACCGTGTTTTCCGGCAAAAGCAAGAGATGCTTCTCCGGGAAACTAAAACGTCCCCCTGCGCTCTGTCTAGCGCAGGGGGACGAGGGGGTTCAGAAGGGAATCGGCTCAGATGTCAGCCTTCCACAGGCCGTGGAGGTTGCAATATTCGTAAGCGGCCAGAGGTTTGTCGCCGGGGGCCACGGCGAAGGTGACCTTGGGCTCCTGGCCGGGCTTAAGCTCTTTGCGCTGGTTGCCCTGCTCGGTGTGCAGTGCGATCCACTGGATGTAGTGCTTCTCCTCCATGGGGTGGGTGACGGAGCCGACGGAGACGGTGACCAGGTTGCCGTTCACTTCGACCACAGGGACATGCTTTTCCTTGGCGGCGTCGGTGGTGTTGGCCACCAGCTCCTTCATCTCTTCGCCGCAGCAGCTGACCTTGGGGCCGTTGTCCTGAACGTAAGCGACGATATTCTTGCAGTGAGAACATTGATAGAACTTCATAGTGATAACTCCTTTTCTGTTGAAAATTGGTTGAAATTTTATTTTTAGGTTGTGCTTGGTTTCTTCTTTGTGCTATAATAATACCATGAGACCGGGGGGATCTACTGTGATGTTATCACCAAAAACCAGAAAAAATCAAAAAATTGACCGGGTTTCCCAGGGAGGGCCACAGCCATGAACCGAGATATTGTTTTTTATAATTACATGACGCCGGAGCAGCAGGACTTGTTGAACCGCTCCATGCGGCAGGCCAGCTTTCGCAAGGGCCAGATCGTCCACCGCCACGGGGACAGCTGCGTGGGGCTGATTTTTGTCCGCAAGGGCCGCCTGGCCTTTTCCATCCTCTCCGAGGAGGGGCGGGAGATCACCGTCTTCCGGGTGGAAAAAGGGGAGGTCTGCATCCTCTCCGCCGCCTGCATTCTGCGCAGCCTGGAGTTTGAGAGTCAGATCACAGCAGAGGTCAGCACCGAGGTTTCGATTTTACCGGCCCCCACCCTCTCCCAGCTGATGAACGCCAACCATGACGTGGAGCGCCTGGTCTACAAACAGGCCGTCTGGCAATACTCCGGCGTCCTGCGGACCCTCCAGCAGATCCTCTTCCTCAGCCTGGAAAAGCGCCTGGCGACGTTTCTGCTGGACGAATGTCGCCGCCGTAAGGCCCAGTCCTTTTCCGCTACCCACGAGCAGATCGCCCGCTACATCGGCTCCTCCCGCGAGGTGGTCACCCGGATGCTCAACCAGTTTGCCGACCGGGGGCTTGTGAAGCTGGGCCGGGGAAGCGTCACCGTCCTGGACCCAGACGGCCTGGAGGACATTTTGCTGTAAGGGGATCTGTTGCAACCACATCCATAAACATAGAAAAAAGCAGGTGCGTGAAATTTTTCACGCATCTGCTTTTTGCTGTCAAAAGAAATTAGAAGTAAGCGGAATCGCTCTCGCCGGGGGCGCCCATCAGGTCCACGAAGTAGGGGGCCACGACATAAACGCCGGTGGCGACCTTCATAATGTGACCGTTTTCGGTGTAGATGACGCCGGAGATAAAGTCCAGCAGGCGGCGGGCCACGGTGTGGTCCGTGTTGGCCAGGTTCAGCACCACGAACTTCATATCCCGGAGAAGGTCCGCGACTTTAGAGGCCTCCTTGTATTCCTTCGGCGTGACCAGCACGATCTGCATGTCGGCGCCGCTGCGGATCGGCTGTACGCCCTGGGGAGCCCAAGTCTGCTGAGGGGGTTCCTCCTCGTAGGTGTAATGATCGTCCACGTAAGTATCGTCTTCGTAATCTTCGTACATATCTTCGTCCGGCTTTCGGCGCAGAGCGCTTAAGAATGACATGTGCGGTACCTCCTCTGTATTGATGGGCCATTGAGCGGCCTAGTCTCCCAATATAACAAGAACGCGACCCTTGTTTCTATTAAGTGTTTTATACATGATACTACAAACAACGATGAATTTCAAGGCTTTTACGCAATAAATTATGCGCTTTCCTGCGCCATCCCCGCAAGATCGGGGGAGTTATGTAACTTTCTGATGCACAAAAAAAGATAAGAAACCTCTCAGTTGCCTTCTGCATACTCCTGCATGAGCTGCAAGAGCTGTTCCTCGTCCTTGTCGTCCAGCCCGTGGGCGTTGGCCAGGTGTTCGACGTGATGGGTCAGCTCGTGGGCCAGGGTCGTGTAAAGCTCTTCCTTCCAGGTTTTCTCATCCCAATGCTCCCGCCGGGCGGAGGCGAGAAAGGAGCCATAATATAGCTGGATCGAGTTACCCAGATAGCCGTCCTGGATATACTCCCCCATGAAGTAGACCTCGCCCTCCGGGAACATGGGGT
The DNA here is from genome assembly GCA_004556345.1 of Clostridiales bacterium. Taxonomy (GTDB): domain Bacteria; phylum Bacillota; class Clostridia; order Oscillospirales; family Oscillospiraceae; genus Evtepia. The sequence goes on along the minus strand of SFHQ01000003.1, from coordinate 8,974 downwards.
CGCACTTGGCCTCTTCCTCCAGCAAAATGCCGCCGTTCAATTCGTCAAAAAAGACCGGTGGAAACTGCTCGGCCATCTCGTCCAGCAGCTCCGCTGCCTGGTCAAAGGTCAGTTCCATAAAAATTACCTCCGTTTGGTTTGGGGTTCATCGGGTGTATTCCGTATCCTCCAGCATGTTTCGCAGAGAATAGAGCAGAAGCAATGCCACAGGCAGATTGACGATTCCGGCGGCGATCAGTCCGCCGACAGCGCCGCCCGGCAGGCGGAAATAGCCAAAGAGCAGCGTGCCCACGATCACGCCCGGCAGCGTCAGCAGCAGGAGGATCACCAGGTACAGCACCATGAGCAGCGTTTTGTTTGCCCCGCTCCAAAAGCGCTCCACCAGCAGGTCGCCGCTCTGGAACAGCAGGGCATACGTCAGCCGGGAAAACACGCAGTCCAGTATACTGCCCGGTCCAAGCCCCAGCAGGAGACACACCGGCACAAACGTTACCACGGCCTCCATCCCCGCCGACGGCAGCAAGGCCCGCAGGCATTGGAGCAGCTTGGCAAAGGCCGGCTCCGGCACGAGATAGAGGAAGGGCTTGCCCAGCTCCCGGCTGAGCCGATTCTGCCCCGTGGAAAAAATCTGCAAGTAAACGGACAGACCGAACAGCGTCAACAGTCCGGCGCTCCGCCAGAGCACCGCCAGCACGATCACCACCCCGGCAAAGGCCAGGCTGGCAGGGGAGAGGAGCAGCCAGCCGCCCCGCGTGTCCTCCCGTTTCTGCTTATAGTAGAAGGCCGAGGCCCCCCAGCCCTTGCCCAGGCCGGTTTTCCCCAGCCTGATCTTGCCGGGGGCGGCGTCCAGGTTGCCCTCTTTCTTGGCGGCAATGGCAGACTGGGCCAGCTCCGCCGTCCGCAGGACGTCCTCATACCAATCCCCCGGAAAGCGGACCAGCAGTACGACCATGACCGCCAACCACACCGCGCACAGGGCCAGACCAGGCCACCAGCGATCCAAGCCCAGCACCCCGGCAAAGCTCCAGCCCAGCCAGCCGCCCACGGGGAAGAGCTTCACCGGCCAGCCATTGGCTGCGTTCACCAAGCCGGCCAGCCGGTCCTGGGGCGACTGCCAGCCGCCCAAACAGACCCAGCCCGCCAGGGCCAGCAAGCAGAGGATCAGAACGCTTTGCAGGACCTTCTGGGCTCCCGGCCGGTTGCTGGTGTAGGTATAGAGGGTCATGGCCGTGACCTGCCCCAAAAACAGGGCCAAGACATACCCCAGACACATGGCCGCCATGCCCAACGCCGAGATGTGATAGCTGCTGTGCAGCCACCCATACTGATACAGCAAAACCAAACCAACCAGCAGGGTCGTACTCATCTGCCGAAGCAGGGCATAAAACAATGCCTGCGTCCGGCGAATGGGGGAGGGGAAGAGCAGATTCACGTCCGCCATGGAAAAGACTGACCCGCCCTTGGCAAACCCGTTCCAAAGCCCCAGGAGAAACACCAGCAGAAACAGCCCGTTCCCCATGGCGGCCAATTCGTGCAGGTCCCGCACATGGTCGCTTGCTAACCCGCTGCTCCCCACGGCAGCGAAGAGAAACAGCAGGACTAAGATCACTACATACAGCAGCCGCCCAGGGTGCCGCAGCAGGTCTCGCACCGTATTTTTCAGCCGGGCGGCCAAAAGATAGCTCAGAGCGTACATGGCGGCTGGCTCCCTTCGGTGACGGAGAAGAAGAGATCCTCCAAACTGTGGGTACTTCCTGCTTCAGGATCGTTGTGCTGGGTGGCGACGAAGCGGCCGTCCTTCATAATATGCGTCACGTCCCAGTAGTCCTCCACGCTGTCGATCATGTGGGTGGAGAGGAGCAGGGCATTGCCCTCGGCTTTCTGTTCCTGAAACAGCAGCTTGAGCTCTTTGATGGCGTGGGGATCCAGGCCGATCATCGGCTCGTCGAAGATGAGCAGCTTGGGTCGATGCACCAGCCCACAGCAGATGGAGAGCTTCTGCTGCATCCCCTTGGACAGCTCCCGCCCCAGCTTGTCCCGCTTGTCGGCCAGCTCAAAGCGATCCAGCAGTTCGTCTCCGTAGCCGTCATCCTCCAGCCGGTAGGCTCGGCGGATGAACTCTAGGTGCTCTGCCACGGTCAGCAGGTCATAGACCGCAGGGGTTTCGGGGAAATAGGCCAGCAGGCGCTTGGCCTCGTCGGTCTTGTTCCAAAAACCGCCGATGGTGATGGTGCCGGTGTAGCGCAGCAGGCCGGAGATGCATTTGATGAGGGTGGACTTGCCCGCCCCGTTGGGGCCGAGCAAAATGGCAATCTGCCTGGCCTCGACGCGAAAACTGATGTCGTCGTTGGCCAGGGTCCTGCCGTAATATTTGGTGACGTGTTCCAGGGTCAGCATATAGGGCTCCTTCTTGGGTGGGGGAAATAAGACTCTGGTCGAGTGTACCACACAGGGCTTCCTGCGTCAAGAAAACCAGGGAAGCATTGACAAGAGGGGGCGGTATCAGGTAGAGTTATCGAGGATAGCCTATACGACACAACACAACAAGACCCACGCGACAAAATCCACGCGACAAAGGAAGGAGTTTTTCCATGCATTGGTTGAAACGAAGCGCGGCCGCTTGTCTGGCCGTGTTGCTGCTGCTGACCAGCCTGCCCATGGCGCTGGCGGCCCCGTCTGACCAGCCCCTCACGCGGGGAGAGACGGCCAGCATTTTGCTGGACGCAGCGAAAGATTACAACAAGAACGTGACCTATCAGGACATTCTCAAAGGCTATCCCAACGGAGACCTGGATGAGTCCGGCTCCGTCACCCGCGCCCAGGCGCTGGTCATGCTCCAGCGGGCCTTCGGCGGCTTACCGGCACCGAAGGGGGACAATGCCCGCAGCGGTTACCCCGCCGCCAGCTTTACGGACGTGCCCAGTTGGGCCAAGGCTGAGCTGAAGCCTGTCTTCGATGCGGGCATCGTGGCCGGGACCAGTCCCACGACCTTCTCCCCGGACCGCAACATCACCGGGGCGCAGCTGGACCTCTTCCTCCGCCGGACCTACGCCCTGGAGGGGACGAATCTGAAAGACGATTTCTACGCCACCGTGAACAAAAGTGTGCTGGACAAGAGCGTCATCGCCCCCGGCACCATCGGCTGGAGCGCCTTTACGCAGGTCGGGGAAAAAGTGGATGCAGAGGTGGCCGGGATCATCCGGGAGCTGGTCAAGACCGGCGGCCAGACCGCAGGCGAGAAAAAGCTCGTGGCCCTCTACCAGAACATCCTAAATATCAACGCCCGGAATCAAGCCGGTATCACCCCCATCCAGCCCTATCTCACCGCCATCGACCAGGCCCAGAGCATCGGGGAACTGATGGCCGCTTCAGACAAGCTCTATCAGGACACCGGTGTGAGCCTTCTCATGGGTTTCTCCCTGACCATCGACAACAAGGACAGCAACCACTATTTGTTGCAGTTCGGCGCCCTCTCCCCCCTGCTGGGGAAGACCGGGTATGAAGGAGCCACGGACGCCCAGAAGTCTGCCTATCTGACCTACGTCCGCACCCTGCTGTCCCTGGTGGGCCAGTCGGAAGCCGACGCTGCGGCCCAGGCGGACGCCCTCTGGGCCGCTGACGCCAAGCTCGCCGCTGCCTCTTACAGCAACCAGGAGCTGGGCGACGTGGACAAGACGTACAACCTCTATACCATGGCCCAGCTCAAGGCCCTCTTCCCCAACGTGGATCTGGACCAGATGTTCCAGCGCACGGGCCTGACCCAGACGAATCAAATTTTGGTGATGGATCCCGGCTGTCTGCAAGCCTGCGCGGAGTTCTTCGATGCAGCCAAGACCCCCAACGCTCTGGAACTGCTCAAGGCTTACGCCCGCCTGAACCTGGCCAATGGCCTGGGCGGTCTGCTCAACCAGGAATTTACCGATGCCAGCAATGCATTTAACTTGGCCTATTTCGGCCAGGACCTCTCTGCCCCGCTGGAGGATACCGCCGCGTCCTATGTCCAGACCATGATGGGTGGTTACCTGGGCCAGGCCTACGCCCGGCGCTATTTCTCCGCCGAGGCCAAGCAAAACGTGGAGAATATGGTCCGGGATATGCTGTCTGTTTACCGCAGCCGCATCCAGAAACTGGACTGGATGAGCGAGGCCACCAAGGCCAAGACCCTGAAAAAGCTGGACACCATGAAGCTGAACCTAGGCTATCCCGACACCTGGGAGGATGAGTTTGACGGTGTGGACATCCTGTCCGCCGACCAGGGCGGAAGCTTTTACAGCAACGTGATCTCTATGCAGCTGGCTGGGATCAAAGCCCTGCCTGCATTGCAGAAAGAGGGCGTGGACAAGACGGCCTGGCCTATGGGCGTCTGCTCAGTCAACGCCTGTTACAGCCCCACCGACAACTCCATCACCTTCCCAGCGGCCATTTTGCAGGTTCCCTTCTACGATGTGACAGCCTCCTATGAGGAGAACTTGGGCAAGATCGGCTATGTCATCGCCCACGAGATCACCCACGCTTTTGACAACAACGGGGCCAAATACGATGAGAACGGCAACGCCGCCGACTGGTGGACCGTCTCGGACTACGCTGCCTTCCAGAAGCTCTGTGACCGCGTGACTGCCCTCTACGATGGGAAGGAATCCGCCCCCGGTATCCCCTGTAACGGGGCCTTGACTCTCTCGGAAAACATCGCCGACCTGGGTGCCGTCGCCTGCGTCACCGAGATCGAGAGCCGCCAGGCCAAGCCGGACTACGCCACCCTCTATCGCTCCATGGCCGAGATCTGGGCTTCCAGTTACGGCCGGGAGATGCGGGCCTATCTGGCCCAGGTGGATGTCCACGCGCCCGATAAACTTCGGGGCAGCCTGGTCCTGCAAAATTTCAGCCAGTTCTATGGCGCCTTCGGCATCACCGAGCAGGACGCCATGTGGCTGGCCCCCCAGGACCGGGTGACCATCTGGTAAAGGAGACACAAGCAATGGAACAAGAACTGAACACCCTGCGGGAAAAATTTGTCCAAGATCTCTTCGTCTCTCAGGGCTTGGGGGCCGTCATAGACGAAGCCCATTACGGCTACGCCAAGTGCTCCATGGAGATCGAGCCACGGCACTGCAACGCCCTGGGCATCCCCATGGGCGGGACCATCTTCACTCTGGCCGACTTCGCCTTTGCGGTGGCGTCCAATCAGCGGGGCCGGGCTGTGGTCACCCAGGCCTCGCAGATCACCTTCCTCAAATCCGCCCGCGGCAAACACCTCACGGCAGAGGCACATCAGGTGAAGGACGGCAAACGGGTCTGCTTTTACGAGATCAACGTCACCGATGAGCTGGGGACCGAGGTGGCCTTCGTCACTGTCAATGGCTATGTGGTCAAGCAGCCGGAAGAAAAATAACCAGGAAAAGACGTTGGTGCCCAGTTTGCCATAACAGATACAGAATAGAACACAGACACGGGAACCCACCCGATCGTGGGGACCCGTGTCTTTGTCATCGTTTCACAATACAGTGTTAGAGTCAATGGATGAGGAGCCGGGAGATTTCTATGGTCAGGATCTTCAGCATGACGCCCGCAGAGGCGAGATAAAACCAAACCTCCCGCAGCCCTTGGGATTTGGCGATGGGTGTGGCGATGGCGGCGATCAGGATCAGCGCCGCCCCCACACAGCCGATCAGCGTGGGCACGCTGACCAGCGGGAACAGGCTAGGGGCGCAGCTGCCGTCGATGGCGTGCTGGATGGTTTTGTCCAGTCCGTCCCGCGCTGCGGCGAAGCAGCAGATGAGCAGACCGAAGAGTAGCACGAAAAGGGTCCTGCGGCCCCAATACACGATGTTCTCCCGGTGCCAAATGGAATCTCCCAGAAAGCCCAGGAGGACGAAGAGCAGGATCGTGGTGGCGGTGGTCACGCCGTTTCCGAAATAGAGCTTCATGCTTTTCCCTCCTCCCGTTGGGTCTGCTCCATCCGCCGGATAAAGCAGTCAATGTGCGTTTGCAGCTGCTGAATGACTGCTTCTTTGTCTTCTGTGCCGTCGTAGATGCTGTAAAGCAGGTATATGGGTCCGTAAAATTCTAGGGCCAGTTGCATGGCGCTCTCGTTGGAATCCGTCATGGTACGGAAAATCTCTGCCATGTACGCCACCGGCCCGGAGGCCAGGTAGTTTTGATACAACGTGGCAAAGGCGGGGTCCCGGTACTGCTCTAAGGTGAGCAACTTGCGGAAGCGGGCGGAAAATCCATCCTCCGTCCAGTGGCGGAACTGGGCGACGCTGTAAGTCCGAATCTTTTCGGCGGGGGTGTTTCGGTAGGCTTCGGCAAAGCCGTCCGGCTCGGCGTCCGGCATTTGATAGGCCTGGGCTCGCTCCTGATCCAGTTTCCCCATGCGGGCGGTGATGCGGTCTAAAATTTCCTGCTTGCTGGTGTAATGCTTGTAGAGCGCCCCTTTGGTCATGCCCAGCTCGTTGGCGATGTCGCTCATGGAGGTGCCCAGATACCCGCGCTGGGAAAACAGCGCCAGAGCCGTGTTCAGGATGCGTTCTTTGGTTTCTCCTGCCATAAAATTTCCTCCTCGCTAATTGGTAACCGTTCGGTCACTGTCCATAGTATAGTAAACGAACGGTTACTTGTCAAGAGAATGAAAAAAATCACTGCCTGGAAAATAGCTTCTCAGGCAGTGATTTTTTCGTTTGCTTGGGGCAGCACAACGTGTAGTTGAGCGCTGTTATTTTTTTGTTGGACTTCTACCGTACCGTGTAGCTGCGACACGGTCTCCTGAAGGATCGACAGTTCCATGGCGGAAAACGGGTTGCTTTCCTGCGGTATTTCAGAAAGCGACGGAGCCTGGCAGGAGAGGGTGAGGGCTTTGTCCGTGAGCTGTGCAGAGAAATGGATCGGCACCTGGGGCAGCGTACACTGGGTGGCCAGGTGATATGCGCTGTCCAGCAGGCAGGTGAGGACGCTGCACAGGGTCACGTCAGAAAAGGGGAGCAGTTCAGGCAAGGCGCAGTCAAACTGAAACGGCAGACCGGCCTGGGTGAAGAGGTTCCCCTTGACCGAGAGCAAAGCGTTGAGCAGACGGTTCGGGCAGTAGTCCGGGTGCTGTTCCAGCTGGTCGGACACGCCGTTGAGAATGGCCGAGGCCCCTGGCCCGTCGTGCTGCTCCATGAGGGTATAGGCTGTTTGCAGCTGGTTGCGGATGTCGTGGCGGATGCGGGAGGCGTCTTCTAAATCGGCTTGGTACTGCTCATAATAAAGCTCCTGCTGCTCCAGGAGATAGTCGAACCACCCAGCCCGTTCCTCGGCGGCAGCTTTTTCCATGAGCTGCTTTATGGAGCGGAACAGAAAAACATCGGCAACGACACAGAGCAGGATCGCCAGAAGTAGGGCCAGGGAATACCCGGTGCTGACAGCGCCTTTTGCATGGCGCTCGATGAAGAGAACGGAGATCACCAGCAGGATGGACTGGGAAAGGGGAAAGAGCAGGTAATCATGCAGAATATCTAAACGTTCTTTTTTACGGGGTACGTCCAGCAGGCAGGCCAAGAGAATATTGTCGATCATACGGGCGTTTCCTCCTCTTGTTGTGGCAAGATCGAGGCAGGAACAGGAGAAGTGGAGGGGGTAGGCAGCTGAAGAAGCAGGCGAATTTGAAAGATGTCGTTGGCTGTCTGGATCTCCATGGTCCCCTTGTGCTGTTCTGCGATGGTTTGCAAGATGAGTAGGCCCAGGCCGTGCTGGGTGCCGTCCTCGGCTTTGCGGCGGCGCTCCAGCTTGGGCTGGGAGCCGGGTGGGATGGGGTTTTGGCAGGTCAGCAGCAAAAAGCCGTTGACAAGGTAGGCGGAGAGGTCGATGCGGCGCAGCTCCGGCACGCCGAACTGCACGGCGTGGTAGGCGTTATCCAACACATTGGTAAACAGACTGCACAGCGTTACCCCAGACAGGGAGAGAGGCTCTGGTAGTCTGCAATCGAAAGAAAACGCAATGTTTTTCTGCCGGTACAGACTGCCCTTCACCCCCAAAATAGAATTGACGATGCGGTTGGGACAGTAGACCGGATGATGGTTCAGCTGGCCGGAAATGCCGTCTAAGATCGTCCGGGCGTTGGTCTCATCCTGCTGGTCCATGAGCTGGTAAGCTGTTTGCAGCTGACCGCGGATATCCTGACGTATTTTGCGGGCGTCATCCAGATCGGCCAGGTATTGGGCATAGTAAATGCTTTGCTGGTCCAGCAGGTAGCGGGACCAGGCGGCACGCTCCTCAATGGCCGCTTTCTCGATGAGCTGCTTCATGGAGCGGAAGAGAAAATAGTCCGCCACAACGCAGAACACACAGGCTCCGGCCAAGATCGCGCAGTAGATAGAAGCACGCTCGTCCTGGGCATGGGACTCCAGAAAAATATTAGAGATGACCAGCAAGACGGCCTGGGACAGCGGAAAGAGCAGATAGTAATACAACACGCGGGCAGGGGCTTTGCGGATGAAGCGATCCCAAAGCTGTACGGTGATGAAACAGAAAATAGACAGCAGGATGAAATATGTCAGCCGGATCAAAAGTGTGGAGGTCGGGTCTGCGGCCAAGGTCATGTAATCCATCGGGTCGCCCTCTCCCCGTAGGAAGAGGCAAAGATAAAAGACCAGCGGTTCCGGCAGGGTGGACACGACGATGATGGTCGCCCAGGCCAAAAACCGTCGCTGGAGAGAATGCTTGGATAAGAGAAGACAGCACACGCCGAGAAAACTATACTGTACGATGGGATTGAGAAACTGGCGGTAGGGCAGGCCAGGACATAGAAAGCAAAACGTAGAAAACGCAAACGAGATGAGACTGATGACCAGAGAAAACATCTTTTTCCGCTTCAGCGCCAAGAGATAGGCCAGGGTATAGTTATAAAGAAAGGCGGCAGGAAGGGGCGAGATGAACCAGAAAATACTGTTAAAAATGCCGTTCAAAGGCTGGGAACCTCCTTTGTCTGCTGGGTGATAAG
>SFHQ01000024.1 GCA_004556345.1 Clostridiales bacterium | reverse complement strand
GAAGGAAGATTGCGTTGAAGAAAAGCATCAAAAACAAAAGTGCGATGCTGATCACAAAATACCCCTGCAAAACACGCCCGGTATAGAGCGTGTCCGCATGCTTGGGGATCATAAACAGATTCAGCGCAATGAACACCAGCGGCAGCACCCAGAACACATACCAGGTCTGCGCAAAATTTTCATCCTCGACCATCCTCCGCACGCTATGCGTCGCAGGATAATAGGCGATGGCGGCAAACAGCCAGCAGATCGTATGATAGCAAATCACGGCCCGCAGACAGAACCATGGCGCAGCCTGCGCCTGCGGCAAACCGGCCAGCATCGCAGCGTTGACCGCTCTTGCAAGGCTGTTGATACAGGCAAATACCGCACAGACGGACAACGCAATCGTTCCGGATTTCCAAAGCGAGATCCGGAGCGTTTTTATGTAGATCACGACTGCAAGCAAGGTTAGGCCTGCAAGCACTGGCGCAGTCGGCATGCGGCGCGCATAGCACACCACGCCTCCGGCGGCGCAAAGCAGCGCAAGCAGCGGAACAAGCCACAAAACAAGCTTTGACAGCGGCTTCTTTAAGCTGGATTTTACCGGGAAGTAGGCAAGCAGCATGCCGGGAATCACCACGCCGAGCTCCAGAATTGGACGCAGCAGCTCCATTATGCCATCCGCCCCCTTTGCAGCAGATATTCCATAAGCGCCTGCCGGGCGCTTTTCAGAAGGTCCTGACTGACAAACACGCGGCTTCCGTCCGCCATGCGGAAGGCGGCGCTTTCCAGATCCTCCGCGTGTTCCAGATTCACGATCACACCGCGGCCGCACACGAAAAAGCGCGAGTCATCTCTTAGCGGCGCGATGAACGTCTTGAAGGGCTGGCGTGTGACAAGCGTCTTTTGCACGCTTGTGTGGACGTAGATCAGATGCGCGAAGTGCTCAGCATAGACGATGTCCGTCAGCGCGTCGATGTCCGCTTCGGTAAAGGGCTTGACCAGATAGTGCAGCGCCCGTACCTGAAAGCCCTCCAGCGCATGGTCGGTCGAGGTCGTGGTAAAAACCAGCAGGCAGTCCGTGTTGGTTTTCCGCAACTCCTTTGCCGCCTCCATGCCCGTCATGCCATCCATATAAATATCCAGAAACGCGGCAGTAAAGGGGGCTTCCCTTGCCGCTTCCAGAAATGTCTTGCTACTTTCGTATTCCAGAATATCCGCCTGCACAGTTCTCCGCTGAAGCTGCCGTTCCAGCCGGTCTTTCAGCAGTGTGCGCTCTGCGGCAAGATCATCCACGATCGCAATTCTCATGCAGGGTTCTCTCCTTGTGCTTGAATTCCAAGATGATTATATCACAGCGCATCGAGGATGACAAAGAACCGTTGCTGGAATTCGTGCCAAAATCGCCTCTTTCGTGCCACGGCGCTTGAAAAAGCCGAATGACCTTTTTATACTGAGCGCAAGCAAGATGCCAAATCGGATGAAGGAAGGAGGGAGATCTGTGTATCGTATTGCCGTGCTGGCAGAACAGGAAGCAGAGCGGCAGCGCTACGCCGAGCAAATTACCCGGTTTTGTGAAGCGAAGGGGCTGTTTCCGCAGGTCATGCAATATGACGATCAGGAACGCTTTTTTGAAGCGGCGCAGAAAGATGCTCCGACCAATGCCATCATTGCACTTTCCGGAGTGGCAGGACTAAATGCAGTGGAGCATCTTCGCTCCTTGTGCCCCGCGTGCCGGATGATCTGGTGCAGCGACTTGGATTTCTCCCTTCACGCCTTCCGGCTGCGGGCAGACTATTTCCTGCTGGAGCCGGTTTCCGAGGATGCATTCCGGCAAGGACTGAATGCCTGGATCGAATAAACGGGCATCGAACTGAGCCGAGACAACAAGCAAGAAAATGGAGGATATCAATGAGAAAGAAAAAATTACAGTGTTCTGTCCCCACCCTTCTGTTGACCGGTGTGTTGTGCCTGACATTGGCGGCCTGCGGTGCGAAGCAGTCTTCCGACATGCCTGCATCGGATACAGTGTCCGCGGCAAGCGCCGCCCTGCCGGTAAAGGCCATGAATGCCAAGCGTGTCGATGAAAACCCCTATATGGCAAAGAGCGATGCCAACATTCACCACGATGGCTACAATACCGACTCCACGGATGAGGTCCTGCCGCTCGGTATCTATCCAGAGATCAATGTTTCCTATGAGAAAACCAACCCGAACGCTTCGCCTGCTATTTACTTTGACAACTACGGCCACGCAGTCGTTCCGCTGCTCGGCGGCATTGCCATCCGTGATCTGAATGCAGAGGAAGCCACGACGCTGGGCTATTTCTCCCCGAAGCAGCATGACGGCGGCGGTTACGTCATCCAGAGCTCCTATACGTTCCTGGATTCGGAAAACCGCATCGTCTGCCCCACCAGCAACAACCATGTGCTGATGCTGCGGGCAACCGATGAAGCAGGAAACGTCCTGCCTGAATTTGAAAAGGTGCTGGACATTGACATCAAGGCTGCCGCAGAGGCTGCACTGGGCAAGACGCTGGAGCAGAACCTGCTGTCCGTAGTGTTTGATTATGAAGGAAATCTCTGGTTTGCCACCGGCGGCTTCCGTATCTACCCGGAGCGCCAGCAGCAGGGCGTGATGGGCTACATCGCACGCTCCGCCATCGACGCGATTTTAAATGGCGAACAGGCTGACCTCTCCGACGCGGTCTTTGTTTATGAGCTCACCCCCGGTGAGGGCGCGGAGAACGGCATTGCCGCCTCCAAGGACGGCGCGGTCATCCTGACAAACCAGAACTGCTATCTGCTGCGCGCGAATAACGGCGTTGAGGCCGTCTGGTGCACGCCGTATGAGAGCGTCGGCGCAAAAGTCAGCGGCGAAGGCGATAAAACGACCGGCGGCGGTCTTGCCTGGGGCGGCGGCTGCTCTCCGTCGCTGACGCCAGACCTTGTAATGTTCACTGACAACGCAGACCCCGTGAAGCTTCTCGCGCTCGATATGAAGACCGGTGAGATCGTTGCAAGCATGCCGGTGCTGGATGATCTGCCCGAGGGCTATCAGGTGGCGATTGAAAACTCTGCCATCGTCTATGATGACAGCGAGGGCACCGTCAGCATGATTGTCTGCAACTGGTTCGGCGCAGGCAACGCAGGCCTTGCTGATCCCAACAGTGACTCTTCCATCCAGAGCTACGCCAACATCTATGATACGAACTGGCTGACAAAGGGCAACTGCATGATCGCGCCCGGCGTCGAACGTGTCGATACCATCAAAACCGATTCCGGCTATGAGATGAAAAGCGTCTGGTGCCGCAATGACTTGAGCGACACGTCGATCATGAAGCTCTCCACCGCGACCGGCTATATCTACGGCTATGTGCAGGACTTGAACACCGGTATGTGGCAGTACATCATCCTGGACTTTGCAACCGGTGAGACTGTCTTTACCATGGATGTCTCCAGCAAATACGGCTATAACAACATGGCCATCGGCATGTATGCCGGCAACAGCGGCAACGCGCTCTATTGCCCAACGGGCTATCTGGAGCTACTGCGCTTGCAGGATCGCTTCGTTTATCTGCCCGAAATGCCGTACCGAGAGGTCGATCTCGATAAGGCCGCGCGGAACGTACTGACACAGGAACAGTTTGAGCAGGACGGCGGTGACGGCACGGTCGCCAGCTGGCGCAATACTGTGACGGTCGAAAATGTTCATCCCAACACGACGGTCTCGTTCCGGATGAACAATCTTTCCGGAAGCGCCGCTGAGCTGAATCTCTATGCCTACGGTGCAGATGGAAAGCTGGCGGAGGTCGGCAAGGAGCTGTGGTCGATCACGGATGAAGCAGGCAGCGCCGTGGATACGCTTTCTGACGGCACACTGTATGAGCTGCGTGTGAGCGTCGCGGACGGCGGCGCGTTCGACCTGAGCGAGACGGAAAAGGAAATCAAAATTTCCGTTGTGCTTGCAAAGTAAGACTCAAGGAAGGCTCCGGTACCAAAAGCGCCGGAGCCTTCCTCAGCCTGTCAAAAAACCACAAAATCACCCCCGTTTCTGATATTCTGATATAATGAAAGAAACGGGGGTGTAAAGCATGCCTTAAATGATTTGCGCCCGTGCCAGCATAAATGCTGATACGGGCGCTTCTCTGTCAGAGAGCAATGATATGTACCCCCAATACTGACATGTACCCGGTTTTCTGGACAATGGAACTGGTTCGTGCATAGCACCCCTCCTTCTTTATTGAAGTATACCACAGGGGCCAGAGGAACACAACGAGGCATCCCCATGACAAAAATGACAACGGAAAACATGAACCATGTGGTGTGCCGGCTCTTCACCAAAATTTAACACAAGCACGGTGGTTCTCTTTCCCATTTCGCGCTACAATAAGCTTGTAGAAAAGAATCCAAACAAGAGATACACTGCGGGCCGTGTCGGCCCGGATGGGAGGCATCACGATGCAAAACTTACTCACCAAAAAAGGCTTCATCTGCGACATGGACGGCGTGATCTACCACGGCAACCGTCTCTTACCCGGCGTGCAGGAATTTGTCGCCTGGCTCCAGAAGGAACACAAGAAATTCCTCTTCCTCACCAACAACAGCGGCAAGACCCAGCGAGAACTGCAATCCAAGCTCTCCCGCATGGGCCTGGACATCGACGAAAAGCATTTTTACACCAGCGCCCTGGCCACCGCCAAATTCATTGCCGACCAGATGCCCAGGGCCAGAGCCTTCGTCATCGGGGAGCCGGGCCTGCTCAACGCCCTGTATGAGCAGGGCATCACCTTTGACGATGTGGCCCCGGACTATGTCATCGTGGGCGAGTCCCTGAGTTACACCTATGAGAACATCTGCCGGGCCGTGCGCTTCGTTCAGAACGGTGCCCGGCTCATCGGCACCAACAGCGACCTGACCGGCCCCACGGAGCAGGGCCTGGTCCCCGCCTGCCGCGCCCTGGTCGCCCCCATCGAGCTGGCCACGGGCAAGGCCGCCTATTACGTCGGCAAGCCAAACCCCCTGATGATGCGGACGGGCCTGAACATTTTGGGCTGTCATTCCCAGGACACCGCCATCATCGGCGACCGGATGGACACGGACATCGTTGCCGGCATCGAGTGCGGCCTGGACACTGTCCTCGTCCTCTCCGGCGTCACCAGCCGGGAGGAGATCGGCCACTTCCCCTATCGCCCCCGCCTGGTTTTGAACGGCGTCGGTGAGATTCCTGCCGCAAAAGGCTTGCCAAGTGCCGCTTCCGCCTGTATAATAGACAAAGACCCTGGGCAAGTCCCCCAGGGCGCACCTGACAGTAAGGGCCAGCCGCCCTGCCTGAAAGGGGCAGCCAAGTGATCTCACACGACCCCAAGGCCGCACCCAAACCAGGTGCGGCCTTTTTTCTATCTTCTATCATCCAGTAAAAAGAGGTGTTGTATAATGAAAACCAGAGTTGCTGTCCTAGCCATCATCGTGGAGGACGCCGCTTCCGTCCCCCAGCTCAACGACCTGCTCCATGAGAACAGCGAGCATATTATCGGCCGCATGGGCATCCCCTACCGGGCCAAGAAGATCAACGTCATGTCCGTGGCCGTGGACGCCCCCCAGGACGTGACCGCCGCCCTCACCGGCAAGATCGGTGCTCTGCCCGGCATCCGCGTCAAGACCGCCTACTCCCAGTTTGAGAGCGATGAATGAGAGAACCCTCTTCCCCCTGATCAACAAGCTGGCGCGATGTCATCAGCTGACTGAGGCCGAGTATGCCCAGCTCATCCGTTTCCGTACCCCGGAAACCGCCGCGCGTCTGGCGGCGCTGGCCCGGACGGCGCGGGAGGCGGTTTACGGCACAGAGGTCTACACCCGCGGTCTCATCGAGGTCAGCAACTTCTGCCGCAACGACTGCTACTACTGCGGCATCCGCCGGTCGAACCAAAACTGCGACCGCTACCGCTTGTCTGACGAGGATATCCTCGCCTGCTGCGCCGAGGGCTACCGGCTGGGCTTTCGCACCTTCGTTCTCCAGGGCGGCGAGGACGGAGCCTTTTCCGTTCCCCGCGTGTGCAGGCTCCTTCGGGCCATCAAATCCGACTACCCCGACTGCGCCGTGACTCTCTCCCTGGGAGAGATGGAGCGGGCGGATTACCAAGCCCTCTACAACGCCGGGGCAGACCGCTATCTGCTCCGCCACGAGACGGCGGACCCGGACCATTACGCCGCCCTACACCCCGCCGCACTCTCCTTTGACCACCGCATCCAGTGCCTGCGGGACCTGAAAGACATCGGCTATCAAGTGGGCTGCGGCTTCCTCGTCGGCTCCCCCGGCCAGACGCCGGAGCTTTTGGCCAAGGACCTGAAATTCGTGGAGGAATTCCAGCCCGCCATGTGCGGCATCGGCCCCTTCATCCCCCAGCAGGACACGCCCCTGCGAGACGAAGCGCCCGGCACGGCAGAGCTGACCGTCTACCTGCTGTCGATCTTACGCCTCATCCAGCCCAACCTGCTCCTCCCCGCCACCACGGCCCTGGGGACGATCCAGCCCAACGGCCGGGAACTGGGCTTGGCGGCAGGCGCCAACGTCGTGATGCCCAACCTCTCCCCCCTGTCCGTGCGGAAGAAATACGCACTGTATGACGGGAAGATCTGCACCGGAGAAGAGGGGGCGCAGTGCGTGGGGTGCTTGCAGGGCCGCGTTGCCTCTGTCGGTTACACCCTCGTCTCTTCCCGCGGCGACATCCGCACGATCTAACCAGAAAGGACAAAATACCATGGCAAACTATGACCCCAAATCTCTTCGCGCCGAAGAGTTCATCAACCACGAAGAAATTTTAGCCACCCTCGCCTACGCCCAGGAACACAAGAACGACGTGGCTCTCATCGACGCCATTTTGGAAAAGGCCCGGCCCAAGCCCACCAGCGGCGGCGTCCACTGCGAGGGTCTGACCCATCGGGAGGCCGCCGTGCTGCTGGCCTGTGAGATCCCCGAAAAAATTCAGGAGATGTATCGTCTGGCCGAAGAGATCAAGTTGGCCTTCTATGGCAACCGCATCGTGATCTTCGCGCCCCTGTATCTGTCCAACTACTGCGTGAACGGGTGCGTCTACTGTCCCTATCACCTCAAGAACAAGCACATCACCCGGAAAAAGCTGACGCAGGACGAGATCCGGCAGGAGGTCATCGCACTTCAGGATATGGGCCACAAGCGCCTGGCCATCGAAGCCGGTGAGGACCCCGTGAACAACCCCATCGAGTACATCCTAGAATGTCTGGAGACCATTTACAGCGTGAAGCACAAAAACGGCGCCATCCGCCGGGTCAACGTGAATATCGCCGCCACCACCGTGGAGAACTACCGCAAGCTCAAGGACGCAGGCATCGGCACGTACATCCTCTTCCAGGAGACCTATCACAAGCAGACCTACGAGACCCTGCACCCCACCGGACCCAAGCATGACTACGCCTATCACACCGAGGCCATGGACCGGGCCATGGAGGGCGGCATCGACGACGTGGGCCTGGGCGTGCTGTTCGGGCTGGAGGGGTACCAGTATGAGTTTGCCGGCCTACTCATGCACGCCGAGCATCTGGAAGCAGTCCAGGGCGTTGGTCCCCACACCATCAGCGTGCCCCGCGTGAAAAAAGCCGACGACATCGACCCCACCGCCTTCGACAACAGCCTCAGCGACGAGCTGTTTGAGAAGATCATCGCCTGCATCCGGATCGCCGTGCCCTACACCGGCATGATCATCTCCACCCGCGAGGGCCAGGAAGTCCGCGAGAAGGCCCTGAAGCTGGGCATCTCCCAGGTCAGCGGCGGCTCCCGCACCTCCGTCGGCGGCTACACCGAGGAGGAGCGCCCCCACGATTCCGAGCAGTTCGACGTGTCCGACCAGCGTTCCCTGGACGAGGTCGTTCGCTGGCTCATGGAGCAGGACCACATCCCGTCCTTCTGCACCGCCTGCTACCGGGAGGGCCGCACCGGCGACCGGTTCATGTCCCTGTGCAAGAGCGGCCAGATTTTGAACTGCTGCCACCCCAACGCCCTGATGACTTTGGAAGAGTATCTTGTGGACTACGCCGCCCCTGAGACCAAGGCCATCGGTGATGCCCTCATCGAGCGGGAGTTACAGCGCATCCCCAAGGAAAAGGTGCGGACCATCGCC
The DNA here is from genome assembly GCA_004556345.1 of Clostridiales bacterium. Taxonomy (GTDB): domain Bacteria; phylum Bacillota; class Clostridia; order Oscillospirales; family Oscillospiraceae; genus Evtepia. The sequence goes on along the minus strand of SFHQ01000024.1, from coordinate 32,184 downwards.
CAGCAGCACATCGAGGACATTCGCAACTCCAACCGGAGAGATTTCCGCTTCTAACGCCTTCCCCGAGGGGGAAGGTGGCCGCGAAGCGGACGGATGAGGGCTACCTACCGCTACTGAGCCGTAGTGTACTAAGGTAGCTTCTGCGACGGCTTACGCCCGCAGCGTATACCCCGCCCCCTTCGGGACGACAAGGCCCTGGGTCAAGAGGGCGTCCAGACTGGTCTGCACCGCCTGGGCGCTCAGGCCCAGGGCCTTTTGCAGCGTCTCAGGGGCGGCGGTGATGTGGTCGGTAAGGTATTCGATGACCTGCTGGCGGGTCAGCTCCTCCGGGGTGAACTCCCGGCGGGGCAGGGGCAGGGAGAAGTTCGTCACGCCCGCCTGGAAGCCCTCGCTTAGGACCGGAGGCCGCCAGCCGCGCCTGGCCCAGAGGGTGTAGATGCCCCGCAAGCCCTGGCCGGTGCCGGTGCCCAGGCGGACGAGGGAAAAGAGCTGGGTCAGGCCCCGGTTTCTGGGGTCGGCGGCCACGCCTGCCTTGGCTTTTTCCGGCGACACCCGGAGCAGACCGCCGTTGGTCACGGTGAGGGCCGTGTCCGTCCGCAGGATGTGTAAGCCGCCCCGGCTGAAGTAATCGGCGTGAAGAATGGCGTTCAGGACCGCCTCCCGCATGGCCCCGGCCAACGCGGCCTGTTCCCCTGCTTCCTGGGCCAGGAGCGCAGAGACGGCCCCCAGGCGGCGGGAGACCAGGAGATAGAAGTCAAACAGATTTTCCGGGGAGCCTGGGTGCAGGGTGGAGATCACAAAGCCCGTGTCCGCCTCTTGATACTCCAAGCGGAAGTGGGGAAAGACCTCCCGCAGAGGCCGGCGTTTCCCCAGGAGAAGCAGCCCGGCCAACGTCGGGTGCTGGCACCCCGTGTGCCCTGGGCCGACCAGACCGGCGGCGGACAAAAACGGCTCGTCCGGCAGATAGTTCCAAGGGTGTTCCGGGCGGCGCAGGGCCAGCAGCTCCCGATACTGCCGCAGGCTCTCCGGAGAGAGGTCATCAGAGCTACGGCCCTCCAAGACGGCCAGATCCGCCGGGGTGTCGTCCCGGTCCCGGAGCATGGCCCGGACCTCGTCGGGGGAGCAGTGATAGTCCCCCTCCCCGTCCCGGCGATAGGCCCCGGTGAAGGGGCTGTCCCCGATGTACACGGGCCGCTGGTGCCGCCCCGCTCGCGGAACGGTGATGACGAGGATCTCTTTCCCCTCGATGGTGTGCAGGGCCACGTCTTCTTGGGTGAGGATATTGGCGCTGACCTTGCTGGGGTCGTTGACCGTCTGCCAGAAGAGCTTCACATACCCCGGCCCGTCGGGGATGCCGGTGACGCTCAGCTCTTTTTCCCGGCTCTCCTCCACGCCCAGTAAGATCAGGCCGCCGATGGTGTTGGCAAAGGCCGAGTAGGTCTCCCACAGGCTGTGGGGAAAGCCTCCGGCGGCTTTCTTGGCCTCGATGCGGTTGTTTTCCCGATAGCGGGCGATGTGTTCCAGGTCGATCATAGCGGGCGTCCTCCCTCGTGTTGTTGTCTCTATGATAGGGGCAAAATTGTCTCTTGTCAATTTGCCGTTCTCTTTCGTATAATAAGTGAAAAGTAACGAACCCCTATGAACCCCTATGTAGGGGCCGCAGACCCCTGCGGCCCGCTCACCTCACAGGAAGGAGCCACCCATGTCCCATCCATTCACCCTCTCCAACGGTGTCACCATCCCCTCCCCCGGCTTCGGCACCTACCTCATGCCCGAAGAACCGGCCACGGTGGACGCCATCGTACAAGCCCTCCGCCTGGGCTACCGGCACATCGACACCGCGTATTTCTACGGCAACGAAACCTGCGTTGGCGAGGCCATCCGGGCCAGCGGCCTGCCGCGGGAGGAGATCTTCGTCACCAGCAAAGTCTGGAACACCGACCGGGGCTATCAGCCCACCCTGGCCGCCTTCGAAAAGACCATGACCCATCTCGGCCTGGACTACTTAGACCTCTACCTCATCCACTGGCCCGCCTATGCGGACAAGTATGACAATTGGGAGGATATCAACCGGGAGACCTGGCGGGCCATGACGGAGCTGTACCAAAGCGGCCGCGTGCGGGCCATCGGCGTTTCTAACTTCAAGCCCCACCACCTCAAGGCCCTGCTGGAGGGACCAGTCAAGCCCATGGTGGACCAGATCGAGCTGAACCCCGGCTGGCAGCAGCGGGAAACCGTCGCCTTCTGCGCCCAGCATGATATTTTGATCGAAGCCTGGAGTCCCCTGGGCCGGGGGCGTGTGTTGGGTCACCCCCTGCTGGCAGAATTGGGCCGGAAGTACAGCAAGACCCCCGCGCAGATCTGCCTGCGCTGGTGCCTGGACAAGGGCTATCTGCCCCTGCCCAAGTCCGTAACGCCCAGCCGCATCCGGGAGAACCTGAACATCTTCGACTTCGCCCTGACCCCGGAAGACATTGCCAGGCTCGACGCCCTGCCCCCCTTCGGGGAATCGGGGCGGGACCCGGACAATGTGCCCTTTTGAACAGGACCCAACAGGGATGAGAAAAGCTCGCCGACCGGCGAGCTTTTCTTGCTTTCTTAAAACGTACTGATGGGAATATCCGGGTCTTCTCCCGTTTTCTCGATGGAGAGGATGGTCACGTCATAGGCATAGTTTTCGTTCACTTGGATGCGGACGGTATCGCCCACGCGCTTGCCCATGAGGGCCTTGCCCACCGGGGACTCCTTGCTGATGAGGCCCTTGAGCGCATCCTGGCGCAGGGTGGTGACGAGCTGGATGGTCTCTTCATCGCCGTCCTCATCCTGGAACGTCACCTTGTCAAAGAGAGCCACGCCGTCGGCTTCGTCGTTGCGCTCGATGACCACGGCAGTCTTGATCATGTTCTGCAAGTAGCGAATGCGGCTGTCGTTGCGGTTTTTCTCGCGCTTTGCGGCCTTGTACTCAAAGTTCTCGCTCAGGTCCCCGAAGGAACGGGCCACCTTCACCTCTTCGATGAGCTTCGGCCGCAGGTCGTGGATGCGGTGCTCCAGCTCCGCCTGCATCTTGTCGATGTCTACCTGGGTCAGTTCGTCATGCATTGCCATACGCCTCTTTGTTCTCTGAGATGGTTCTATTCTACCACGGCCAGAGAAAAGGGGCAAGGGGGCTTATGACACCAACAGGGGCGGCATGGCGACCCAATGTTCCTCCCCCTGCTCCAGATCGGGGGAAAGCTCCCACATCTCTTCTGTGAACAAGCGCTCATCTGTCTGCGAAAGACGAACATGATAGCTGACGGCATACCGCCCAGAGACGGAAGTAATGCGATTGATGTGCGCGTCGAGGATGATGCAGTCCGGCACACGCTCTGCCCACTGCGCTTGAATCTCTACGATACGCTGGGCCACGGCGTCCTGAGCACGGGCGATCACGCCATCCGGCAGAGCCGCCGCTTCCTTGGGGAGCATGGCGGTCAGATGTTGGTCATTGGCCGTCCAGCCCGGCCAGGGCCTTGTCTCCGCGGTTGCGCCTGGATAGGTCCAGCCCACGGCCACGCCGCCGATCAGCAACACAGCCAGGGCCGCCGCCGCGCGGGTTTTGGTACGGGAAACAAGAAGCTGGACCCGCGTCTTTACCTCCGTCTGACTTCCGATGAGGGTCGCCGTGTTCAGGAAGAACTTCGGTCCAGGGCTGCACGTCATGGCCAGCAAGGTCCGGCCATAGGCCGCTCTTTGCTGTTCTCCCAGGCGTTGAATCGTGCCCGCGTCGCAGGCCGTTTCGCTGTCCCGGCGGGAGAGGATCGCCGCCCACCAGACCAGGGGGTCAAACCAGTGGACTGCCAGGCACACGCCCCGCAGGAGGGACCAGATGAGATCCCCGTGGCGGAAGTGCGTCTCCTCGTGGGCCAGCACATGACGCAGCGTTTCTTCGTCGTCTACCACGTCCGGGGTCAGATAAATGGTTGGACGAATCAGGCCGAACAGGCAGGGGGAAGGGATGGCGTCGGTCACATAGACCGGCAGAAAACTCCCGGTCCCCTCCACCCGTTCTCGTGTGCGGAACAGGCGCTGGGCCAGGGCAAACTCCACATAGAGGAACCAGCCCCCCACCAGAATGGCCCCCACCACCCAAAGGGTGGGCAGCAGCCCCAGCGTGCCGGGGGTCGTCTCTCCGGTGAAATGATCAGGCGTAAAGGCGATGTCCGCCCCGGAAAGGTCCGGTATCGCCTGGGGTTCATTTTGAATGATACTGGTTGATCGTGTCGGTTCGGTTTCCAGGCCCCAGTTTGCCACGCTCCACCCGGCGGCCCCGATGCCCACCGGCAAAAGCAGCCGGATCAGCACGGGCAGCCAGATGGCATAGCGCAGGGTGGAGCCGAGCCGTCCTGAGCAGCCAGTTACGCATGGTCCTCGTCCTCCAATCCTTTCAGCAGCTCATAGAGCTGGTCAAGCTCTTCCTTGGGCAGGGCCTCTTTTTTGTTCAGTCAGGGGTGTGCTGCGGGACCAGGTGGTGCGGCCCTGGAACCATTCCCAGACCTCCCGGCCCGTGCAGGGCGCTTTCTCCCAAACACACTCCATCACCTGCCACTCGGTCTCGGTAGGGGGCTTACTGCATCTGGTTTCCATAGGTTTCCATGAGGTAAGCTGTATAGCGGTTGCCGTATTGGGTTTCCTGTTCCTGGGTCACTATCTGACTCACGTCATCGTCCCAGAACACCCCCAAGGGTTCCCATGCAGTGCTTCCGCTCTGACTCTTCCAATGAAAGACCAAATAAGGCTGACCGGCACTGGTGTACTCACCGATCCAGTTTTCTTGACCGTCCACCGTTTCCTGGTTTATGCCGCCTACTAAAACGGCGTCTATATTGCCGGAAACCTGGAGACGGAACTCCAACCGATACGCGGCTAGTCCATCATTTTCTCTGGCTGTGCCAGTTTCCAACGCTGTCAAACCTGTCAATCGAGCTTGGGTTATCGTGCAATCGGGAGCAATTTCCGCCCAACCAGCTTCATAATTGGCCATCCGCTGTGTGAGAACCTCTTTGGCATAATCTATCACTTGGTCAGGCAATTTTTCCTGGGTCACTGCGTCTGTCACAATGATTTCAGGCAATGTATTTGCGGTTGCTTCGGCTCCGGGATAGGTACAGCCGACGGCTGCGCCGCCGATGAGGGCCACGGCCAGCACGGCAGCCAGGGTCGTCTTGGGTCGGGATACGATCAGCATAATACGCTCCTTGATCTCCGGCCGGCTCCCCGTCAGGGTCGCCGTGTTGAAAAAGAACTTCGGTCCGGGGGGACATGTCATAGCCAGCAGGGTCCTGCCATAGGCCGCCCGTTGGGACTCTCCCAGGCGGCGGAGGGTGCCCGCGTCGCAGGCCGTCTCGCTGTCCCGGCGGGAGAGGATCGCCGCCCACCAGACCAGGGGGTCAAACCAGTGGACTGCCAGGCAGACGCCCCGCAGGAGGGACCAGATGAGATCCCCGTGGCGGAAGTGCGTCTCTTCATGGGCCAGGACATGGCGCAGTGTTTCTTCGTCGTCTACCACGTCCGGGGTCAGATAAATGGTTGGACGAATCAGGCCGAACAGACAGGGGGACGGGATGGCGTCGGTCACGTAGACCGGCAGGAAGCTCCCGCTCCCCTCCACCCGTTCTCGCGTGCGGAACAGGCGCAGGGCCAGCGCAAACTCCACATAGAGGAACCAGGCCCCCACCAGAATGGACCCGACCACCCAAAGGGTGGGCAGCAGCCCCGGCGTGCCGGGGGTCGTCTCTCCGGTGAAATGATCGGGCGTAAAGGCGATCTCCGCCCCGGAAAGGTCCGGTGTCGCCTGGGGTTCCGTTTGAACCAGCCTGGTCGATTCGGTCGATTCGGTTTCCAGGCCCCAGTTTGCCACGCTCCACCCGGCGGCCCCGATGCCCACCGGTAAAAGCAGCCGGATCAGCACGGGCAGCCAGATGGCATAGCGCAGGGTGGGGCTGAGCTTTTTGGCCAGCCCCAACCGCAGGGCCAGGGTCACAGCCAGCAGGAGCGCGCAGCTGAGCAGCCAGTCTGAGCAGCCAGTTACGCATGGTCCTCGTCCTCCAATCCTTTCAGCAGCTCATAGAGCTGGTCAAGCTCTTCCTTGGGCAGGGCCTCTTTTTTGTTCAGGCAGTTGACCATCAGGGTCACGCTGCCCTGGTAGGCCCGCTGGAGCAGGTTCTTGGCCTCCTGCAAGGAAGCGTCCTCGCGGGTGAGCAGGGGGGTGTACTGCTTGCGGCCGCCGATTTTTTCCGTCTTGACGTAGCCCTTGTTTTCCAGGCGGCCCAGCAGGGTCAGGGGCGTGCTGCGGGACCAGGTGGTGCGGCCCTGGAACCACTCCCAGACCTCCCGGCCCGTGCAGGGCGCTTTCTCCCAAACGCACTCCATCACCTGCCACTCGGCCTCGGTGAGGTACTGGCCGGCTTTCTTATATGCCATGTGGATCCCTCCTTTCTGTCTGTTGTTGTAATCACAATATACCATAGCTGTCTACGGATGTCAACAGTTTTCCGCCCATGAAAGGCGCCCTTCCCTCTCTTGCAATCCCCCTCGAAATACGCTATACTAAAGTATCCTAAAATCCACCAAAAAACGGAGGCAGCGGCTATGTTTGGACGCAAAAAGAAACAGCAGAAAAAGGAAGAACACCGTCAGGCCGTGCGAAAGGGCCTGCTCTTCTGGCTCCCCGGCGGGTCGTCCCGCATCGACGTGTATCTGGACTACTGCGTGGTCCGGTGCCTGGGCAAGACGAAGCTGCCGGAAAAGGAGCGGGTCATCCCCTTCACCGATGTGAAGGACGTGATCTACACCCCCGCTACCCCCTCCCGGATGGCCAGCTTGCAGCTCATCACCAAGCAGATGCCCGACGTGAAGCGGAGCTATTGGTACGCCTACGAAAACAACCTCATCGTCGTCCACCCCAACAACGAAAAGCTGGCCAAAAACATCCGCGCCTATATTCTGAACCCCAAGGGGTCCGACGTGGTGCCCCCGGAGTATCTCAACCTCCTCTGGAAAGAGGAAAAGCAGCGCCGCCGCGAAGAGGCTGAGGCCAAAGAAAAGGCCGCGCAGGAAGAGAAGGAGAAGGCCAAGGCCGAAAAAGCCACAGCCGCGCAAGCAGAACCGAAACCCGAAACGGAAACCGAAGAACCCAAAGAAAAGGAAGCTGAGTAACGATGCCTTACCCCCACCTGTCCTCCCCCGGCCGCATCGGCGGCGTGACCCTGAAAAATCGGATCGCCATGACCGCCGCCTCCGCCTCCCTCTCCGAGCCGGACGGCAGCATGACCGAAGCCATGCTGGCCTATTACGAGGCGCGGGCCAAGGGCGGCGTGGGGCTGATCATCACGGAGATGGTCTGCGTGGATGAGCAGCGGGGCGTCCTCTTTCCCCGTGAGCTGAACGCCGCACGAGATGAGAACATCCCCGATTTCCGTGCCCTGGCCGACCGCCTGCACCCCTACGGCACGAAGGTCTTCGCCCAGCTTTTCCATCCCGGTGCCAACGCCGACCCGAAGCTCAACTCCCTCCCCCTGGTCTCGGCCAGCGCCGGGCGGGGGAAGAAACGGGGCCAGGCCGAGGAAGCCAGCCGCGAAACCATCCACACCATTGTGGAATCCTTCGGCCAGGCCGCCCACAGAGTCCAGCAGGCGGGCTTCGACGGCATCGAGATCCACGCCGCCCACCACTATTTTCTCCACAGTTTCCTCAGCCCCGTGACCAACCATCGGACGGACGAATACGGCGGCAGCCTAGAACACCGCGCCCGCATTTTGCAGGAGGTCGTGCAGAGCATCCGCGCCCACTGCGGCCCGGACTTTCCCGTGATGGTCCGGGTTTCTCTGGAAGAGTACATCGGCCCCAAGGGCTATCATGCCGACACGGGGCTGAAGCTCTGCCAGATGCTGGAATCCTGGGGCGTGGACGCGCTGAACGTCTCCGCCTCCGGCACGGACAGCAAGGGCAGCCAGAGCGTCGAGCCGATGCCCTACCGCCAGGGCTGGCGGAAGCATCTGCCGTGGCTGGTGAAGCAGACCGTCTCTATCCCCGTCCTCGCCGTGGCCCTCATCCGGGACCCGGCCTTTGCCGAGCAGCTCCTGGCCGACGGGGTCTTAGACTTCGCCGCCTCCGCCCGGTCGCATCTGGCCGACCCCAACTGGGCCAACAAAGCCTTTGCCGGACAGGAAGCAGACATTCTCCCCTGCATCTCCTGCATGGCCTGCTTCAGCAAGTTTGATGGGGAGGGACACATCACCTGCGCCGTGAACCCGGAAACAGGTTACGAAGCCCAGCTCCCCCCGCTTCCCCAGGATGGGGACAAGCGTCTCGTCGTGGTCTTAGGCGGCGGACCGGCGGGGCTGGAGGGCGCTTGGATCGCCGCCCGGCGGGGCTTCCGGGTGATCTTGTTTGAGAAACAAGCGGTCCTGGGCGGACAGCTGAACCTCGCCGCCCTCGCCCCCGGCAAAGAGAAAATTCACTGGTTATTGGACAGCCTCACCCGCCGCTGTCAGCAGGCAGGGGTCGAGCTGCACCCCGGCCACGCCCCCACCCTGGACGAGCTGAACGCCTTGCATCCCTATGCCATCCTGGACGCCACCGGCGGACTTCCCGCCGTGCCCGCCTGCATCCCCGGCGCACAGGACAGCCCCCTCGTCTGCACCCCGCCGGATATTCTCACGGGGAAGCTCCAGCCCACGGGAGAGGTCATCGCAGTGATCGGTTCCGGCATGACGGGGCTGGAGACGGCAGAGCTCCTCTCCGCCCCGGAGAAGGACAACGCCGTCCTGGTCGTGGAAGCCGCCCCGCGCCTGGCCCCCGGCGTCTACGGCTCGAACCGCAACGCCGTGACGGCAGTCTTAGATCAGAACAACGCCGTCTGCCTCACCAGCCGCGCCTTGACCAAGGTCGGAACAGACCGCATCTACCTCACCGACCCCCAGACCGGCGAGGAGTATACTTACCCCTGTCAACGGGTCGTCTTAGCCCTGGGCACGACCCCGACAAAGCCCTATGGGGAAGCATTGGAGACGGTGTGTTCCCGTGTGCTCTCTGTGGGAGACGCAGCAAAGAGCGGCATGATCTGGGACGCAGTGCATGGAGGATACCACGCCGCGAGAGAACTTTGACCCAAACAATTTGGACAGCAAAACGCAGCCGTTTTTTCACGGCTGCGTTTTTGTATCCTTATGATCTTACCAGAGCTTCCACTCCGTCACGTCACACTGCCCTGCGCTGTCATCTCCGACCGCCAGAATCCGGCCGTCGGCACACAGCGCAACAGTATGCCGCTCTCCGGCGGCGACGGTGCGGACGTTGGTCCACGCCTCCACCTGGCACTGGCCGTGCTGGATGTCCCCGGAGGCCACTACCGTCCCGTCCTGTTTCACGGCGACGGTGTGGTAGGGGCCGACGGCCACGGCGGTGAGGTCCGTCCAGTCCAGAACACCGGGGGCGATGAAGCCGTCGGCTTGGAGCAGGCGGCCGTCCTTCCGCAGGCCCAGGCTGTGCATGTGCCCGGCAGCGATGGCGGTGACGTCCTGCCAATGCTCCACGGCGCAGGTGCCGAACATGCCCTGCCCGGCGGCAACGACGGTCCCATCCTGGCACAGGCCCAGGGTGTGGTCCATCCCAGCAGCGACGGCGGTGACGTTCGCCCACTTGCCGACCTGTGCCTTAGCGTCCCGGCCGGTGGCGAGAACGGTGCCATCGGAGCGCAGGCCGACGGTGTGGGTCTCCCCGCAGGCCACGGCGATGAGGTTCGTCCAGCCGCTCAGATCGCATTGCCCGAACTGGTTGTTGCCCGCCGCCAGCGCAGTGCCGTCGGCGCAGACGGCCACGGTGAAGTCTTTCCCGCAGGCCACGCCGACCACGTCAGACCAGCCGCTCACATCGCACTGGCCGAAGTCATTGTTTCCGGTGGCCAGAACTTTGCCGTCCGCCCGGAAGGCGACGGTGTGCAGCTGCCCGGCGGCGATGCCGCCCTTTTGGGCCTTGGGCCGGGAGACGGGAACGGCCCCCTCCAGCGGAACACCGCACAGGTCACAGAATCTTGCCTGGTCCCGCAGGACAGCGCCGCAGGCCGGGCAGATTTTTTCTACTTTGGTTCCGCACCTATCGCAGAACCGCGCCCCGGGGCGCAGGTCCATGCCGCAGGCTCTACACTTTACCATAAATCGTATCCTAACTTCGCGGTACGCGATCAGATGGCCGCGGCGATCAGGTCGCCCATCTGGGCGGTGCCGACCTGGGTGCCCTGCCCGGCGTACAGGTCAGGGGTGCGGTAGCCCTGATCCAGCACAGACTTGACGGCATTCTCGATGGCGTCTGCCTCCGCGCCCAGACCGAAGGTGTAGCGCAGCATCATGGCGGCAGACAGGATGGTGGCCATGGGGTTGGCCTTGTCCTGGCCGGCGATGTCGGGGGCGGAACCGTGGACCGGCTCATACATGCCAAAGTTCCCCTCAGCCAGGGAGGCGGAGGGCAGCATGCCGATGGAGCCGGTGATCTGGCTGGCCTCGTCGGAGAGGATGTCACCGAAGATATTGCTGGTCACGATCACATCAAACTGACGGGGGTTGCGGACCAGCTGCATGGCGGCGTTGTCCACATAGAGGTTATCCAAAGTGACCTCAGGATAGTCCTGGGCGACCTCGGCGACCACACGCCGCCACAGGCGGGAGGACTCCAGCACGTTTGCCTTGTCCACGCTGGTCACGTGCTTGCTGCGCTTCATGGCCATGTCGAAGGCGACCTTGGCGATGCGGCGCACCTCGCCCTCGGCGTACTGCTCGATGTCGTAAGCAGCGGGGCCAAGGTCGGTGTCCCGGTGCCCCTTCTCCCCGAAGTAGATGCCGCCGGTCAGCTCACGCACGACCACGATGTCCAGTCCCCCGGCCAGGATCTCCGGCTTCAGCGGGGAGGCATCGGCCAGTTGCTCGAACAGCAGGGCGGGACGCAGGTTGGCGAAAAGGCCCAGGGCCTTCCGCAGGCCCAGCAGGGCGCGTTCGGGGCGTTGGTCGCCGGGCAGGTTGTCCCACTTCCAGCCGCCCACGGCACCCAGCAGCACAGCGTCCGAGGCCTTGCAGATGTCGATGGTCTCCTGGGGCAGGCAGGCGCCGGTGGCGTCGATGGCGCAGCCGCCTGCCAGGACTTTTGTGTAGTTGAAGGTGTGGCCGAACTTCTCGCCCACCTTGTCCATCACTTTCAGGGTCTGTTCGACCACGTCGGGGCCGATGCCGTCCCCCGGAATGACTGCGATCTGATAGTTCATGGCTTACTTTGCCTCCTGTCTGTTTTTGATGTCCGCCATGAGGCCCCCGGCCTGGATGATCTTCTTGATGAAGTCGGGGAAAGGGTTGGCCTGGTAGGTCTCGCCCTTGGTGAGGTTGGTGATGACGCCGGTGTCGAAGTCGATGGCGACCTCGTCCCCGCTGTCGATCTTCTCGCTGGCCTCGGGACACTCCAGAATGGCCAGGCCGATGTTGATGGCATTGCGATAGAAGATGCGGGCAAAGGTCTTGGCGATGACACAGGAGATGCCGGACTCCTTGATGACCATGGGCGCGTGCTCACGGGAGGAGCCGCAGCCGAAGTTATAGCCGCCGACCATCACGTCGCCGCCCTTGACGACCTTGACGAAGTTGGTGTCGATGTCCTCCATGCAGTGGGTGGCCAGCTCTTTCTTGTCGGCGATGTTCAGGTAGCGGGCGGGGATGATGACGTCGGTGTCCACGTTGTCGCCGTATTTATGTACAAATCCTTTTGCGTTCATGTCTTATACCTCCCGGGGGTCTGCGATTTTCCCTGCGATGGCCGAGGCGGCGGCAACAGCGGGGCTTGCCAGATAGATTTCCGAGGTGATGCCGCCCATACGACCCACGAAGTTCCGGTTCGTGGTGGCAACGCACTTCTCACCGTTGGCCATGACGCCCATGTGACCGCCCAGGCAGGGGCCGCAGGTGGGGGTGGAGACGGCGCAGCCGGCGTCGATGAAGGTGGTGATATAACCGCGCTGGATGCACTCTTTGTAAATGCTCTGGGTGGCGGGCATCACGATACAGCGGACGTTGGGGGCCACTTTCTTGCCCTCCAGGATCTTGGCGGCAATGGCCATATCCTCCAGACGGCCGTTGGTGCAGGAGCCGATGACCACCTGGTCGATGGTGACGTCACCCACCTGGGAGATGGGGCGGGCGTTCTCCGGCAGATGGGGGAAGGCGACCGTCGGCTCGATCTGGCTCAGGTCGATCTCGATGGTGCGGACATATTCGGCGTCGGGGTCAGCCTCATAAGTGGTATAGGGGCGGTTCACGCGGCCGTCCATATACTTGCGGGTGATGTCATCCACGGGGAAGATGCCATTCTTGGCCCCGGCCTCGATGGACATGTTGGCGATGCACAGGCGGTCGTCCATGGACAAGGCGGCCACGCCCTCGCCGCAGTATTCCAGGCTCTGGTACAGGGCACCGTCCACGCCGATCAGGCCGATCAGGTGCAGGATCACGTCCTTGCCGCTGACCATGGGGGGCAGGGTGCCGGTCAGATGGACTTTGATGGCTTCGGGGACCTTGAACCAGGTCTCGCCGGTGGCCATACCCGCGGCCATATCCGTGGAACCCACGCCGGTGGAGAAAGCGCCCAAGGCACCGTAGGTGCAGGTGTGGGAGTCGGCGCCGATGATGCAGTCGCCGGCGGCGACCAGGCCCTTTTCCGGCAGCAGGGCGTGCTCGACGCCCATCTGGCCCACGTCATAGAAATTGTCGATGTCGAAGCGGTGGGCAAAGGTGCGGCACTGAAGACACTGCTCGGCGGCCTTGATGTCCTTGTTGGGGGTGAAGTGGTCCATGACCATGGAGATCTTGCTCTTGTCAAAGACCCCGGTGAAGCCTTCCTTGTCAAACTCCCGGATGGCAACGGGAGAGGTGATGTCGTTGCCCAGCACCATATCCAACTTGGCGCGGATGAGCTGGCCGGCCTTCACTTCCGGCAAGCCAGCGTGGGCGGCGAGGATCTTTTGTGTCATTGTCATTCCCATAGGGGATTCCTCCTCTTGTCTTGTGTCATATAGATTACGGAATGAGCCGCGCCCCTCAAAGCCTTCCCCTGGTGGGAAGGCTTTTTGGCGGGTGGCTCAGTCGTTGGTGGGGATAAACTGGTTGTCCTTGTTGGCCCGGTTCACGGCGGTGATGAGGGCATAGACGGACGCCATGGTGATGTCGCTGTCCACACCGACGCCCCAGTAGCGGCGGCCGGACTCGTCGGCGATGACGACGTAGGCAGAGGCCTTGGAGTCGGAGTTCGTCTCCAGGGCGTGCTCTTCATAGTCCACGAAGTGGTACTTGATGGCGGGGTTGGCGATCTTGAGCACGTTGCTCACGGCGTCCAGCGGGCCGTTGCCCTTGGCGCTGAGATAGAACGTCTCGTTGCGGATGGCCAGGGTCACGTCGGCGGCAGTATAGCCGTTTTCACGGACCCAGGTGACGTCCTGGAGCGCAATGGGCATGTCCTTGTTCTGGTACTCATGCTGGAAGGACACCAGGATCTCGGTGGGGGTGAGCTCCTTGTGGGCGTGGTCGCTGATCTCCTTGATGAAGTAGCCGACTTCTGCGGCCATTTCCTTGGGCAGGGTGTAGCCGAAGTTGTGCTCCAGGATGTAGGAGATGCCGCCCTTGCCGGACTGGCTGTTGATGCGGATGACGTCGGTCTCGTACTCCCGGTTGACGTCGTGGGGGTCCAGCGGCAGGTAGGGCACGGTCCACTGGTGCTGCTGCGTCTCCTCCCGGAACTTCATGCCCTTGGAGATGGCGTCCTGGTGGGAACCGGAGAAGGCCGCAAAGACCAGCTGGCCGGAGTACGGCTGACGATAGCCCACGGACATACCGGTGAGATGCTCATAGAACTGCACGATCTTGGGCATATCGGAGAAGTCCAGTTCGGGGTCTACCCCGTGGGTGAAGAGGTTCATGGCCATGGTGATGATGTCCACGTTGCCGGTCCGCTCGCCGTTGCCGAAGAGGGTCCCCTCGATCCGGTCGCCGCCGGCCAGCAGGGCCAGTTCGCCCGCCGCCACGGCGGTGCCGCGGTCATTGTGGGGGTGAATCGACACGATGACGTTCTCGCGGTCGTGCAGGTTCTTGCTCATGTACTCGATCTGCTGGGCGTACACATGGGGCATAGACATCTCCACGGTGGAGGGCAGGTTGATGATGACCTTGCGGTCCGGGCGGGGCTTCCACACGTCGATGACTTCATTGCAGATGCGCAGGGCAAACTCCATCTCCGTGCCGGTGAAGCTCTCCGGGGAATACTCAAAGCGGAAGTTCGTCTCCGGCATCTTGGCAGCATACTCGTCAAAGGTCTTGGCACCGGAGACGGCGATGTCCACGATCTCGTCCTCGCTCTTGCGGAAGACCTGCTGCCGCTGGGCGAAGGAGGTGGAATTATACAGGTGGACGACGACGTTCTTGGCCCCCTTGATGGCCTCAAACGTCTTTTTAATGATATGAGGACGAGACTGGGTGAGGACCTGGATCCACACGTCGTCGGGGATCATGTGCTCCTCGATGATGGTCCGCAGGAACTCAAACTCCGTCTCGGAGGCAGCGGGGAAACCCACTTCGATCTCTTTGAACCCCAGCTCCAGCAGGAATCGATAGAACTCCAGCTTCTCCTCCAGGTTCATGGGGGTGATGAGGGCCTGGTTGCCGTCCCGCAGATCCACGCTGCACCACAGGGGGGCTTTTTCGACGCGTTCCTTCTTGGTCCAGTCCAGGCAGGTCTCAGGGGGCATGTAGTAGCCAGGGCGATACTTGTCAAAATTTTTCATGTGGGACACGATCCTTTCCATTTGGCGGAGGAAAATGCCATAAAAAAACCTCCGCCTCTTAAATTCAAAGAGACGAAGACCATAAATTTCTCCGCGGTACCACTCTTATTGGCGTCCAACAACGCCCACTCAAATAGCGCACGCTCCGGGGTGAGACGCCGCCCCACTCCCCACGACCTTGCACCGACCGGCCGCTCTCTGCATGGGAGATCTAGGGAGGCATATTCCCTTCATCGCATGACGGTATTAAATTTTTCACTGCATACAGGATAGCCGATTGCCGGGGGTTTGTCAATAGGGAGAGGGGAGGAAATTTTGAACGAAACTGCGCCAAGGAGGACCCCTTGTCCGCTTCGCAACCGGCTCCCCTTTCCAGAGAACCCGTCAATGCCGCCGCGTCACCACACCGGCAACGACCAGCACAATCCCTGATGCCGCCAAAAGCACCAGCGGCACCCGATCCATGCCCTTCTGAGAGGGGATGTCCACGCGCACCGCCCCGGCGTCTGCCGTCTGCACGTCCGGCTCCGCGGCCTTCTCCTGGGGCGTGCCGCTGCCCAGCTGGCCCATGGCGGGAGACCCCCAGGCTTGCACTTCCCCGTCGGTCAGAAGGCAAACGGTCTGGTCCGTCCCGGCGCTCACAGCCTGGGCGGGGACCAGCTCCACGACCTGCCCCGGCTCCCACACCTGCGCTCCGGCCTCGGTCAGGCCCAGCTGCATGGCGTCGTTGCGGCCCCAGGTCCACAGGGTCCCGTCCGAGAGAATGGCGGCGGTATGCCCCGCCCCGACGGTTACGTTGGAAACGGCAGCGGGCAGAGAGACCACAGTGGGCGTCAGCTGCAACATTGCCCCTGTCCCCTCATCCGTGGTATCGCCCAGGCCGCCGGTGCCTAATTTCCCATCGAGGTTACTGCCCCAGGTGTAGAGCGTCCCGTCCGTCGAGATCGCGGCGGCGTGGTAGTCGCCCATGACGGCAAAGCGCACGTCGGCCAAAACCTGGTGGGGCGCAGACACGCTGTCTCTGGTCCCATCCCCCAGCTGACCGTAGAGATTGTCCCCCCACGTCCACAGGGTCCCGTCGCTGCGCACGGCGGCGGTGGCGTTGGCCCCGGCGCTCACAGCCGTCACGTTGTCCAACACCTGCTGGGGCGCGGAAACACTGTTCAGGGTCCCGTCTCCCAGCTGACCATAGAGATTATCCCCCCACGTCCACAGGGTCCCGTCGTCCCGGATGGCGGCGACGTGGTAGTCCCCCGCGCTCACGGCGGACACTTGATCCAGCACCTGCACCGGCTGGGCAGCGGAGACAACGGTCCCGTTCCCCAGCTGCCCATAGTCGTTGCCGCCCCAGGCCCAGAGGGTCCCGTCGGTCTTGAGGGCCACGGTGAAATCGCCGCCGGCAGCTACGGAGCGCACGTCCTCCAGCACGGCCAGAGAGGTCCCGGAGACGGCCACCTGGTTCCCCTCCCGGTCCACGCCGGTCTCCTGGGTCTCGGCCCCCAGCTGCCCTTCCTGGTTGCTGCCCCAGGTCCAGAGGGTGCCGTGCTCGTCCACATAGGCCGTGTGAGACAGGCCCGCGCTCAGGCGGTTGGGCTGGTCCGGCGTCGCGCCGTCGTAGGCCAGAGCAGGGGCGGGCAGAGCCAGCAGCAGGGCCAGAAGCGCCGCAGCGGAGAGGCAGATCTTATGGGTCATCGGGATCACTTCCTAGGTGTCATTTTGTAACATTTCTTGTTTACTATACAGGAAACTCCAAGATTTTGCAAGGTTTTTCTGCTGGAAATGCAAAAAAGGCCTTCCCCGAAGAGAAGGCCCTTGCAAAAAGTTACTTCAGCGCACGGTAGAGGAAGGTCACGATCTGGGCTCTGGTGCAGGTGTCCAGAGGGGAGAAGGTCGTGAAGGAGGTGCCGTCCGTGATCTTCTGCTGCACCGCCCACTGGACGGCCTTGGCATAGGTCGCGTTGCCGGGAACGTCTTGGAAGTTCGTTGTGCCGGAGACGTTCGGCGAACCCGCCAGCTGCCAGAGATAATAGACCGTCTGGGCGCGGGTGCAGGGGGAATTCGGCTGGAAGAGCGTTCCATTCACCAGTCCTTGGTTTCTGGCCCACAGGGCGGGCTGGTAGTAGTAGGCCGAGAGGGGGACGTCCTGGAAGGGGTTCGTGTTGCCCGCCGCCGGTTCGCCCTTGGCCCGCCAGAGGAAGGTCAGGATCTGCGCCTTGGTGCAGGTGCTGTTGGGGCTGAAGCTCGTGGCACTGGTGCCGTTGGTGATGCCGCGGTCCACCGCCCACTTCACCGTGTCATAGGCCCAGTGGGAGGTGGGTACGTCGAAGAAATCTCCGTTGTTGGTCGCCGCTTTCTGGGCGTAAGCAGCCAGCGCCGCACGCATCAAGGCCCCGTCTGTCCAATGCCCCAGCAAGTAGGACTCTCCGGTGGTGGCTTCGATCAGCTGGCTCTTGCTGGCGGTAAAACGGGCGTTGTCCGCGGCCAGCCAGCTGTCCTGGGCGGCGTAGGTGTCAAAGAATTGGTACAGGCCGTCCACGGACACGAGCTGATAGGCGTTGTAGCCATCGATCTTTGTCCAGCCCGCATTGACCAGGGCGGAGACAGGTGCCTTCTGGTCATAGATCTTACCGGTGGCGTTGACCAACGGCAGCAGCGTCCCGGTGGCCGTGGTGCCGTTCCAGGCGTCGGCGGTGTAGGTCATGGTGTGGCGGATGATCTCCAGCTGGCCGCGGTTCACGGCGTAGTAGAGATATCCACCGGCATCCCCAACGGCAATGCCCACGCCGTCGCCCACGCGCAGGGCGGCCTCGTTGCCGTCGTAGGTGCCAAAGTCATAGCCGAAGGTCCAGCCCAGCTCGGTATCGTCTTCAAAGTCATAGGGCATCGCAGAGATGCCGTTCCACGTCCAGACCTTCAGCGTGTCCGTCAGGTTCCCCGTGAACTGGAAATCCACGGTCAGCAGCAGGGGCATCCCATCCCCCGCAGGGTCGGCCAGGGTAGCCATGATTCCGTTGTTCGCCAGGCTGTCCAGCGCTTGCACATAGGCGTTTGCCATGTCATAGGGCATCTTACAGTTCGTGTAGCTACCGCCATAATAGGTGATGTCCGCCAGCTCCTCCGTGGGGGCGGCCGGAGCCGCTGCCGCCGGGATGGCCAGCAGGCCCGCCAGCAATGCCAGAGACAGCGCCAGGGGGACGAGGCGTTTCCGCAGCAATGTTTTCATACAAATCCTCTCCTATCCAGTATTATTTACCATCATTATCCAGGAAACGGTATCCGCTGTCAAGACCGATTCGACATTTTCCCGGCAATGTATACAAACCCGCTCCCTTCCACCGGATAAAATTTTTTCACGGGATCTTTGGTTTTTTCGCCGCAGCTCTTTACTTTATCACGGTAGAGTGGTAATATACTAAACAACCGAGTGAATACAAGAAAGGGGATCGCACATGGATCTGGACCAGAACATCCTGCGCAGCGATGAACAGACGATTTTCCGCCTGCGGGGATTGTATGAAAACTACGGCTACCGCCGCTTCAAAATGAGTAAATTCGAGGCCTATGACCTCTATGTAAGAAACAAAGACTTTTTGGTCAGCGACCGGATGATCACGTTCACCGACGCCCGCGGCGTCCTCATGGCCCTCAAGCCCGACGTGACCCTCTCCATCATCAAGAACACGAGAGAGAACGAGCCCGGCCCGCGCAAAGTGTATTATAATGAGACCGTCTACCGCTCCGGCAAGGGCGACGAGGGCTTCCAGGAGATCATGCAGACCGGCCTGGAGTGCATCGGCGACCTGGACCTGTACCACATCTACGAGGTCACGGCCCTGGCCGTGCGGAGTCTGGCTGCCATCAGCCCGGACTATGTGCTGGACGTATCCCACGTGGGCCTGGTCTCCGGCTTCATGGAGGCCGCCGGGGTAGCCGAGGAGGACTACCCGGAGGTCATGGCCGCCGTCCGCTCGAAGAATCTGGCGGCGCTGGACAGCTTCTGTCAGAGCCGGAATCTCAGCGGGACCGTCCGCGCCCTGCTGGAGCGCCTAGTGACCACCTACGGCACCATGGAGTCCGTCCTGGCCGACCTGGCCCCCCTGTGCGTCGGCGGCAAAAAGACCCGCGAGGCCTGGGAGGAGCTCAACAGCCTCTGCGCCCTACTCAAGGCCAACGGCCTGGGCGACAACGTCTATCTGGACTTCTCCGTGGAGGGCAACATGGATTATTACAGCGGCATCGCCTTCCGGGGATTTTTGAAAAATCTGTCGGCGGGGGTGCTATCCGGCGGACAATATGATAAAATGGTCGAGAAAATGGGCAAGCGCTGCGGAGCCATCGGCTTCGCCATCTACCTCAATGAGCTGGAGCGGCTCGGCCCGGCCCAGCCCGCGTTTGACACCGACGTGCTGGTCCTCTACGACGGCACCACCGACCTGACCGCGCTGACCACGAAGCTCTCCGACCTGGCCCGGCAGGGCAAGCGCACCCTGGCCCGCCGGCAGGCCGGAGGCGACCTGAGAGCGAAAGAGATCCTGGACCTGAGAGGAGGGGCAAAGGCATGAGTGAGTTTTTGAACGTGGCCCTGCCCAAGGGCCGCCTGGGCGAACGGGTGTACAAGATGTTCGCCGAAGCCGGGTTCCCCTGCGACGAGCTGCTGGACCCCAAGCGTAAGCTGATCTTTGAAAATCCAGAGGCCAAGGTCCGCTACTTCTGGGTCAAGCCCTCGGACGTCCCTGTGTATGTGGAGCGCGGCGCCGCCGACGTGGGCGTGGCCGGCAAAGACATTCTGCTGGAATACGGCCCGGACATCTATGAGCTGCTGGACCTGAACGTGGGCAAGTGCCGCATGTGCGTGGCCGCCAAGAACGGCTTCCGGGACGACCCCGACCGCACCCTGCGGGTGGCCACCGAGTTCCCCCACATCACCCAGGCCTATTACAGCGCCCGCAGCCGGGACATCGACATCGTCCGGCTCCACGGCTCCATTGAGATCGCCCCCATTTTAGACCTGACCGATGTCATCGTCGACATCGTCGAGACGGGCACCACCCTGCGGGAAAACGACCTCTCCCCCATCGAGACCATCGTTCCCATCAGCGCCCGGCTCATCGCCAATAAAGTGAGCTTTAAGTTTAAGCACGCGGCCATCCAAACCCTCTACGAGGGGCTCAAGACCCAGGTGGCCGCCAAGGAGGCAGAACAGAAATGATCCGCATTTTGAAGGAATCGGAGACCAAGCGCGAGGCCATCTTCGCCCGCGAGGATCCCGTCGGCTCCGTAGAGGAGCCGGTCCGTGAAATCATCGCCCAGGTCCGGGCCAAGGGCGACGAAGCCCTCAAGCGCTATACGAAAGAATTTGACGGCGTGGACATCACGTCCGTAGAAGTGGGCCAGGGGGCCATTGACGAGGGCTTCCGCATGGCCGACCCCATGCTGGTGGACATCCTCTACCGGGCCAGCGAGCGCGTGGCCGCCTTTCACCAGCACCAGGTCCGCAACAGCTTCCTTGTCAACGAGGAAGACGGCATTCTCATGGGCCAGAAGATCATCCCCTTGGAGCGGGTGGGCCTCTACGTTCCCGGCGGCACGGCCGCGTATCCCTCCAGCGTCATCATGAACTGCATCCCCGCCAAGCTGGCGGGCGTCAAAGAGATCGTCATGGTCACGCCCCCCGGCAAGGACGGGAAGATCCCCCCCAATATCTTAGCCGCCGCCCGCATCTGCGGCGTCAACCGCGTCTTCCGCGTGGGCGGGGCACAGGCCATAGCCGCCCTGGCTTACGGCACCGAGAGCGTGCCCCGCGTGGATAAGATCGTCGGCCCCGGCAACCAGTTCGTGGCCGAGGCCAAGAAGCAGGTCTTCGGCAAGGTCGGCATCGACATGGTGGCCGGTCCCAGCGAGATCCTGGTCATCGCCGACGGCAAGTGTGACCCCCGCATCGTCGCCGCCGACCTGCTCAGCCAGGCCGAGCACGACAAGAACGCCTCCGCCGTCCTCGTCACCGACAGCGAGGCGCTGGCCGTGGCCGTTCAGGCCGCCATCGAGGAGCAGCTGCCCAAGCTCCGCCGGGAGGAAATTGCCCGCGCCTCCATCGACACCAACGGCAAAATCATCGTGGCCGACAACCTGGACACCGCCGTGGAGATCGCCAACGAGATCGCCCCGGAGCACCTGGAGGTCTGCGTGGACCAGCCCTTTGACTATCTGGACAAGATCAAAAACGCCGGCTCCATCTTCCTGGGCCGCAACTGCCCCGAAGCCTTGGGCGATTACTTTGCCGGACCCAACCACACCCTGCCCACCAGCGGCACGGCCCGCTTCTCCAGCCCCCTGTCCGTGGACGATTTCGTCAAGAAGACCCAGTACACCTACTACACCCGTCCCGCCCTGGAGAAGGCCCAGCCGACCGTCTCCATCTTCGCCAAGCAGGAGGGCCTGACCGCCCACGCCCGCAGCATCGACATCCGCTTTGACCCCGCCATTGTCGGGAAGGAGAATCCATGAGCAGCTTCCTTCACACCAAATACCAGGCTTTAGAAGCCTATACCCCCGGCGAGCAGCCCAGGGACAAGCAATACATCAAGCTCAACACCAACGAGTCCCCCTATCCCCCCTCCCAGGCCGTTCTTACGGCCCTGGGTGAGGAGGACATCCGGGATCTGCGGCTCTACTCCGACCCGGAAGGGAAGGCATTGAAGCTGGCCCTGGCCCGGCTGTACGGCATGGGGGCTGACCAAGTCTTTCTGTCCAACGGTTCGGACGATATTCTGAACTTTGCTTTTATGGCCTTCGGCCAGGACGGGGCCGTGTTCCCCGACCTGACGTATAGCTTCTACCCCGTCTTCGCCGACCTGCACGGCGTCCCCTACTCCACCGTCCCCTTGCATGAGGACTTTACCGTGGACGTGCCCGGTCTGTCCGGCACGGGCAAGCTGACGGTCCTGGCCAACCCCAACGCCCCCACGGGCATCGCCCTGCCCCTGTCCGAGGTCGAGAAGATCATCGCTTCCAACCCGGACCATGTGGTGGTGATCGACGAGGCCTATGTGGACTTCGGCGCGGATTCCGCCGCCGCCCTGGTCGATCGGTATCCCAACCTGCTGGTGGTCATGACCTACTCCAAGTCCCGCTCCATGGCCGGGGCCCGCCTGGGCTTTGCCCTGGGCCAGCCGGAGCTGATCGCCGACCTGGAAAAACTCAAGTTTTCCACCAACCCCTATAACGTCAACCGCCTGACCCTGAAGCTCGGCATCGCCGCCGTGGCGTCCGATGACTACTTCCGGGCCAACGCCCAGCGCATCATGGCCACCCGCGAGACGACCACCAATGCCCTGCGGCAGATGGGCTTTTCCATCCCGGATTCTCAGGCGAACTTCCTCTTCATCACCCACCCCCAGGTGGACGGAGCCAAGCTCTACCAAGCCTGCAAGGACAAGGGCGTGCTCATTCGCCACTTCTCCACCCCCGCCCTGGCCCCCTATAACCGCGTGACCATCGGCTCCGAGGAGGAGATGGCCGCGTTCCTCAGCGTGGTGGAGGAAATTCTGGCCGAGGAGGGCGTGTAAGATGCGAGAGAGCCACATCCGGCGCAAGACCGGCGAGACCGGCATCACCCTGACCCTGAACCTGGACGGGACGGGAAAACACGACATCCAAACCGGCGTCGGGTTCTTCGACCACATGCTCACGGGCTTTGCCCGCCACGGGTCCTTCGACCTCACCGTGACCTGCTCCGGTGACACCTGGGTGGACGACCACCACACCGTCGAGGACGTGGGCATTTGTCTCGGCGACGCCTTTGCCCAGGCCCTGGGCGAGATGCGGGGCGTGGAGCGTTTCGGCCATATCCTGCTCCCCATGGACGAAGCCCTGGTCCTGGCCGCGGTAGATCTCTCCGGGCGCGGCATGCTCTGCTGGGACGTGCCCATGCCCACGGAAAAGGTCGGGACCTTTGACACGGAGCTGGCGAAAGAATTTTTCCTGGCCTTCACCCGCCGGGCCAACTGCACCCTCCATCTCCGCAAGCTGGCGGGCGAGAACAGCCACCACCTCATCGAGGGCACGTTCAAAGCCGCCGCCCGGAGCCTTAAGCAGGCCGTCGCCCTCACCGGCGGCGACGCCATCCCATCCACGAAAGGAATGTTGGTATGATCGCTGTGATCGATTACGGCGTGGGGAACCTCTTTTCCCTCTGCCGCTCCCTGGAGGCCATCGGGCAGGAGCCGGTGGTCACGGGGGACCCGGCCCTGCTGCGACAGGCAGACAAGCTCTTTCTGCCGGGTGTGGGCGCCTTCGCCGACGCCGCCGCCAAGCTGCGGCAGACCGGCTTGGATCAAGTTATTTTAGAGGAAGCCGCCAAGGGTAAGCCCCTCATGGGCATCTGCCTGGGCATGCAGCTCCTCTTTGACGAGAGCTTGGAGTTCGGCCAGTACAAGGGCCTGGGCCTGATCCCCGGCCGGGTGGTCCCCATGGAGGGCGTCATCCCCGCCGACTATAAGATCCCCCACATCGGCTGGAACGCCCTCCACTTCCCCGCAGACAAGCCCCGGCACAAGCTGCTGGAGACCGTGCAGGACAACGAGTGTGTCTACTTCGTCCACTCCTTCTATGCCACGGACTGCAACGACGCCGTCATTGCCACCACGGAATATGGCGCGGAACTCACCGCCGCCGTGGCCCGCGGGAACGTGATGGGCTGTCAGTTCCACCCGGAAAAGAGCGGCGACGTGGGCCTGGCCATCCTGAAAACATTCTGCGAAGGGAGCTGGTGAGATGAAAATTTTTCCCGCCATCGACCTCTTCGGCGGCCAGGCCGTGCGCCTGTACCAGGGGGACTACAACCAAATGACGGTCTACGACCCGGACCCTCTGAACACCGTGAAACAATTTGAAGCCGCCGGGGCCTCCCATCTCCATCTCGTGGACTTGGAGGGGGCCAAGACCGGCCAGACGACCAATCTCCCCACCATCCAGCGCATCGCAGCCCAGACGGGCCTGTTCGTGGAGGTGGGCGGCGGCATCCGGAACATGGAGACGGTGCGCCGCTATCTGGACGCGGGCGCGAGCCGGGTCATTCTCGGCACCGCCGCCGTCACCGACCCGGACTTCACCGCCCAAGCCGTCGCGGAATACGGGGCCAAGATCGCCGTGGGGGCCGACCTGAAGGACGGCAAGGTCGCCATCAAGGGCTGGCTGGAGACCAGCGAGGACACCTGGCAGGTCTTCTTCGACCGGATGCAGGCCCTGGGCGTGCAGACCATCATCTGCACCGACATCTCCCGCGACGGGGCCATGCGCGGCACCAACCGGGAGCTCTACAAGCGCTTGGCCGAGCAGTATTCCATGGACATCATCGCCTCCGGCGGCGTCTCGTCTCTGGAGGACATCCAAGCCCTGAAAGCCGCCGGGGTAGCCGGGGCCATCATCGGCAAGGCCTATTACACCGGCGCCATCGACCTGGCCCAGGCGGTTGCCTTGGGGGAAGGAGCAAGCCAATGATCACAAAACGCATCATCCCCTGCCTGGACGTGAAGAACGGCCGGGTGGTCAAGGGGGTCAACTTCGAGGGGCTGCACGACGTCAGCTCCCCCATCGAACTGGCTGAATACTACACCAAAAGCGGCGCAGACGAGCTGGTTTTCTACGACATCACCGCCTCCGCCGAGGGCCGGGGCCTCTTCACCGACATCCTGCGGGAGACGGCCAGCCGGGTCTTCATCCCCCTCACCGTGGGCGGCGGCATCAACACCCTGGACGATTTCGACCGGGTGCTGAAATGCGGGGCCGATAAGGTCAGCGTCAACTCCGGGGCCATCCGCGACCCCGACCTCATCCGCCAGGCCGCCCTGCGGTATGGCAGCCAGTGCGTGGTCCTCTCCGCTGACGTCAAGCGCGTGGACGGCCAGTTCCGCGTCTTCGGCCGCGGCGGCCGGGATGACACCGGCATGGAGGCCATCGCCTGGATCAAGAAATGCGTGGACCTGGGGGCCGGCGAGATCGTCGTGAACTCCATCGACACCGACGGCGTGAAGGGCGGCTTTGACCTGGAGATGCTGGACGCGGTCTGCCATGCCGTCTCCGTCCCCGTCATCGCCTCCGGCGGCGCGGGGAAGGTCGAGGACTTTACCCAGCTCTTCCAGACCTTGCCCGGCGTAGACGCAGGGCTGGCGGCGTCCGTCTTCCACTTTGGGCAGATCGCCATCCCTGACCTGAAAGCAGAGCTGCGTAAGAACGGCATCTTAGTGAGATAAACAACGGGAGGAACCACCATGATCGACATGGAAAAATTAAAGTTTGACGAGAAGGGACTCATCCCCGCCATCGTCGTGGACGGGACCAGCGGCCAAGTGCTGACGCTGGCCTATATGAACAAGGAAAGCCTGGAGATCTCCATCCAGGAAGAGCGCACCTGCTTCTGGAGCCGCTCCCGCCAGGAACTCTGGCGCAAGGGCGAGACGTCCGGCAACGCCCAGCACATCATCGACATCACCGCCGACTGCGACTACGACGCCCTGGTGGTCCGCGTGAACAAGGACGGCCCCGCCTGTCACACCGGCGCGGAGTCCTGCTTCCACAACCCCATTTTCGAGAGCGACGAGAACAGCGCCTTCTCCCTGGAGGGCCTCATGGACATGCTCCAGGGCCGCAAGGACACCCCCAAGGAA
The DNA here is from genome assembly GCA_004556345.1 of Clostridiales bacterium. Lineage (GTDB taxonomy): Bacteria > Bacillota > Clostridia > Oscillospirales > Oscillospiraceae > Evtepia. The sequence goes on along the minus strand of SFHQ01000024.1, from coordinate 6,672 downwards.
GGCTCCTACACCTCCTACCTCTTCGACAAGGGCCTGGATAAGATCCTGAAGAAGGTCGGTGAGGAGTCCACTGAGGTCATCATCGCCGGCAAGGCCGAGGACAAAAAGGAGACGATCTACGAGATCGCCGACCTGGCCTACCACGTCATGGTCCTCATGCTCCAGCTGGGCATCTCCCTGGACGATGTGCGCAAGGAGCTGGCCTCCCGCCACGTCATCGACAAGAAAGTGAAGCAGGAGAAAATGACCTGATCCTTTCCCGCAGCATGCACCGAGCCGCCGCCCGAATTTTGTGGATTCGGGCGGCGGCTTTTTGCCCTTTTGGACGGCGGCGGGACAAAAACGACGGTTTGTCTTTCTTCCAAAACTCGCCTCTTTACTTTTTCCGGAAAATGGAGTATACTTGCATCCGCAACGAAACCTGCAAGGAGGTGCCGGATCATGAAATTTTTCCGTCCCGCCGGCCGGATGGAGGCCGAAGCAGACACCCTCGACTGGACCCGGGAGCATGGCTACGCCAAAACCAGCCGGTTTTCCTTTCCTGACCTCTACCTGTCCGACGATGTCGCGCAGCTAGCCAAAGCGGATCCGGCGGTCAGCGTCTTTCTACGGCAATGTCTGACGCAGTTTGTGTGCCATGAATACGGCCACTTAGCCTCGATGGATCTGGCGGAAAACTACATCAACCGTGACATCAAGGGCCTCTCCACCTGGGTCCGTGGGACCTACCCCAGCCCCGAATGGGGGGAGATCAGCCTGGATATTTTCTATGATCTTGGCCTGTTCCACCGGGAGGGAACGCCCCCCAGAGCCCTGGCCATCGCACAACGCCGAAAGGAATCCGAAACCCATGAACCTTGAAACCATGAGGGAACCCATGAAAAAACCGATGCTGCAAGAGCGGACCATCCAGGACGCCATCGCCTTCTGGCAGCAACTGCGCCATGGTCAGTTCCGCCCTCTCTTCGCAGAGCCAACAGAAAATACCGTCACCCAGCTCTTCCGGTATGTACTCACCGGGGCCTCCTCCTTTCTGGTGGACTTCCTGCTGCTGTTCCTGCTGGAAATGCTCGGCGTGCATTACTTACCCGCCGCGGCCTGTTCTTTCGCCGTGGGCATCACCTGCAACTTCCTGCTGACGAAATACTTCGCCTTTAAGTCCGTGGATTCCACCGTCGGCCCCGCCGCGGAGATCGCCGTGTTTATCGCCATCTCCGTCGTCGGCCTGCTGCTGACGATGGGGCTTATGTACCTCTTTACCAGCCGCCTCCACCTGTACTTCATGGTGTCCAAGCTCATCAGCAGCATTTTGGTCTTCGTCTGGAACTTCCTGGGCCGCAAGCTCATCCTCTACCCCGGCAAAGCCCATACCAAAGTCTAACCCCACCAAGCCCGCCGAATGGCGGGCTTTCTTGTTGACAGCGTCCCTGCCATTCGCTAAAATAGAAGCGTAAAACTGTCAAAAAATCCCGGCGGGTGTTTTCTGGTTGCCCCGCCGGTTCGCGTCTCAAAAGGAGTCTTCCTATGCAGAACAAACGCATCGTGGTCAAAGTGGGCACGTCTACCCTGTCCCACCCCTCCGGCCTGCTGAACATCCGCCGGGTGGAGGAGCTGTGCAAGGTCCTCAGCGACTTAAAAAACGCCGGGAACGAGATCATCCTGGTCTCGTCCGGGGCCATCGGCATGGGCGTCGGCAAGCTCTCGCTGCCCAAGCGCCCGGAGGATATGCCAACGAAGCAGGCCGCTGCCGCCGTGGGCCAGTGCGAGCTGATGTATACCTACGACAAAGCCTTTGGGGAATACAATCACACGGTGGCCCAGATCCTGCTCACTGCCGAGGAAGTGGACCAGCCCGACCGGTTCCGCAACTTCCACAACACCATGGTCCGTCTGCTGGAGCTGCACGCCCTGCCCATCATCAACGAAAACGACACCATGGCCACGGAAGAAATTAAGATCGGCGACAACGACACCCTGGCCGCCCGCGTCGCCGTGAGTATGGAGGCCGACCTGCTCATCCTGCTCTCGGACATCGACGGTCTCTACACCGCCGACCCCCACACCCATCCGGACGCCGAGCTTATCTCGGACATCCCGGCCCTGACCGACGAGATCATCGCCCTGGCCGGGGGGGCCGGTTCCTCCCTGGGGACGGGCGGCATGGCCACCAAGCTTCAGGCCGCCACCCTGGCCACCGCCGCCGGGTGCGACATGGTCATCGCCAACGGGGTCGCCCCTTCAATTTTGTATGATATTGCGGACGGCAAGCCCGTGGGCAGCCGCTTCCGCGCAAAGAAAGGATAAACACCGCTATGCACACCAACAACTCCCCCGGCGAGATGGCCTGCTATCCGCCCCCCTCCGCAGCGGGCAACGAGTTCACGGCCCCTATCGCGGACCCCGCCTCCCTCACCATCACCCGTCCCCTGCTGGAAGAGGCCCTGGCCGCCAAGCCGGCCCTGGCCGCGCTGTCCAGCGAGGAAAAGAAGGCTGTTTTGCTCTCCATGGCCGACGCCCTGGAGGCCGACACCAAGGCGATCTTAGCCGCCAATGCACTGGACCTGGAAGCCGCCCAGGGCCACATCGCCCCCGTCATGCAGGACCGCCTGCGCCTGACCGTCGGGCGCATCGCGGACATGGCCGCCGGCATCCGGGCTGTGGCCCAGCTCAAGGACCCCGTGGGCCGGCACCTGGGCTGCCACACCCTGCCCAATGGGCTGGTGGTCAGCAAAGTCTCCGTCCCCCTGGGCGTCATCGCCATCATCTATGAGTCCCGGCCCAACGTGACCTCGGACGCCGCCAGCCTGACCTTCCAGGCCGGGAGCGTCTGCGTCCTCCGGGGCGGCAAGGAGTCCATCCACTCCAACACCGCCATCGTCCGCGCCCTGCACAAGGCCCTGGAGCAGAACCACCTGCCCAAGGCCCTCGTCAGCCTCGTCACCGACACCACCCGCGCCAGCGCCAACGAACTCATGCAGGCCGTGGGCTATGTGGACCTGCTCATCCCCCGCGGCGGGGCCTCCCTCATCCAGACCTGTGTGGATCAGGCCAAGGTCCCCTGCATCCAGACCGGGACCGGCATCTGCCACCTCTACATCGACGGCGACGCCGACCTCAACAAGGCCCTGACCATCGTAGACAATGCCAAGACCAGCCGCCCCTCCGTCTGCAATGCCGCCGAGGTCTGTCTGGTCCACCGGGACATTGCCCCCACCTTCCTGCCCCTGCTGTGGGAGCAGCTGGTGGAGCGCCGCCGTCAGTCCGGCCAGCCCCCCGTAGAGCTGCGCCTGGACCCGGAGGCCCTGGCCATCCTCCCCGCCGGCACCCCCGCCGGCCCCAAGGACTTTGACACGGAGTTCCTGGATTACATCCTCGCCGTTCACATCGTCGGCAGCGTGGAGGAGGCCATCGACCACATCAACCGCCACTCCACCGGCCACAGCGAGGCCATCATCACCCAGACCCGCGCCCACGCGGACCTCTTCACCCGCCTGGTGGACAGCGCCGCCGTGTACGTCAACGCCTCCACCCGCTTCACCGACGGCGGGCAGTTCGGCCTGGGCTGTGAGATGGGCATCTCCACCCAAAAGCTCCACGCCCGCGGCCCCATGGGCCTGGAGGAGCTGACCAGCTACAAATACATCATCACCGGCGACGGCCAGATCCGCTGACTGCTCCCCGATCCCCAGACGCAAACAGCCCCCTGCCAGAGTCATATTTGATCTGGCAGGGGGCTGCTATTTATTATCAATTTATTGTAAATTATATATACTATGTAAACGCAAAAAATGCGGAAAAGATCCAATTACCACACACAGCGCACGGCGCAGTTCAAGGTCTGCTCGCCGATCTTGGCGGTGACAGTAGCGCGGCCGGGGGCCACGGCGGTGACGGTGCCGTCGGCGGACACCTTGGCGATGGTATCGTCGCTGCTGGTCCAGGTCACGTCTCCGCCCGCGTTCTCCACGGTCAGCTGCTGGGTCGCACCCTCGCTGGAGAGGGTGATGTCATTGTTGCTCAGGGCGGGCTTAGCGGCCTCCTGGGGCTGCTCGGCCCCTTCGCCGCCGCCTTCGTTCGCGGGGGTCTGGTTGTCGCCGCCCTCGGCAGTCCAGGTGCAGGAGACCTTACACTCTGCCGTTGCCCCGTTTTCCAGGGTGGCGGTGATGGTCACATTGCCGGGGGCCACGGCGGTCACGGTACCGGCTTCATCCACGGCGGCGATCTTCTCGTCGCTGCTGGTCCAGGTCACAGTGCCGGTGGAGCCGTCGGGGCTGAAGGTGGGCACCAGGGTCACGGCGGTCCCGGCCTCGGCCAGGCTGACCTCGGTCTGGTCCAGGGTCAGGCTCTCGGCGGCGGCGGACTGGCCGGCGAAGATGCCGTTCTGCAACGTCGGCAGAACTTTATGAAACACGATCACGGCAGCGGCGATGATGATGACCAGAGACACGATGATGAGGGGCAGGGTCGCGCTGCCCTTCTTCTTGCTCTTCTTAGGCTTTTCCGCCTTCTCCGCCTTGGCAGGCTTTTCTGTTTTCGCGGGCTTTTCTGGCTTCGCAGGCTTGTCTGCCTTGGCCCGGCGCTTGCTCTTGGTCTCCTGGGGGGCAACGGTCCGGCGGGGGGGCAGGACGGCGGCGGGCAGCTCATGGTCCAGCTCGTCTTCCTCCACCTCGGCGTCTGCCTTGGCCTCCAGCTCCTCCACGATCTCCTGGGTGGGGATCACCTGGGTGGGCTGGTCGTCATACAGAGCCTCGTCCACCGGCGCAGACAGCGGGTCGGACAGGTCCAGCTTGCCCATGGCAATGGTCGGCTCCTCGACGACGGGGACTTCCTCCGCCGGGACAGCAGGCTCCTCAAGCACCGGGGCTTCGGGCGCAGTCTCGACCTCCGGCTCCGGCTGGACCGGGGCAACTTCCGGCTGGGCAAAGGCCGCGTTCTCCTCTTCCTCGGTCAGGGTCTCCGGCTGGCGGGCAGGCTCCTCGGACAGCTGGACCTCCGGGTCCGGCTCGGCGGGGACCTCAGGCTGGACCAGCTCCTCCGGCTTCAGCTTGGGCACGGGGCTGTCGGCCAACAGGTCTCGGATCTCGTTCAGCAGGGCGTCCAGGTCCTCCTCGGTCTCCACCGGCTTCTCCTGGGCAGGCTCTGCCGCAGGGGCGGGCACTTTCTGGGTCTGCGCCGGGGCAGCGGGCTGCACGATGGTGTCGCCCACCTGGACCTCAGGTGCCGGGGCCTCCGGGATGTTGGGGATCTCCGGGGCTTCCACCGGGTCCGGTTCAGGCAGCTGCTCCATCTCCTGCAGCGCGGCCCACTGCTGGCGGGCCGCGATCTCTTCGGGGGATTCCGTCACCACCGGTGCCGCCGGGGCAGCGGGTTCCACGGGGGTTGCCGGCGCTTCAGGCGCCGGTTCCTCTGCCGCCGGAGCGGCGGGGATGGTCGGCTCATTCAAAATGGCCGGGTCCGTCGAGACGATGGTCTCTTCAAAGCCGAAAGACTCCGGCACCGTCTCCTGGTCAAAGACCGGCCCGGAGCCGACCAGCGGCATCTCGTCCGGCATTTCCCCGATCAGCGGGGCCGCAGGCTGGGCCGTCTCCTGGGGGGCCGCAGGCTGGGCTGCTTCCGGCGCAGTCGTCTCGGTGCCGACCGGCTCCGTCTGAACAGGGACCTCTGCCTGGGCGGACTGCGCCTCTGCTTCCTTGGCTTCGGCAGCCTGTTTGCTGGCCTCGGCGGCCAGGGCGGCCTCCTGGGCTTTCCGGTCGCGCTCCCGCTTCCGGGCAGCGGCGCGGGCCTCCCGTTCGGCGCGATCGACGGCCTTCTCCGCCTCTGTCATCTCGCTGGTCTTTTTCCGGCGGCGATGGGGGGTGGTCAGCTCCGGCTGCTCCGGCTCAAGGGCAGGCTTTTTGCGCTTGCCGTTCTTTCCGCTGTGGGCTGTCTTGCTCCCGTGGGCAGGCTGGCCGCTGCGCTCCCGGTGGGCCTTGGGCTTGATCTCCTCCAGGGGGATCTCCACGCCCTCGGCGTCAAAGGCTCTGGGATTGCGCTCGTTCCGCAGGGCTACCTCCGGCCGGGGGCGGGGGGTGGCGGCCAGCAGGTCCGGGCCCTCGCCCAGATCCTCCGGGAGGACAGTCTCCTCCGGCTGCTTCTTCGGCTCTGCCGAGGCGTCCTCCTTGGCTTTGGCGGGGCGCTTGGCGCTCTTCGCGGGTTTCTCCTCCTCGTGGCCACCGCCGAAGAGGTTGGAGAAAAAGGCCTGCTTTTTCTTCTTTTTCTCGGCCAACCGGCGCTCTTCCTCTTGGCGGCCGGCGTCGCAGAAGGGACAATATTTATAAGTAACGGAATAGTATTCCCCGCAGTGGGGACACTTCACCGTCTGGCTTCGCAGGGTGATCTTTTTGGTTTCCATTCCGGTTTCCTCCTTGCAATTGGATCCAGGTCTAGGAAAACTTTACCATCTCATCTAAAAATCTTCGCAATTTAGAACATTGTACCACAGGAGCCGGAAGAACGTCAACCTTTGTCGGGAAAAGGCTTGCGGTAAGTTTTGGAGGCGGAGAAACCGGAAGGGGCTGCCTCGCATGATTGGGAAGGATCCCTTTGAGGCAGCCCCTTTTTTGACCTGTTCTTGCCCTCTTCTTGCGGTGCGCCCCTGTCAAACTGCACAATCAAAACCAGGCTTCGTTGTAT